>NZ_JBHJZH010000011.1:0-177010 GCF_042270935.1 Pseudarthrobacter sp. NPDC055928
GGGCTGACCATGGTGGTCAGCCCGCCGCCGTCGTCAATTTTGCGGGTCGTCATGCGGGTGTCGTCAGGCAGCGGTGCGGCTGCGCCGGCGCTGCTGGAGCACCAGTCCCACGAGGCACAGCACAACGCCGGCGACGCCGACGGACACGAACCCGCCGGAGGACCCCATACCGTCAATAAAAATTCCCGCGAGCGGTGCGCCGAGTGCCACGCCGGCAGTCAGCGCGGAACCGTACCAGCCCATTGCCTCTCCGCGACGTTCCTCAGCCACCAGGTCCGCCACTTTCTCGGACGCGGCGGACAACACCGGAGCGCACAGGAGGCCGGGCAGGATCGAGACGAACGCCAAAGTCCACGTATCGTGCGCGAAGCCCATCGGGATGGTCAGGGCGGCCATCCCCAGAAGAAGGACAATCGGCGAAACCGGGCGGTGCATGGCGCCATAAACGAGGCCGCCAACCACGGACGCAGCACACCAGAAAAGGAACACAATACCGATCTCACTTTGGTGTCCGCCTGTTTCGAGAGCTGCGACGATGCCGACGTCCGTGCCGCTGAGCACCATCCCGGCGCCCGCCGCAACCGCAAAGACGGCCGCGACAGTGGCCGTGAACCACGCGAAGTTGTGGGCCACCCTTCCCCGGAGACCGGGTCCGCCATGGGTAGCGGCGGGCATCAGGTCTGCCGCCGCCTCCTGGACGTGGGCTGGTGCGGCGGAGACCACGGCAACTTCCGCTGCGTGGCGTTGGTCCGCCTCACATTCCTCGGTCTGGGCGACGCTCCGGGTGGGCGGGTTGAACCACATCAGGAACAGCCCTGCCAGTGAGGTGGAGACGCCAACGATGGTCAGCCCCAGTACGGAGTAACCACTGGTAGCCACCACGGCTCCGACGGCGGGGCCGATCATGAACACCATCTCGGTGGTGATGGAGTCCAGGGCGAAGGCGGTCCGCCGCTGGTCGCCGTCTGCCAGGACGCCCAGGGACTGGCGGAGGACGCTGAAGATCGGGAGCGTCAGCAGCCCGCCGATGAAGACCAGCGGCAGCAGCCATTCGTACGTCACGTGGGGCACGGCAGACCAGATGACTGTTTCGGAAACCACCGACGGGATGAGGGCCCTGCGCAAGCCCACTGTGTCCACGCGCCGGCCGCGCCACGGCGCCCCGAGCGCTATGCCGATGGTCATCACGGCCGCGGCCGCCCCGGCGGCAGCGTAGCCTTTGTCCAGCGTCAGGACGATGTGCAGGGTCAGCAGGACGCCGGCGGCGGAGTGCGGGATACGGGCAATCATGCCTACGAGCAGCAGCCGCCTAATGGGGCGAACGGAGAGCAGCTCCCGATATAGGGCGAAATTCACGGAAATTCCTTTGGTCTGCCGCGGGCAGCCCGAGGGGTCTCCCCGCTGACCGTCAGCTATTGAAAAGCGCGCCTCAACTTGATTTCGATCGAGTCAACCCGCTCCCCAAACAATACATTCCTGGACCAGGCGGATTGGAGGCCGGCCACAAGCTCCTGGACCGCGGCGGCGTCAAGGCCGTCCTCAAGGTAAAGCACCATCTGCAGTTCGGGACCCGCGCCCCCACCCGGCAACGTGTCACCGGTCCCAGTAGTTGAGGCGACGCCGGCCCCAGGCAGGAGTCCGATATTCCGGACGGCGGGGAATCCGGTAGCAGCCTCCGCTATGGTGGCGGCCACTTCGCGGTCAAGGTAGGAGGGCACCCAGGTGCGTTGCTGGGCCAGTGCCCACACGGCAGGACGACGGACCACAAACGTGACCTCAGAACCGGGATCCAGCACCAGGAGTTCGGCCTGTTCCGACACCGCGGAGAGGGCAGCCCTCGCGGCGTACACAGCCACCGGCCGGGCATCCGGGTGCCAGTTGGACAGCGCCTGGGCGGATGTGAAGGCGGGCATTGCGGTCCTGCCGTCGGCTGCCTTCAGCATCACGAGCGCCATGTCCGCTTGCTTGTCAGCCGTCAGGCCGTCTTCGCCTTCGGCTTCTTCCGCGAGCTGGGCAATAATGGGGATAAAGACCCTTGCTGTCGCCAGCGAGGCGACGACGGCCGCCTCGTCTCCGCTTCCGTTCCGAAGCGCCGCAACCGCGGCGAGGTATCCGGCGTCGGCCGTTCCGTCGTCGTCCTCGAAGTTGTGGATCTTCCCGTCGTCCCCGGCCAGGCTTCGGCCCTGCCACGGCCGGCCCGCCGAGTCTGCCGCTCCACCGGCTCCGGCGAGGGCTGCTGCGATGTGGCCGGGCAGGTGCCGCTGCGCCGGTCCGGCCGTGCCGGAAATGCTGCCGGACGCGCCGTCCAGGCCAGGTGCAGTGCCGTTCGGTTCCATCCTGTCAGGCTGACCGGGGCTTAGCGGCGGCCAGCGACGTCGAGGGCTTCGGGCAGCGTGAAGGCTCCGGCGTAGAGGGCCTTGCCCACGATGGCGCCTTCGACGCCCAGCGGGACAAGGGAACGGAGCACCTTGAGGTCATCGAGGCTGGAAATGCCGCCGGAGGCCACCACGGGCTTGCCGGTCTTCTCCACCATCTGGCGCAGCAATTCCACATTGGGCCCTTGCAGGGTGCCGTCCTTGGTGACGTCGGTGACAACGTACCGGGCGCAGCCGGCCTCCTCCAGGCGGCCGAGGACCTCCCAGAGGTCACCGCCCTCCTTGGTCCAGCCGCGGCCTGCCAGCGTGGTTCCGCGGACGTCGAGGCCGACGGCGATTTTGTCGCCAAAGCGGTCGATGGCCCGGGCTGTCCATTCCGGGTTTTCCAGGGCCGCGGTGCCAAGGTTCACTCGTGCCACGCCGAGGTCCAAGGCAGCTTCCAGTGATTCATCGTCCCGAAGTCCGCCGGAGAGCTCCACCTTGATGTCCAGGCGGCCCACCACTTCGCGGAGGAGTTCTGCATTGGAGCCGCGGCCGAACGCGGCGTCGAGGTCCACCAGGTGTACCCATTCGGCGCCCTGCTGCTGCCAGTTGAGGGCGGCTTCCAACGGAGTGCCGTAACTCGTTTCGCTGCCGGCCTCACCCTGCACCAGCCGGACGGCCTGGCCGTTCACGACGTCGACGGCGGGGAGCAGTTCAAGAACCGGCAGATCGTTTGCGGTGGTCATCTCAGAATCCTCAGGTAGGTGTGCAGCTGTTAGTGGGAGGTGGCCCGGTGCGGGCTAGCTTCCGGGAAAGGTCAGCAGGGCGGCAGCCAGCAG
The DNA here is from genome assembly GCF_042270935.1 of Pseudarthrobacter sp. NPDC055928. Lineage (NCBI taxonomy): Bacteria > Bacillati > Actinomycetota > Actinomycetes > Micrococcales > Micrococcaceae > Pseudarthrobacter > Pseudarthrobacter sp. NPDC055928. The sequence goes on from NZ_JBHJZH010000011.1 coordinate 3,197, forward strand.
GGACATGCCGGCCAGGACGTAGAAGCCAATTTGGGTCCAAAGCGGCTTGTGCTGCTGCCGGAAGGACAGGGCACCGCCCACCAGGAGGCCGGCGAGCCCCATCAGGACAATGGACCACATCTAGGCGTTGCCATCCGCGGGTGCAGGCTTCCGCAGGGCGTCCACCCAGTTGCGCAGGAGGCGGGCTCCGGCGTCGCCGGATTTTTCCGGGTGGAACTGGGTGGCGCAAAGCGGTCCGTTCTCCACGGCAGCGATGAACGGCGCGCCGTGCTCGGACCAGGTGACCTTGGGCGGTGCCATGCGCGGCTGCACCACGTCAAAGTTCCATTCCTGGACGCCGTAGGAGTGCACGAAGTAAAAACGCTGGTCCTCGACGCCTGCGAACAACTTGGACCCTTCCGGCACTTTGACGGTGTTCCAGCCCATGTGCGGTACGACCTCCGCCGGAAGGAGTTCCACCTTTCCGGGCCACTCCCCCATGCCTTCGGCCTCGGTGCCGTGTTCCACACCAGCCTCGAACAGGACCTGGAGGCCTACACAGATACCCAGCACTGGACGCCCGCCGGCGACGCGCCGGCCGATGAGGCGGATGCCGTCCACGGCTTTCAGTTCGCGCATGACCGTTTCGAAAGCGCCGACGCCGGGGACCACGAGGCCGTCGGCGTTCAGTACGTCCTCGGGCTTGGAGCTGAGGATGACTTCTGCCCCGGCCCGTTCGAGGGCGCGCACGGCGGAACGGACGTTACCGGACCCGTAGTCGAGCACGGTGACGGTGGGCTTGCCTTCGGGCGATTCCGGCTTCTTCAGGGAAGCCGGGTCGATCACGGCGCCGTCGCGGAGGATCTGGCCGCTCACAGGGCACCCTTGGTGGACGGAATGCCTTCTACACGGGGATCGGGCTCCACGGCTGCACGCAATGCACGGGCGAATGCCTTGAACTGTGCCTCGACGATGTGGTGCGGGTCCCGGCCGGCGATGACGTTCATGTGCAGGCAGATGCCTGCGTGCAGCGTGATCGCCTCGAAGACGTGCCGTGTCAGCGACCCGGTGAAGTGGCCGCCGATCAGGTGGTACTCCTGGCCGGCAGGCTCGCCGCCGTGGACCAGGTAGGGCCGGCCGGAGACATCAACTACCGCGTGCGCCAGGGCCTCATCCAGCGGCACGGTGGCTTCGCCGAAGCGGCGGATGCCGGCCTTGTTGCCGAGGGCTGTGCGCAGGACTTCACCGAAGGTAATGGCGACGTCTTCCACGGTGTGGTGGACATCGATGTGGGTGTCGCCGGTGGCCTTTACTGTCATGTCAATGAGCGAGTGCTTGCACAGTGCCGTGAGCATGTGGTCATAGAACGGGACCGAGGTGTCGATGTTTGAGACGCCGGTTCCGTCGAGGTTGATCTCCACGAGTACTGACGATTCGCTGGTGGCACGCTCCATGCGTGCGATGCGGGACGCGGCAGTGCTGGATCCGGTGGAACTCATGGTCATATGTCCTTTGCGAAGAAGGAGTGATTGCCGGCGCGCGCAGCGCGGCTAACTCAAGTTTAGGCGGGCAGCTTTGCCTGGCTCGCCAGGATGGCTTCCAGGGATGTGAGGAAGGCAGTGGTTTCTGTCTCAGTCCCGGCTGTGACGCGCAAATGGCCGGGGATTCCGACGTCCCTGATCAGGACGCCGGAGTCCAGCAGCTGCTGCCAGACGTCGTGGGGCCGGTCCAGTCCGCCGAAGAAGACGAAGTTCGAGTCCGAAGCGGCGGGTTTGAGGCCCATCCGTGTGAGCTCCGAGACGATGCGGTCACGCTGCTTCTTGATGTCCTCAACATCGGCCATCAGCGCCTCGCGGTGCTGGAGGGCGGCCAAGGCCGTGGCTTGCGTGACGGCGGACAGGTGGTAGGGCAGCCGCACGAGGCGCAGGGCGTCCGTCACTTCGGGGGCGGCAGCCATGTAGCCCAGCCGGGCTCCGGCGAGGGCAAAGGCCTTGCTCATGGTCCGGGTGACGATGAGGCGTTCCCGGCCCGGCAGCAGGGTCAGGGCGCTCGGCGTACCGTCGTGGGCAAATTCGTGGTACGCCTCATCCACAATCACGATGGTCTGGCTGTCCTCGCCGGCGGCGTACACGGCCTCCACAACATCCAGCCCCAGCCCTGTGCCGGTGGGGTTGTTGGGCGAACTCAGGAAAACGATGTTCGGCTGGAGTTCCTTCACCTGCAGGGCGGCTGATTCGGCGCTGAGGCCGTAGCCGAGCGCACGCTGGCCGGCAACGTACTTTGTGTCGGTGCCGCTGGCCAGTAGGGGGTACATGGAGTACGTGGGAGGGAAGCCCAGGGCCGTGCGGCCGGGTCCGCCAAACGCCTGGAGGATCTGCTGAAGCACTTCGTTAGAGCCGTTGGCTGCCCAGATGTTGGTTGCGTCAAGACCGTGGCCAAGGTACTCGGCCAGCGCAACGCGGAGATCGGAAAATTCACGGTCCGGGTAGCGGTTCAGGCCGGCGGCTGCCTCGGTGACTGCTGCGCTGATCGCGGCCCGTACGTCCGCAGGAACGCCGTGGGTGTTTTCGTTGACGTTCAGCAGAATGGGAACATCCAACTGGGGAGCCCCGTACGGGGTCAGGCCACGGAGGTTGCTGCGGAGGGGAAGGCGGTTCAGACGCTCTAGCTGGTCATTCACCTGAACAGTTTAGTGCCGAAGCATGGACCCCGAAAATGTGACGGTCAGCGGCAGCGTCACTTCACAGGTACAAACAGCTGCTGGCCTGGCACGACAGCGCCGGCAGTGAGGTTGTTGAGCTGGACGATGTCCGCTATCACGTCGCGGGGATCGCGCTCGGGTGCAACCGCTGCCGCGATCGCCCACAGTGACTCCCCGGACTGTACGGTGACGGACACTGTCGGTGTGATTGAGAGATCGGCTGCGGAGTCTGCTGCCTTGGCGGGGGCGTTCAAGAATCCCGCCAGCAGGAAGATCAGGACAGCGAGCAGGACCAGCGGGATGCCGATCAGGACCACCCGTCCGCGTCGCGTCAGGCGAAGGGGCGGCAACTGCTCCTTGCCGGGGCGGACCTGCGGGACTGACGTGAGGTGCTGTACCGAGACGAACTGCGGACGGGAGTCCTGCGATGCTGAAAACGCTGACATGAAATGAGCCCTCCTGGACCATGCTTTGCTGCCCGGAGTGTTCCTTCCGCTTGTCCGGCGAAGCGGACGTTCCCGAAGTATTCGAATCTTCGAACGCTTCCGGATGCGAATAGAACACATGTTCGAACTTTGCTTCTTCTGTTTTAGCACTTATCAACGAACATTGTCGAGACTCGCTAGAACAAATGTTTGAAAAAGTGTTGCGGCTGGCCTACGTTTGAACCAAGGATCAACCACCCGAAGTACAGCCACCTCTGTAGTTGATCAGCAGGGTCTGACAATCAATGCCGGAGGCTCCCGGCACCCGGCGCCGGAGGCACCGGGGCAACGGAAAGGCATTGGCTAACATGGCAGCAGCAGCCGGCGGCAGGGCGACCCCGCGGGGTCCACAGCCCCAGAGGACTCCCAAGGGGCTGACTGCCCGTCAGAAGAAGATCCTGGAAACGATCCAGCGTTCAGTCAATGACAACGGATACCCCCCGTCCATGCGCGAAATTGGCGACACCGTGGGGCTGGCCAGCCTCTCCAGCGTGACGCATCAACTCTCGCAGCTGGAGAAGTTGGGATACCTGCGCCGGGACCCTAAGCGGCCACGGGCCATGGAGGTCCTGATGCCGCTCACCCTGGACGGCGGGACTGCCAAGGCTCCCGGCTCCGCCGCACCGGCAACCCTGCGGGGCATCAGCGGCGGGAAGGTAACGGAGCTTTCCACTGCCATGGATACGGCCATGGTTCCCCTGGTAGGCCGGATCGCAGCCGGCGGGCCGATCCTTGCGGACCAGGTGGTTGAAGACGTGATGCCCCTCCCCCGCCAACTGGTCGGTCAGGGCGAGCTCTTTATGCTCAGGGTGGCCGGAGACTCCATGGTGGACGCGGCCATCTGCGATGGCGACTGGGTGGTGGTGAGGCGCCAGGCCGACGCCGTGAACGGGGACATCGTCGCAGCCCTCCTGGACGACGAAGCAACCGTCAAGACGTTCCGCCAGCGGGACGGCCACACGTGGCTGTTGCCGCAGAACACGCAGTACGAACCCATCCTGGGCGACCACGCCACCATCATGGGCAAGGTCGTTTCGGTTCTGCGTTCACTCTAGGTACATTGCCCAGCAGCAAAAAGATCAGCTGAGCCCGTCCACAAGGGCTGGCTCAGCTGATCTTCGCAGTTAACTCAGGCGTGCTCTTTGGACAGCCGTTCCAGCGCCGCAAACGCAATCTTTCGATCTGTGGTGGGCCAGAAGGGCGGCAGCGCACCCCGGAGGAACCCGGCGTACCTCTCGGTTGCCAGCCGTGAATCAAGCACCGCCACCACACCTTTGTCCCCGGTGGACCGGATCAGCCGGCCGGCACCCTGGGCAAGACGGATGGCGGCATGAGTGGCGGAGACCGACATAAAGCCGTTGCCGCCGGCCTGGGCGACGGCCCGGGAACGGGCAGTCATAAGGGGGTCGTCCGGCCGAGGGAACGGAATGCGGTCAATCACCACCAGCCGACAGGAGCCGCCGGGTACGTCCACTCCCTGCCACAGGGACATGGTTCCGAAGAGGCATGTGTCAGGCTCGTCGGCGAACTGCTTGACCAAGGCGGTCATCGTGGAATCGCCCTGGCAGAGGATGCTCAGTCCCAGACGGGGCCGCAAGGCGTCGGCTGCTTCTTCTGCGGCGCGGCGTGAGGAGAACAGGCACAGTGCACCGCCGCCTGAGGCCCTGATCAGCGCCTCGAGCTCCTCCAGCGCCTCCGCGGACACACCGCGCCCGGGCTTGGGCAGGTGCCCGGCAACGTACAGTATTCCCTGCTTTGGGTAGTCAAACGGGGAACCGACGTCAATGCCCGTCCAGCTCGGGGCGCCCGGGCCCACAAGGCCCAGCCCGCCGGCGGCCGGCTCGAAAGCGGAGCCGATGGCCAGTGTGGCCGAGGTCAGCACTACGGTGTGGCCTTCGAACAGTCCCTCGCGCAGCTTCCCTGCGACGCTGAGCGGTGCGATGTTTATCAGTGCCGGTGCGGCGTCGTCGGGCTGCGCATAGCCTTGCTGCGGATCGAAGGTGCTGGCACGCGAGAACCACACCACTTCCCGGTTCTCCCGGGCCACGATCAGCCGTTCACACAGTTCCAGGATGAGCATCAGACGTGAGCGCGCGAGCTGCCGCCCGCCGTCGGCCGCCTGGCTGCTGTCCCCCTTCGAGTCGGACAGGGCAGCCCTGCAGGCGTCACGCAGCTGGTCGATGCAGTCCAGCTGCTCGTCATTAAGTCCGTTGGGAAGGAGCCCGTTGGGAACCCCTGCCAATGCCAGTTCCAGGTTGGCGGCCGCAGCGTTGAGGGCGTCCACCGTAATGGCCGTGTGCTTCCGCGCTCCGGCAGCCGCCGCATGGACCATCGCTACGGACAGCTGCCCGGACACCGCACCGGTCACCCGGTCCTGTAGCTCGTGCGCCTCGTCAACCACCACGACGTCGTATTCGGGCAGGACAGCCAGCCCCTCGAACGCGCTGACGGCGAGCATCGCGTGGTTGGTGACCACAACATCGGCGTCGGCCGCGTCCTGGCGGGCGAGTTCGCTGAAGCATTCAGCGGCCATCGGGCACTTCTGCGCCCCCAGGCATTCCATCGACGTCACCGAAACCTGCCGCCAGGCACGGTCCGTGACACCCGGGAGGAGTTCGTCACGGTCGCCGGTAGTGGTTTTTTGCGCCCAGTCGCGCAGCCGCACTACCTCTTTGCCCAACTGCGACGCCGGTCCCCCGAGAGCGGCTGCGAAGTGCGGCACGCTGGTGTCCTCGCCAAGGGAAAAAAGCTGGCCTTCGGAGGGTTCCTCCGAGGGAAACCCGCCTTCAAGCTTGTGCCGGCAGACGTAGTTGGAGCGACCCTTCACCAGCGCCACCTTGACGGGGCGGTCCAGGGCCGGGGTGATGGTCTTCAGCAGCCGCGGCAGGTCGCGGCCCACAATCTGTGTCTGCAGGGCCAATGTTGCGGTGGAAACCAAGGTGGGCTTGTTGCTCACCAGCGAGTGCGCAATGAGCGGAATCAGGTAAGCCAGCGACTTTCCCGTTCCAGTGCCGGCCTGGACCAGGAGGTGGTCGCCGGTTTCGATGGCACGGGCCACCTGCCTGGCCATCTCGTGCTGGCCGCTGCGGCTTTGTCCGCCCATTCCGGCCACGGCACGGTCGAGCAGTTCGATCACGAACTGCTCGCCGGCCGTGCCTGAAGGCTCACCTGCCACCGGTTCAGCCATTGCTGACGAATGATTCCAGTTCAGCCGCGAGGCCTTCCCGGACCATCACCACTGCCCGCGTTCCGTCCTCGCCATGGTCAAGGCTGAGGATTTCCGCGTCGGTGTCATGCAGTTTGCTGATTACGTCGCCACGATTGTAGGGAATGAGGAGTTCAAGCTTGACGCTGGGCCGCGGGATCGAGCTGCTGATCTCGCGCAGCAGCTCCGCGATCCCTTCGCCGGTCCGCGCCGACACCACCACATGGCGGGGTTCGCGCTGCTTGAGGCGTTCGATCACAAACGGATCCGCGGCGTCTGCCTTGTTCAGGACGATGATTTCCGGCACCTTGCGGGCATCGACTTCGCTGAACACCTTGCGGACTGCGGCGATCTGGCCTTCCGGGTCCGGGTGCGAGGCATCCACCACATGCAGGATGAGGTCCGCGTCCGCTACTTCCTCCAGTGTGGAACGGAATGCCTCCACGAGCTGGGTGGGAAGGGAGCGGACAAAGCCCACGGTGTCCGCCAGGGTATAGCCCAGGCCATCCGCGGTCTCCGCCTTGCGCACGGTCGGATCCAAGGTGGCGAACAACGCGTTCTCCACCAGAACGCCAGCGTCCGTCAGCCGGTTCAGCAACGACGATTTCCCGGCGTTGGTGTAGCCGGCTATGGCAACGGACGGCACTGAATTACGACGCCGGTTGGCCCGTTTGGTTTCCCGGGCCGGCTTCATCGCGGCGATCTCGCGCCGCAGCTTAGCCATGCGGGTACGGATCCGGCGACGGTCCAGTTCGATTTTCGTCTCACCGGGACCACGCGAACCCATACCGGCGCCAGCGCCGCCCACCTGGCCACCAGCCTGGCGGGACATGGATTCGCCCCAGCCGCGCAGGCGTGGCAGCAAGTATTCGAGCTGAGCCAGTTCCACCTGGGCCTTGCCCTCACGGCTCTTGGCGTGCTGGGCGAAAATGTCCAGGATCAGGGCCGTACGGTCAATGACCTTGACCTTGACGATGTCCTCCAGCCCGCGCCGCTGGGAGGGAGCCAGTTCGGCGTCAACCACTACGGTATCCGCGCCGGTGGACATCACGATTTCCTTGAGTTCCAGGGCTTTGCCTGACCCTAGGAACGTTCCGGGGTCCGGTTTGGCTCGGCGCTGGACCATGCCGTCCAGGACTTCCGAACCGGCGGTCTCGGCCAACGCTGCAAGCTCACGAAGTGAGTTCTCAGCGTCCGCGAGCGTTCCTTCGGCCCACAGGCCAGCCAGGACCACGCGCTCCAGGCGCAACTGACGGTATTCGACTTCGGTGACGTCTTCGAGTTCCGTGGACAACCCTGCCGTGCGGCGGAGTGCCCGGCGCTCTTCGAGGTCCTGCTGGTCGCCGTCGTAGGCGCTGTGTTCTTCTTCGAGGCGGGAGATCGCCTGGGCTTTGCCGAACACCGCCCTGCCGTCGCCTTCTGTGGCGGGGCCTCGTTTTGCCGGAACATCCTTGGAAAGAATCCGGTCGATGACAGCTTGGATTTCCTCCGGGCTCATATCCTGGGCTGCTGGATCGGATCCGGTGTTGGGCTGGCTGGTCATGGTCTCCTTTGAAGATTCGGCATTTCCAGAATAGTGCCGATTGCTGGTGAGTGGGGACGTATTCGCGCTGGGCTGACGGCTGGCGGTCATCCAGGACTCCTGTCTGTTGCGCACACCGTACAAGCGATGGCGTGCAGCGTAGGATCCACGCCTTCGAAAGGGTGGACGAAGTGGTATGCGCAGGCAACGTCAGGAGGGGCGCAGCGGGAAGCTGGCTTCGAGTATTGCCCGGCGGTCGGACCAGCCGGCGAAAGCTTGGTCGATGACGCATCTGCGGAAGGTAGGAAACCTGCATCGCTGCGGGACATGGCTGCGGGACGGGTTCAACCCGTGCCGGCTACTCGAAGATCAGGAACATGCCTTCCAGATTAGCAGACCCGGTCCCCCGCGGTTTCCCTTACGCTTCAGGGCCAACTAATCTGGCCAGTTATGGAGTCCGCACACTATTTCAGCGCATCGCCCGCAGGGCCCTTTACCCGCAAGCCGCTCACGGTGGATCTCGCTGGGGAAACGCGCACACTGCAGACATCCGGTGGCATCTTCAGCCCTGACGGGATAGACAAGGGCACCGCCGTCTTGCTCGCCGAAGTCCCGGCGCCGTCGCCGTCGGGAAACCTGCTGGACATCGGCTGCGGCTGGGGTCCGATTGCGCTCACGATGGCCCTGAAGTCGCCGGCAGCCCATGTCTACGCCGTGGACGTCAACGAACGCTGCATCACGCTGACAAACGAAAATGCGGCTTCGCTCGGCCTGGGCAACGTGACGGCCAGCATGCCGGAGGCCGTGGACCCGGAACTCCGCTTTGACACGATCTGGTCCAACCCGCCGATCCGGATCGGTAAGGAGGAACTCCACTCGCTGCTGAAGCTGTGGATTCCGAGGCTGGCGCCTGGCGGCTCAGCATGGCTGGTGGTGCAAAAGAACCTCGGCTCCGATTCCCTTCAGCGCTGGCTGTCCCAGGAGCTGGACGCCTCGTTCACCGTCACCCGGGAAGCCACGGCCAAATCCTTCAGGATCCTGCGGGTCAGGAAAGCGTCCCGCTAGCCACAATCACGGCCGGGCCGCTGAGTTCGACGTGCTCGTGCCCACCGGCTCCGGCAAAGAATTTAACGCCGACGACGCCGCCTGGCACCTTGACGTTCCAGGCGTCTGGTGCGCCGGCCCCGGCCCAATGCCGGATTGCCACGGCAGCGGCGCAGGCGCCTGTGCCGCAGGATTGCGTTTCGCCGACACCGCGTTCGTGGACCCTCATGGTGATGGTGCCTACGCCGTCGTGCACCAGCGGCTCCGCGGGGACCACGAATTCGACGTTGGTTCCGTTGACGGGTGTAGGATCGACATGCGGCGCGGTGAAGAGCCGGGTGGCTTCCAGCTCGGAAAGCTCGGCGAGGGCCACCACGGTGTGCGGGTTGCCCATGCTGACGGAGATGGCGGGGCGGGGTACTTCCAGGCCATCGGCCGTGACCAGGGAGTCCATGGCTTTGGCGGTGGCCGCGCCGGGGAAGATGAACTGCCAGGGGCCCATGTCGACGGCGTAGTCCTCGCCCGTGCGGACGACAGTCTTGACCCCGCCGCGGGTTCCGATGGTCAGGGCCCCGCCGTCGGGCAGGTCAACCAGGCCCTCGGCCCGGAGGAAGTGGACGAACACACGGACGCCGTTGCCGCACATCTCAGACAGGGAGCCGTCTCCGTTGCGGTAGTCCATGAACCATTCCGCGTCCGGTGTTCCTTCGAGCAGTTCCCGGCCCTCGGGCAGGTATCGCGATGGCACGGCGCGGATGAGTCCGTCGCCGCCTATGCCGCGGTGCCTGTCGCACAGCGCGGCCACCTGGTCTGCGGCAATAGTGTGGACACCGTCAGGGTCAGCGACCAGGACAAAATCGTTTCCTGTACCGTGCCCTTTAGAGAAGCGGAGTCCGCCCAAGGCGGCGAAGGCGGGCTCGAGAGTCACAGCAGGGGTAGCGTCCATGCTCCAAGGCTACCGGCCAAAGGCAGGGCCACAGAAACCCGCCCCCGGCCAGGGAACTGCGTGGGTTCAGGTGCAGAGCGCCGCCGCGCGGGTTTCAAGGTCGGGATCCTGCCAGTCCAGCCAGCTGATCCGGGGATCGGCACGGAACCAGGTCAGCTGCCGCCTGGCAAACTGCCGGGTCGCCACGATGGTCTCCTCGACGGCTTCCTCGACGGTGGCGCCGCCGTCGAGGACTTTGAGGAACTGGGAGTAGCCCAAAGCCCGCGGGGCCGTCTTGCCGCGGCGCAGGCCTGCCGCGTCCAGTCGGCGGACCTCTTCCAGCAGCCCCTTATCCACCATGCTATGAACGCGCTGCGCCAGCCGTTCGCGCAGCTGATCCCGGTCTACGGCCAGTCCGATCTGGAGGGCGGGCTGGAAATACTCCCGCCGGGGCATGAAAGAACTGAAGGGCCGCCCAGTGAGCTGGTGGACTTCCAGCGCCCTGATGATACGCCGGGCATCTGAGACACGGTCGGCCGAAATGGGGTCGACGACACGGAGCCGGGCAAGGAGCGGCCCCGAACCTTCGGCCGCATAGTCCGCTTCCAGCTGGCCGCGTACGTCAGGGTCGGTTCCCGGGAACTCCAGGACGTCCAGCGCCGCACGGACATAGAGTCCGGAACCGCCGGCCAGGATGGCACGCTTACCACGTTGGTGGATGTCCGCGATGATGGCGCGGGCCTGCCGCTGGAAGTCCGAGACGCTCGCTTCCTCGGTGACGTCCAGGGTGTCGAGCAGGTGGTGGGGAACTCCCCTGCGTTCGGCGGTGGTGATTTTCGCCGTGCCAATGTCCATACCGCGGTAGAACTGCATGGCGTCGGCGTTGACCACCTCGCCATCCAGGGCCAGGGCCAGGTTGACAGCGAGGTCGGACTTACCGGACCCGGTGGGGCCAACAACGGCTATGACCGGTGGGGGTGCCACCGGTCAGGCGCTGCGGACCGGCAGGGACGGCATGCCAAGCGAAACCCCGGTGCGGCCGGCTCCGGTCTTTGCCGAGCCCGGTGCCGGTGCGCCGCAGGAGTCGGCCTGCGACCTGTCCCAGGCGTCACCAGCTCGTGAACGCCGAAGGCTGTAGTCCTCCACAGTGGGATCGGCCACGAGGTGGAAAGCTGCGGCTTCGGTAATGGTAACCGTCACGAGGTCACCGGGGCGGGGCGACGGCGCCCCGACCGGGACTGAGAAATGCACCAGCCGCTGGTCCTGGGAGCGACCGGAGAGCCGGTGGGTTTCCCCGGCTTTGCGTCCGGACTGTGCGGTGACCATGACTTCCACCCTGCGGCCCAGCTGTTTGGCGTTTTCCTCCGCCGCGATTCTGTCCTGCAGGGCGGTAAGGCGCTCGAATCGTTCCTGGACGATGGCTTTGGGCAGCTGGTCCGGAAGGTCGGCCGCCGGGGTGCCCGGGCGCTTGGAGTACTGGAACGTAAAGGCAGTGGCAAAGCGGGATTTCTCCACGACATCCAGGGTGGCCTGGAAGTCCTCCTCGGATTCGCCGGGGAAGCCCACGATGATGTCAGTGGAAATGGCGGCGTGCGGGATTTTCTCTCGGACCTTGTCCAGGATGCCGAGGAACTTGGTGGACCGGTAGGACCGCTTCATGTCGCGCAGGACTTTATCCGAGCCGGACTGCAGCGGCATGTGCAGCTGTGGCATGACGTTGGGCGTTTCGGCCATGGCGTCGATGACGTCGTCGGTAAAAGCCGCCGGATGGGGGCTCGTAAACCGCACCCGTTCCAGGCCTTCGATCTCTCCGCAGGCACGCAGGAGTTTGGAAAAGGCCTGCCGGTCGCCGAACTCAACACCGTAGGAGTTCACATTCTGGCCGAGCAGGGTGACTTCAATGGCGCCGTCATCCACGAGGGCCTGGATTTCGGCCAGGATGTCGCCCGGGCGGCGGTCCTTCTCCTTGCCGCGCAGGGCTGGAACGATGCAGAAGGTACACGTGTTGTTGCAGCCGACTGAGATGGATACCCAGCCGGAGTAGACCGAGTCCCTCTTGGTGGGCAAAGTGGAGGGGAACACGTCAAGGGATTCGAGAATCTCCAGCTGCGCTTCGTTGTTGTGGCGCGCGCGGTCAAGAAGGGCGGGCAGAGCGCCCACGTTGTGGGTTCCGAAGACGGCGTCCACCCACGGTGCCTTCTTGAGGATCGTTTCGCGGTCCTTCTGGGCCAGGCACCCGCCGACGGCGATCTGCATGCCAGGGTTGGCCGCCTTCACCGGAGCCAGCATGCCGAGGTTGCCGTACAGCTTGTTGTCGGCGTTCTCCCGGACCGCGCACGTGTTGAAGACCACCACGTCGGCGTGGTCACCGTCTGCCGGCACGTAGCCGGCGTCCTCGAGCATGCCCGCCATCCGTTCGGAGTCGTGCACGTTCATCTGGCAGCCGAAGGTGCGCACCTGATAGGTACGCGGCTGCACGGCAGGGTCGGCTGACGGGACGGTACCGGATGCGGGGGAAGGAATGGTCAAACTCACCTGTTAAGGGTACCGGGTCGGCGGAAGCGCCGCTTCGCTGGCAAACCTACACAACCGATTACCCAAACCGGGGCGCCCACGACGCGGACGGGCTAGTCGTAGGGCAGACCATCCGCCGGACCGTCCTCACCCGCGTAGCCGGCGCGCGAGGCCAGCACCTCACCCACGATCCTGAATGCCTGCGATGGCTGGTATCCCTTGCGCGCAAGCATGGACGCGAGCCGCCGCGTGGTCTTATCCCGCTCTGACCGGTCCGCCAGGTCCGTGCCCGGATGGAGCTTCCGCTCCACAAGCACGCGGGCCGCGGCTTCCTCGTCCTCATCGGAGAGTTGTTCCAACGCTGCGGCGGCCGTATCAGAATCGATCCCCTTGTCGGCAAGCTCGCGGCGAAGAGCGCCCTTGGCCAGTTTCCGCGACTGGGCCCGGCTGCGCACCCACATGTCCGCAAACTCGGCGTCGTCGATGAGCCGCACTTCCTGGAATCGGTCCAGCACGGACTCGGCAACGTCCTCGGGGATGTTCCGCTCCGCCAGCTTTCGCGACAGCTGCAGCCGGCTCTTGGCCGAACTGGTCAGCTGCCGCAGCACTATCGCCCGCGCAACCGAGGCAGGATCCGGTTCCGGGTCTGATGCAACTGAGGAATCCGGGCTTGGCCCGTCCGATCCGAAGCCGGAGCGTCCGCCGCCCCGGCCCCTCCGGCGTCGACCTGGGCCGGTGCCAACGCCCGGGCCCTGCCCGTCCACGAAGTCCGGGGTATCCCTAGAAGCCGTCAACAGCCTTCAGCTTCGGTGTGTCCTTGGAATCCGCCTCGGCAGGCTTGACGCCAACCCCAAGCTTTTCCTTGATCAAGCGCTCAAGCTCGGCAGCGAGTTCCGGGTTGTCACGCAGGAACCGACGGGAGTTCTCCATACCTTGGCCCAGTTGGTCGCCGTCGTACGTAAACCATGAACCGGACTTCTTGATGATGCCGTGTTCCACACCCATGTCGATGATGCCTCCCTCGCGGGAGATGCCCTGGCCGTAGATGATGTCGAATTCGGCGATCTTGAAGGGCGGTGCCATTTTGTTCTTGACGATCTTGGCCTTGGTGCGGTTACCGACGGAATCGGCGCCTTCCTTGAGCGTCTGGATGCGGCGTACGTCGATGCGGATGGAGGCGTAGAACTTCAAGGCCTTACCACCGGTGGTGGTCTCGGGGGAACCGAAGAAGACGCCGATCTTTTCGCGGAGCTGGTTGATGAAGATTGCTGTGGTTTTGGTCTGGCTCAGGCGGCCGGTGATCTTACGCAGCGCCTGGCTCATCAGGCGCGCCTGCAGGCCAACGTGGCTGTCGCCCATGTCTCCTTCGATTTCCGCCCGGGGCACCAGCGCCGCCACGGAGTCGATGACGATGACGTCAAGCGAGCCTGAGCCGATAAGCATGTCCATGATTTCCAGGGCCTGCTCGCCGGTATCCGGCTGTGAGACCAGAAGGGCGTCCGTGTCCACGCCCAGCTTGGCGGCGTACTCCGGGTCCAGGGCGTGCTCGGCGTCGATGAAGGCGGCAATACCGCCCTGGCGCTGGGCGTTGGCCACGGCGTGGAGCGCAACGGTGGTCTTACCTGAGGATTCCGGTCCGTAGATCTCCACAACGCGGCCGCGGGGAAGCCCGCCAATTCCGAGGGCGACGTCCAGCGCGATGGATCCGGTGGGGATGACCTCGATGGGGGCGCGGACTTCGTCGCCCAGCCGCATAACCGAGCCCTTGCCGAACTGCTTGTCAATCTGTGCCAGCGCTGCGTCGAGCGCCTTTTGACGATCCGGGGCTGCCGCCATGGTTCACACCTCTAATGCTTTCTCATTGTGGAGTGGCCTCAGCGGCCGTTTCTTGGTCATCTCTGACGCTAATGGCACCCACAGACATTCTCGCCGGATGACATCGGCTATGTGGATAACCCACTACGAAAAGCATAGCTTTACCCGAACAGATATTCGAACAATCCGGCGGCGTGTCAGGTTGATGGCGGTCAGTCGCGGGCCGGCTTGATGTCCCGGCCCAGGCGGCGTTCCGGCGGGACGTCCTGGACGTCACACATCGCCAGCCAGACCTGCCGGGGACTCACTCCCGCGGCGAGTGCCTGGTCCGCGGTACGCCCGCCGACCCCGGCCAGGATCAGGGTACTGCTCAGGACCCGGGAGTAGCCGGAACCGAATTCGTCGTCCATCAGACGCCAGTAGTCACTGATTCGCACCAATAGAGTCTCTCATGGAGCGGGACCCTAGAATTGTTGCCATGAGCAACTCCCCTGACGTTTCCGCTCCTGCCGACCCTGCAGATAACACCGTTGACGCGGCGTTGAAGACTGTGGAGCACCAGATCAGCGTCTTTTGGCGAAGGGCACGGTCCGTCTCCCATCAGCTGTCCCGCCAGGTCCATCCCGACATGGAACCTGCCGCCTACGGGCTGCTGACGGTTATCCGGCGGGAAGGACCCATCCGACTCACTGACCTTGCCCTGAGTATCGGCGTCGGGAAACCCTCGGTCAGCCGGCAGATCGCGTTCCTGGAGAGCATTGGACTCATCTCCAAGGAGGCTGACCCCCTGGACGGCCGCGCGCAGGCGATCCGGCTGACGCCCAAGGGCGAAGAAAAAATGCACCAGGTCCAGGACGCCCGGCGTGAAGTCTTCCGCGAAAGGCTGGGGGAATGGCCGCTTGAGGATCTGCAGGCACTGGCGAAATACATGGCCAAGCTCAACGCCACCTATGAACGCGATGGCTTCCCCCAGGACGTGGCGCCCGCCAAAACGGAGCCCCAGCCACGAGACACCGAAAGCCTTTAAACACAGAAAGCCTCCGGCTGGTGCCGGAGGCTACTGTTAATGGTTCAGGGTGCTTACCGTGCGCCGGAAAGCAGTCCCTTGGAAAGTTCGTTGGTGAGTTCGGCGTTCAGGTCGCGGTCAAGATCGCGGCCGTAGCGCTGCGAGAACTCCTGGGGAACGGTGTCCGGAACAGCCACGCCCTCTGCGACGGCAACGCGGTCGCTGACTTCACGGAGCATGCTGGACAGGGGTACGTCCAGAGCAGAGCAGATCGAGGACAGAAGCTCTGACGAAGCTTCCTTCTGGCCGCGCTCCACTTCACTGAGGTATCCCAGGGAAACACGGGCACTGTGCGAAACTTCGCGGAGAGTACGCCCCTGACGCTGGCGGACATCGCGCAGAACATCACCAATTTCGTGACGAAGTACAACCATCTTGCGCTCCTTCTGTTCGCTCTTGCCCTGATCGGCGAGGCCCACATCCTTCCAGCGGACAACGCCGTTTACGGATACGGGCTGCTTTACCATCTGTATCGCCTTGCTCCTTATAAGTCCGGTTCGCCGTGGAGCGAACCGTGGTGGTGTATTCATCCTAGGCGCCTCCGCTATCCGGAAGCGACACAATGTAATAACTAATGGGTACCAGGATTTGTTCCCGGCTACTTTACCCCCGGTAACTTCAGGAAGATAGGGCCGCGAGGAGGCGCTCCAGCGCAGCGCCGCAGGCTTGGCCCCGGATCTCCGCGCGGTTGCCGGAAAAGCCGTAGTCGAAGGACTCGGTGCCGTCCGCGGTCGCGATCCCGATGTACACCGTCCCCACCGCCTTTCCGTCGTGTTCGTCGGGGCCGGCTACACCCGTGGTGGCAACGCCGATGTCCGAGCCCAAAGCCGTGCGGACGCCGGCAGCCATGGCAGCGGCTACGTCACCGTCCACGGACCCGGCGGACGCAAGCAGCTCTGGCGAGACACCCAGGACGTCCACCTTGACGGAGTTCTGGTAGGCCACCACTCCGCCCTGCAACATTCCGGAGGCACCAGCGGTGTCTGCCAGGATGGCTGACACCATTCCGGCGGTCAGGGATTCTGCGGTAGCTACGGTCAGCCCCCGGCCCAGGGCATTCTTGACTGTTTCCCGTGCGAGGTGGTGAAGGTTTGTCATGCCTGCTCCTTGTCTACAATGGCGTGCCGGATCAAGAGCCGCCTACTGGCTGGCAGCGCGTTTGCCCTGCGAACGGAGCCGCAAAGCTTCAACTACATATTCGACGCCGGTCCAGACCGTGATCAGCACGGCCGCCATCATCACGGCGAAAGCCACCCAAGCCAGCCACGGGGCGAGGGCGGCCAGTGGCAAGAGGTAGAGGAAAATCGCGGCGGTCTGAACCACCGTCTTGAGCTTGCCGCCGCGCGATGCCGGGATAACACCGTAGCGGATCACAAAGAAACGCAAGGCCGTGATGCCCCACTCACGGACAAGGATCACGATAGTGACCCACCACGGCAGTTCCCCAAGGACGGAAAGCATGACCAGCGCGGAGCCGATGAGCAGTTTATCGGCGATGGGATCGGCAATCTTGCCGAAGTCTGTGACGAGGCCGCGGCTCCTGGCGATGTCGCCGTCGAGCTTGTCAGTGTAGATCGCGACGGCGAACGCCAGCACGGCCGCCCAGCGCCACAGCCCCGACTCACTGCGCAGTCCGGGCGCATCGGCCACGAGGAACCAGATGAAGAACGGCACGAGCGCGATGCGCAGCATGGTCAGGATGTTGGGTAGATTCCAGATTCCTGAACTGCTGGAGCCGGCGGCGGTTGCTTCGGTGCTAGTCACCTTCCTAGGCTACCGCCCGGTGAGTGACCAGGCGTCTTCGGAACCGTCCTCGTCGTCGTTATACGAACTGGTGTCGGCCCCATCGAAGTATTCAACGTTCTGGCTGCGCTGGTCCAGGTCCTTGGCAACGAGGTCCTCGGCGTAGCCTCCCTGGGCAATATTGGCGTTAGCGTTGTCGCTCAGGGCAGCAGTCTGGGAATCCGGGGCCGCGGGGGCATCCTGGCCCTTCATGGCGGCCAGGACAGCGGCCAGGTCATCCGGTTTCACCAGGACGTCGCGGGCCTTGGAGCCTTCTGACGGGCCAACCACTCCCCTGGACTCGAGCAGGTCCATGAGGCGCCCGGCTTTCGCGAAGCCGACCCGGAGCTTGCGCTGCAGCATGGAGGTGGAGCCAAACTGTGTGGTGACCACGAGCTCCGTGGCCTGCAGCAGGACCTCGAGGTCATCCCCGATGTCGTCGTCGATCTGCTTTTTCTGCGCCTCAGGAGCGACGTCGTCGCGATACACGGCCTTCAACTGGCCCTTGACGTGCTCAACAACCTTGTGGATCTCGGACTCTGTGACCCACGCGCCTTGGACGCGCATGGCCTTGGACGCACCCATGGGCAGGAAGAGGGCATCGCCCTGGCCGATGAGCTTCTCGGCGCCAGGCTGGTCCAGGACAACGCGGGAGTCGGTCACCGAGGACGTGGCGAAAGCCATCCGCGACGGGACGTTGGCCTTAATCAAACCGGTGACAACATCCACGGACGGACGCTGGGTGGCAAGGACCAGGTGGATGCCGGCGGCGCGGGCAAGCTGGGTGATGCGGACAATGGAATCTTCCACGTCACGCGGTGCCACCATCATGAGGTCGGCGAGTTCGTCCACGATCACCAGCAGGTACGGATAGGGGCGGATGACGCGCTTGGAGTCGACCGGCGGGTGGACCTTACCGGCGCGGACTGCCTTGTTGAAGTCGTCGATGTGCTTGAAACCGTAGTTGGCGAGGTCGTCGTAGCGGGCATCCATCTCACGGACCACCCACTGCAGGGCTTCCGCCGCTTTCTTGGGGTTGGTGATGATGGGCGTGATGAGGTGCGGAACGCCTTCGTAAGCCGTGAGCTCCACGCGCTTGGGGTCCACCATGACCATGCGGACCTCGTCCGGGGTGGCGCGCATGAGGATGGAGGTGATCATGGAGTTCACGAATGAGGACTTACCCGCACCGGTGGCACCTGCGACGAGCAGGTGGGGCATCTTGGCGAGGTTGGCCACGACGTAGCCGCCTTCAACGTCCTTGCCCACGCCCATCACCATGGGGTGGTCCGTACGGCGGGCGTTCTGGCTGCGGAGCACATCGCCGAGCGAGACGGTTTCGCGGTCCGTGTTGGGGATCTCGATGCCGATAGCCGACTTGCCGGGGATGGGGCTGAGGATCCGGACGTCCGAGCTGGCCACGGCGTAGGAGATGTTCTTCGAAAGCGCCGTGACGCGTTCCACCTTGGTGCCGGGCGACAACTCGATTTCGTACCTGGTGACCGTGGGGCCACGGCTGAAGCCTGTCACCTGCGCCTCGACGTTGAACTGGTTGAGGGTTTCAGTCAGGGACGCCACGATGGCATCGTTGGCCTCGGTGCGCTCCTTGGGAATGGAGCCGGGCGTCAGGACATCCGAGGATGGAAGTGTGTAGGTGACGTCGCCGGCCAGCGAGAGCTGTTCCGTCCGCTGCGGAATCGGTGTGGGCAACGGAGCCGGCGCGACCGGGTTGGCGGGCACCTTGACCGGGTACAATGAGCCCGCGGCAACCATGCCGGGCGTCACCAGCGGAATTGCCTCGGTGGCGTTCTCCGCAGCCGAGGGCGCAGATGATGCCGTTCCCAAGCCCTGGGCGGCCTTGATTTTTTCGACGGCGATTTCCGCCTGGGTGGGGCGGCGAACGCCGGGGGCCAGACGCGGCCCCGAGCCCGGCTTGGAGTCGTTGGCGGGGTCGTCGTCGTCGATGACGGCATGCTCGAACGCTTCGTCCCCGACGTAACCCTCAAGGCCGGCGTCGGGGTCCTCGTCTTTTCCAAACAGACGCCGCTTCTTCTTTTTGGGCGCCGCCGCAGCCGCCGTCTGCTCCAGGTAGCTGCGATCGTGGCCATCCCCGGCCTCGTCCGGATCCTGCAGGTCAATTCCCATCAGGTGCTCGTAGGCTGCCCGGAGGCGCCGCGGAATCGCACCGAACGGCGTGGCCGTAATGATAAGCAGCGAAACAAATGCCAGCAGCCCATAAAGGGCCACCGGAACGGCCGCGTGAATGGCAGCAAGCGGAGAAGCGGCCAGGAAACCCAGCATGCCACCGGCCTGGCGAAGTCCGTCGAACCCGTCAGCAACAGTGGGCTGGCCGCCAACGATATGGGCCAGGCCGCAGCCGGCGAAAGTCATAATGAGGAAACCGATGCCCACCCGGTTGTTGCCCCGCCCGTCGGACGGCTGCCGGAAGAGACGGAACGCACAAACAAAAAGCATCAGGGGCAGCAGCAGTGACATCCAGCCGAACGTGCCGTTGACCACGCTGTAGACGGCATCGGGGAACCACCCGGTGAGGCCCCACCACGCAAAGGTGGCGATGAAGACGCCGAGCCCAAGGTTGAACAGTGCCGCGCCGTCCCGGCGGTCCTCTGCCGGCAGGTCGCTGACGTCGTGGCCGATCCTGCGGACGCCGCCTCCCACCAGGTGGCCAATGCCCAGCCACGCACCGCCCACCACGCGCACCGGCCACGGCTGGCGCTCTTCGACGGCAGGCAACTGGCGCGTCCGGGCAGTGCTGGAGGTCCGGCCGGTTTTTGACGCCGTGGAGCCGGCCCCGCGGCCAGTGCTGGTGCCGGATTTGGCACCGGCGGTGCCTCTGGCGGGGCCCTTGGGCGCGGAAGTAGTACGAGTGGCCATAGTTGCCACGCTACCCGAACCGCGGCGGAATTCCGCGGATTTCCGGCCTGTTCCGGCCCTCATGTTGCCCAAAGGGAAAGGGCCCGGTTCCGAAGAACCGGGCCCTTCAGTTACCCCACTGGCGGCTCGGGTTGTTACGCCTCAAGCACCACGGGGATGATCATGGGGCGACGGCGGAGCTTCCGGTTGACCCAGGTGCCCACCACCCTGCGGACAACCTGCTGCAGCTGGTGGCTGGTGTGGTCGGAGTGGTTCAGCACCGCCTCTTCCAACGCGGCGTTGATCTTGGGGATGATGTCGTCGAAGACAGAATCATCCTCGGCGACGCCACGGGCGTGGATCTCCGGTCCGGAGACCACCTTCCCCGTGGCACGGTTGATCACCGTGATGATGGAAATGAAGCCCTCGTCCCCCAGGACCCGGCGGTCCTTGAGGTCGGCATCCGTGATTTCGCCTACGCTGGAGCCGTCCACATAGACAAAGCCCACTTCAACCTGGCCAACGACGTCGGCGCGGTGGTCCTTGAGGTCGATGACAGTTCCGTTGTCCGCCAGGATGACGCTGGCCGTGGGTACGCCGGATTCGATGGCGATTTTGCCGTTCGCGATCAGGTGGCGGGTCTCGCCGTGCACCGGCATGGCGTTGAGCGGTTCCAGGATGTTGTAGCAGTACAGCAGCTCCCCCGCGGCGGCGTGCCCGGATACGTGCACCTTGGCGTTGCCCTTGTGGATCACGTCTGCGCCCAGCTTGAGCAGGCCGTTGATGATCCGGAAGACCGCATTCTCGTTGCCGGGGATGAGGCTGGAGGCCAGGATGACGGTGTCGCCGTCGCCCACCACCACGCGGTGGTCGCCGTTGGCCATCCTGGACAGGGCAGCCATCGGCTCTCCCTGGGAACCCGTGGACATCAGGACCACGCGGTTATCGGGCAGGTTGTCGATGTTCTTGATGTCGACGATGAGGCCTTCAGGAACGTCCAGGTAGCCAAGCTTCGCCGCGATGGCCATGTTGCGCACCATCGACCGGCCCACAAAGGCAACTTTGCGGTTGTGCTTGGCCGCGGCATCCAAGACCTGCTGCACGCGGTGCACGTGCGAAGAGAATGAGGCCACGATGATGCGCTTGGTGGCCTGGCCGAAGAGCCGTTCCAGGGTGGGACCGATTTCCTTCTCGGCCGTGGTGAAGCCGGGAACGTCCGCATTGGTGGAGTCGGACATAAAGAGATCCACGCCTTCTTCGCCCAGCTTGGCAAAGTGGCGGAGGTCAGTGATGCGTCCGTCCAGCGGCAGCTGGTCCATCTTGAAGTCACCGGTGTGCAGGACTGTGCCACCGGCCGTGCGGATGAAGACTGCCAGGGCATCCGGAATGGAGTGGTTGACCGCGACGAATTCGCATTCGAAGGGGCCGAACTTCTCCACCTGGCCCTCTTCAACCGTCAGGGTGTAAGGACGGATGCGGTGTTCCTGCAGCTTGGCCTCGATCAACGCGAGGGTCAGCTGGGAACCTACCAGGGGGATGTCCGCCCGCAAGCGCAGCAGGTACGGGACGGCCCCGATGTGGTCCTCGTGGCCGTGTGTCAGGACGACAGCCACAATGTCATTGATCCGATCCTCGATATACGAGAAATCGGGCAGGATCAGGTCGACGCCGGGCTGCGTTTCTTCAGGGAACAGGACACCGCAGTCCACCACGAGGAGCTTGCCGTCGATTTCGAACACGGCCATGTTCCGGCCGATCTCCCCGAGCCCGCCCAACGGAACGATCCGAAGGGTGCCTTGCGGCAGGGCGGGAGGGGTAACAAGGCCGGGAAGGGCGATTTGGGTCATAGTGCACTACTTTCCAGGCGGAAGGGTGCCGGTCTTAGCCTTAGGAAAAGACCAGCCCTCCTTCAGCCAAGTCCTCGCGGATGGTTTCGATCTCGGCTTCGTCCGGCTCCACGAGGGGCAAACGGACAATCGAGTTGGGCAGGACTCCCTGCCATTTAAGAATTTGTTTGGCCGCAACGGCTCCCTGGACGCGGGTCATCGTGGCCCGAATGACCGGGTGGAGCTCGAAGTTGATCTTCCGGGCCGTTGTGAGGTCGTTCGCGTTGACGGCGTCGATCAGTTCGCGGAATCGGCGGGTCGCGACGTGCGTGGTGACTCCGACGAGGCCGACGGCGCCCAAGGCCATCCAGGGAAGCGTCAGTCCGTCATCCCCGGAGTAGAAGTAAAGATCGGTTTCCGCCAGGACGCGCGTGGCTGCGGTGAAATCGGCTTTGGCATCCTTGACGGCGACGATGTTCGGGTGCTGCGCGAGGCGGATCATGGTCTCGGGCTCGATCGGAATGGACGAGCGGCCCGGAATGTCGTAGAGCATCACGGGCACATCGGTGGATGATGCGATGGCCTCGAAGTGTGCCCGGACGCCCGCCTGGCTCGGCTTGTTGTAGTAGGGCGTGACGAGCAGGAGCCCGTCCACGCCCAGCGCGGCCGCCTGCTGGGAAAGGTGCACTGAGTGCGCCGTATCATTCGTTCCGGTTCCGGCAATGATGGCGGCGCGATCGCCGACAGCCTCCTTGACAGCACGGAACATGCCGAGGTTTTCCTCATCTGTGAGGGTGGAGGTCTCGCCAGTGGTTCCGGTGACCACCAGGCCGTCGCAGCCGTCATCCACGAGCTTGGTAGCCAACTCTGCCGCCTGCGCGTAGTCCACTGCGCCGTCCTTGGTGAACGGCGTGACCATGGCGGTCAGGAGGGTACCGAGGGCAGGAATGTTCGCGGAGGTGTGAGGCATGGCAAAAACGTTACCCTGTCTGCGGCTGGTTAGGACAATGGCGGAGACGTGATGAACGTCAAATAGCGCCCTGCGGTGTCACGTTGTTGCGGCCGGCGGCTCAGCGGAATTCCTGCAGCGCGCTCCGCTGAAGGGTTGCCGTGACCACTTCCGTGCCCCTTCCTGCCGCTTTCTTCATCCGCAGTCCGTCCGGGCCCCAGAAGCCGCTCAGGCCACAGGAGGAGCCCAGTGGGGTAGTTCCGCCAAGGTTGGCCAGGATGCCGAACATCCTGTTGTCCATGGCACGGGCGCCCAAGTGCAGCTCAAGCCTGTGGTCTTCGTCCTGGGCGTAGGCGGCAGAGACGGCATATGCGTCCGCGCCGGCCTCGCCTGCCCCGGTGGAATGTTCCGGCACGGCGGCATCGAAGCAGATGGCCAGGCCGATCCTCCACCCGTCAAGGTCCAGGAGGCTGGCACCGCTGCCAGCGACGAAAATGTCCTTTTCCTGGCCGTGCAGGTGCGTCTTGAACGCGGCCTGGGCGGTGCCTTCCGGATGGATGGCCAGCGAAGCCAGCCTCGGGGTACCCCCGGGCTCCCGGTAGGCGCCTCCCACGACGGCGGTAATCCCAGTGCGGCGGCAGATTTCACGGAGATCCTCGAGCCGGTTGTCATCCTGGACCAGCCACGATTCCGGGGATTCCAGGAGGGCCAGGTTGTAGCCGGTCAGGGAAAGTTCCGGAAATACAGCCAAGCGGGCGCCGTGGGATTCCGCATCCTCGATCAGCCGGACGTGCTCCATAACGTTGGGCAGAACTCCGCCGTCGAGGGCCTGGTACTGGATGGCGGAAACAGTCAGGGCTAGTGTCACCACTTCATCCTAGGGAACAGGCCGGGACCGTGTCAGCGCAGGGCCGTGTCAGGGCGAGGAAACTCCGCCCCGCTGGCGGCCCTGGTCCGCGGGCGGCATGTCCGGGCCGCAGTACCGCCCAACGGCAGCCTCCCGCAGGCCCTCCGCCCAGGTAGCGAGGCGCTGGGCAGCCCTGACGTAGTGGAAAAGTTCCGTGGGCGTCAGGGCATCCAGATCCGTCTCCGCCAGCCGGCGCGCCAGCTCCGCTCCGGCCGGCTGCGCAGCCAGGGCAATGCCTTCCTGCTGCCACTGGACGTCCTCAGGCGATTCGCCGGCGACGAGCTGGCGGAACAGATAGTCCACAACGCCCGGGCTCATGGCCTTCATCAGACCTGCGGGCGCCACTGGGCCATCCAGGCTCCTGGTGGTCCGGTTCGATCCCTTCCCCGCCGGAATGGCCGACGGGGGCTGTGGCTGCGATGGGGTGTGCATGCCCACCATGCTATTCGAACATATATTCGAATACAAGGACTCGAGGTCAGTGTCCTGCCTGTTACAGCGCTGCCCGCGGGCGCGTGACTGCCTGGGCCCGGCAACGTGTGAGACGATCGGCTCATGACCTCCCGCGCCACGGCAAAACCATCCAGGGCGCCCCGAAGCTCATCGGCCACGGAACGGCTCCGCGGCATTGACGCGGCCCGGGGGCTGGCCCTCCTTGGCATGATGGCCACCCACCTGCTCCCCACATTCGAGTCCAATGCCGACCTCACGCCAACGTGGATCGGGCTGACATTTTCGGGCCGCGCAGCCGCCCTCTTCGCCGTGCTGGCGGGAATCGGCCTCGCCCTGTCAACGGGAAAGCAGGTACCGGCGGAGGGGGCCAGGCTGGGGGCGGCGCGCCGCGGGATTGCGCTGCGCGCGGCGGTGATTGCCGCCGTCGGACTGACGCTGGGCGGGCTGGAAGTGAACCTGGCTATCATCCTGGTCCACTACGCGCTGCTGTTCCTGTGCGTACTTCCGTTCCTGGGCCTTCGGCCGAAGGCGCTGTGCGCCTGGGCGGCAGGATGGATCCTGGTTTCGCCGGTCCTTGCCTACCTGCTCCGGCCTTGGCTGCTGGCGTCCAACCCGCCCCTGCACCTTGGGCACAATCCCTCCTGGGAGGACCTATCCACGCCAGGACCCTTGTTGGGCGATCTGTTCTTCACCGGTTACTACCCCGTCCTGCAGTGGATGTCCTACCTTTTGGTGGGCCTGCTGATCGGACGCCTTCCCCTGACCAAGGCCTTGGTGCCATGGCTGCTGCTCGCGGGCGGGACGTTGCTGGCCGTCCTCACCAAGTCCTTGGGTATTGCGGCGATGGAAAGCTGGGGAGGCAGGGCCGCCCTCGAGGACGTGCTGAATGCGCCCAACTATCCTTTGGACAGCGTCCTCCAGGTCAACCTCACCGGCGTGCCTCAGGAGGGCTCCTGGTGGTGGCTGGCTTCTGCTGCGCCCCACTCGGGCACCGCCCTTGATCTGGCGCACACGTCCGCAGTGGCGGCCGCTGTGGTGGGCGCCTGCCTGCTGCTGGGCAGGCTCGCGGACTGGCTGGACCTGGACCTGCTGCTGCCACTCCGGGGCGCGGGTGCCATGACGCTGACCCTTTATACCGTCCACGTCTGGGTGGTGGCGGGCTTCTACCTGAAGCCGCTCCCTGCTGGATGGACCGAAGACGGGATGTACTTCGCCCATGCTGCCACCGCCATTATTGTTGGCATGGTTTTTGTCCTGCTGAAGTGGCGGGGCCCCCTGGAATGGCTGGGCCATGGCGCCAACCGGCTTGGCCGCATGGAGCGGGACACCGGCCGCTGATTCTGCGCAGCGGCTATGCGGGAACCTTGCCGCGGAACAGCTTCACGGCGTCACGCATGGACGCCCGGGCACGCTTGCGGTCGCCCGCGGCGTCGTAAGCGCAGCTAAGCCGGAACCAGGAACGCCAGTCCTCAGGAGCTGCCTCAGCCTCTGCCCGGTACTTTTCGAACTCCGCGTCCGCCGCTGAACGGACAATGCGCCCGGCAGGGGTTCGCGGCAGTTCATCCACGGGGAGCCCACCTTCGGCCTCCAAGACCTTCGCCATCTGTTCAGTGCGGGCACCGAAGAGAAGTTCACGGACCATGGCCCACGCGCCAATGATGGGCAGGACCAGGTACGCGGCGCCGATCGCCTTGGCGGCGGCGTTGCTGTCCAGCAACAGCAGGACGGACCGCTGGAAGGACACCACCAGGTAGAACACCAACAGGAGCGTTATGGCACCCACCCAGATCTTGGTGCGGTTCTTCCGGAAGGCGGCCACCACGTCAGCCACGGTTCAGAGCCCCAGATCGAGGTAGCCGTCAAGGCCTACTGTGAGGCCCGGGCGGGAGGAAACATTGCGGACACCGAGCAGTACGCCAGGCATAAAGGAGGCGCGGTCAAAGGAGTCGTGACGGAACGTCAGCTGCTCCCCCGGTCCGCCAAGGAGCACTTCCTGGTGGGCTACCAGCCCCCGGAGGCGGACGCTGTGGACGCGGACACCATCCACTTCGCAGCCCCTGGCACCGGCGAGTTCGCTGGTGGTGGCATCGGGGCTGGGCGGCACATCAGCAGCTTGTCGCTCGGCGGCAATGAGCTGGGCGGTGCGCACGGCGGTGCCCGACGGCGCATCCACCTTGTCCGGGTGGTGCAGTTCGATGATTTCCACTGACTCGAAGTACTTGGAGGCCTTGGCCGCGAACGCGGAGGCCAGCACGGAGCCGAGTGCAAAGTTGGGGGCGATCAGCACACCGGTTTCCGGGTGCTCCGCGAGAAGTGATTCCAGGGCGGCGAGACGGCCAGTGTCCCAGCCGGTGGTGCCCACTACGGCATGCATTCCGTGCTCGACGGCGAACCGGATGTTCGCTTCGGTGCTCTCCGGAACCGTCAGGTCCACCACGACTTCGGCACCCGATGCGGTCAGCTGCTCCAGGGAGTCGCGACGCCCGAGCGCTGCGACCAGCTCCAGGTCTGAGGCGGCTTCAACGGCCTTGACGGCTTCGGCGCCCATGCGTCCGTTGGCGCCCAGGACGGCGACGTGCCGGGGAGCGGAAAGTTGTTGGGTCATGCCGTTAACCCTACCGTCGGGCCGGCCGCGGGATGGAACCGAAGGCTGTGCGTTACCTCCCACTGTGGGCCGGCAGGCAGGAGCAACCGGTAGCTCAGCTGCCCGCGCCCACCCACTCAACCGTGCCGTCGGCGAAGAACTGTTCCTTCCAGATGGGCACCTGCTCCTTGATTCGGTCCACCAGTTCGGAGCAGACCGCAAAAGCCTGGCCCCGGTGCGCCGCCGAAACCGCGCACACCAGCGCGGGATCGCCGATTTCCAGCATGCCGATGCGGTGGGCAGCCCAGATCCGCACCGGCTGGGTGGAGGAGCCCTCGCCCGCGTGTTCGGCAACGAGCCGGGCGACGACGTCGGCCATCACCTGGTGGGCCGTGGGGTGGGCGCTGTAACTGAGCCGCTCGACTTGCTTGCCGCCGTCGTGGTTCCTCACCACACCGCTGAAGCTGACCACTGCCCCGGCGGTATCCGATTCGACGGCCGCGATGGCCTGGTCCACGGAGATGGGCTCGGAGCTCAGGACTGCGTGGACTACCTCGAACATGGATTCAGTGCCCATGGCCGCCCTCCAACTGGTCGCAAAGGTGCCCGATCACGGGGTCCAGGACGGACAGTCCGTCCATGACGCCCTTGGGTGAACCGGGCAGGTTGACGATGAACGTGCCGCCGTGCGCGCCGGCATGACCGCGGCTGAGCGCTGCCAGCGGTGTTTTGGCCGCCCCTGCCCGCCGGATGGCCTCCATGATGCCCGGGATTTCCCGGTCCAGCAGGGGCAGCGTGACGTCGGGCGTGCGGTCGTCCGGGCTGAGCCCGGTGCCGCCGCTGGTAATCACGACGGCGGGACGCTGGGTGAGCAGCGCCCTGATCGCCGCGCCGACGGGCTCGCCGTCAGGCACCACCATGGCAGGGAACGCCTCGAAGCCGTGCTCGGTGAGCCAGTCGATGATGACCGGGCCGGTTTCGTCCTGGTAGATCCCGGCCGCGGCGCGTGTGGACGCAATGACCACGCCGGCCTTCCGGCCCTGGACGTCGCCATGCCGGTGCGGCTCCGGCAGGAAAGTACTTTCAGTGCTCACAGTTTCCAATCCCCGCTCTTGCCGCCGCTTTTCGCCAGCACCTTGATGTCCGTCAGTACAGCGTGCTTGTCCACGGCCTTGATCATGTCGTACACACTGAGGGCGGCAACAGAGGCCGCCGTGAGGGCCTCCATCTCCACGCCCGTGACTCCCCGGGTCTTGACCGTGGCCAGGATGGCGACCGAATCCGCCCCCAGCTCGAAATCCACGGTCACCTTGGACAGTGGCAGTGGATGGCACAGCGGGATGAGGTCGGGGGTCTTCTTGGCAGCCATGATGCCGGCGACGCGGGCCACCGCCAGGGCGTCCCCCTTGGGCAATCCGCCCGATCCGAGCAGGCCCAGGACTTCCGCAGTGGTGTTGACGGTGGCCGTGGCGGTGGCTTCCCGGGTGGTTTCGGCTTTCTCCGACACGTCCACCATCTGCGCACTGCCGTCCTGGCGCAAATGCGTCAGCACAGGGGGGCTTTGTTCTGAATTCACAACATCCATACTTCCACCTCGTCACCCTCCACGAGAGCCGAGAGCCCAACAGGGACGTGCACCAGGGCGTTGGATCCTGCCAGTGCGTGCATCAGGTGGGAACTTTCGCCGCCTTCCAGCCGGACTGTGCCATCGTTGTGGAGGCTTCCGCGGCGGACCTGGTGCTTGTGGGCGGGTGAGGTGAGGCCGTGCGCCAGCCGGGCCCGGACAGATGTCCGGTGCGCGGGCGTTCCAAAGAGCTCGGACAAAACCGGCCGCAGGAACATTTCGAAAGACACCAGGCAGCTCACCGGATTCCCAGGAAACCCGAGGAAGGGCACGCCCTCGAACGTGCCAATCCCCTGCGGGCCTCCCGGCTGCATGGCGACGTGAACGAAGTCGGCGCCCTGCCCCTCAAGCACCTGGCGTACCACCTCGTAAGCCCCCATGCTCACGCCGCCCGTAGTGACGATCAGGTCCACCGAAGACGCTTGGCTGGCCAGCAGCGCCTGCAGTTCACCGGGGCTGTCCGTGGCAATCCGCGTGCGCACCACCGTCAGTCCTGCCTGGCGCATGGCGCTCTCCAGCAGGGTTCCATTGGAGTTGTAGATTTTGCCGGCTGGCAGCGGCTGGCCGGGTTCCACCACTTCATCGCCCGTGGTGACCAAAAGGACTGTCAACCCCTTGTGCACGGTCACTTCGTCGATACCCAGCCCTGCCAGGAGCCCCAGTTGGGCCGGTCCGAGGAAGGTCCCTGTAGCCAGCGCCTGCTCTCCCGCGGCGAGGTCGCTGCCGACGGACCGCACAAACGTTCCAGACGCCGTGGATGGCAGCCACACAGTGCTGTCCGTTTCCGGGTCCGGGAACCGGTCCGGTACTGCTTTCTCGACGGGGACGACGGCGTCCGCGCCGGCCGGGATCATGGCGCCGGTCATGATCGGGGCGGCCCAGCCCGGCTCCAATGGCGCCGGCATGGCACCGGCCGGAACGGGGGCAGCCACACGGAGCTCCGCGCCGCCGTCGGGCATTGCTGCGCTGTTGACGGCAAAACCGTCCATTTGCGAGTTGGCGAACGGCGGCAGGCTGACCGGCGCCGTCACCTCGTCCGCCAGCCCCCTGCCCAGGGCATCCCGCAAGGCCACCCGTTCAGTGCGGCCCGCAGCTCGCAGCGGTGCCAGCAGCTCCACGACAGCCGTTCGGTGCTCCTCCACCGACCTGGCGCTGTGGTTGCCTGTGCGGTGCGAGCCGCCGGAGGGAACGCCGTCGTGGGCGGGCGCGTGGCCGTGCGGATGCGGGACACTGGGCATGTGACTGCTTTCGGTTGCGGCCAGTTACGGGTTCACGTCAACTCTAATGGTGTGGAAGCCGGTGGCTCCGTCGGGCGCAACGGCCCGGCGTTCCTCTGCCTGCGGTTCGCCATCCAGGTCGGTGGCGCGCACTTGGACCTCATACTGGCCGGGACTCAGTTCGATCCCGCACTTCCACTGATACCAGGTGTCCACCGAGATCCCGGGGGCAAGCTTGGCCTCCTGCCAGGCACCCCTGTTGACACGCACCTCCACCTTGCCGATCCCGGTGTGCTGGGCCCAAGCCACTCCGCCGAACATGACCGTGCCCGTGGCGACCGCCCGGCCGCTGCGCGGCACGTCGATCCGGGACGACGTTTTGATGGGGCCGTGGTCCGACCAGCCACGGGTTGTCCAGTAGGCGACGTCGTCCGCGAACCTGGTGACCTTCAGTTCCGTGAGCCATTTGGTGGCTGATACGTAACCGTAGAGCCCGGGGACCACGAGACGCACGGGAAACCCATGCTCCAGCGGCAGCGGCTCACCGTTCATTCCGATGGCCAGGATGGCGTCCCGGCTGTCAGTGAGGACGTCCAGGGGCGTGCTCGCCGTCCAGCCGTCGGTGCTCCTGGAGAGGACCATGTCCGCGTCCGGCCGCGGCCGGGCCAAGGCAAGGAGTTCGCGGACCGGCCAGCCCAGCCAGCGGGCATTGCCGATCAAATCGCCGCCCACCTCATTGGACACGCAGGCGATGGTCACGTGCCGTTCGATCAGGGGCTTGGCCAGCAGTTCGTCGAAGGTCAGTTCGACTTCCTCAGCCACGAGGCCGGTGACGCGCAGGACCCATTTCCCGGGATCAATCGCGGGCACGGCGAGGGCTGTGTCGATTCGGTAGAAGTCGATGTTGGGCGTCACCAACGGTTCCATGCCGTCAAGCCCTACCTCCGCGCCGGACGGAATGGGCGGCGCGGCCGATCCCGCGGCAGGGAGCCGAAGCTGCTGGCGGGCTTCGTTCACAAGGGTGGCCGCACCCCGCCACACCGTGGCGAGGGCTCCGCCCAGCGCGGTGACCGCCGCCCCGCCGGCCAGGAACTGCAGGAAGCTTCGCCGGGGCTGCCCTGCGACTTCGGCATTAGCCGGGTTGTCCAGCCACCTGTGCAGCCTGCCGGTCAAAACACGCAGCAGAATCACCGCTGCCAGCACTACCAGCAACGGAACCGCGACGGCGGCAGGGGTCGCCTGCTGCCTGGTCAGCACAGCGGCCGCTCCGGCGAGCCCAAAGACAGCAATCACCAGCGCGCCGGCAAAACGCCTGCGGTATTCGAGGACTCCCGCCAGGGCAGCCAACGCGGCGATGACGAGTGCCATCCCCACCAGCAACGCCACTTTGTCGGACGTGCCGAACACCGCGATGGCCCAGTCCTTCACTGCGGGCGGCACGGCGTCAATCACGGCTCCGCCGACCGCGGTCATGGGAGATACAGCCGGGCTCACCAGGCCGGCGACCAGCTCTCCGAACACCACCCCGCCGCCCACCGCCACCATTCCGGAAGCCGCGGCCCAGCGGGCGCTCCGGTTGCCTGCACCGGCGGTTCCTGGCGTTGCCGGGGGTCGAGTGCCGCCGTCGGCCGTTCCCTCACTGCGCTCGGGTTTGTCCACAACTCCAGCATAGGTTCGCCCGCCCCCGGCGGCACTGGCCAGGGCGCGAAGGCTTCGCTGATTTGCGGAGACTGGTATGTCAGTCGCGGTTCAATGCGTCACGGACGTCCTGCCCGGGCGAAAGTTGGCGTAGCCTGAATTCATGAGTGTTCAGCTTGGCATGCCGCAGCCACGGGACGCCGCAGGCGCCTCCCTGCCGCCCAGGCCTGCCGCGCGCCCTGCCGATGCCCCTGCGGGGCTGGTGGACCGCTACGGCCGCAGGGCAACGGACATGAGGCTGTCGCTGACGGACAAGTGCAACCTGAGGTGCACGTACTGCATGCCTGCCGAGGGCCTGGAGTGGCTGGCCAAGCAGGCGGTCATGTCAGCTGAGGAGATCGTTCGGATTGTCCGAATCGGCGTCGACAGGCTGGGGGTCAGGGAGCTTCGGCTGACCGGCGGCGAACCTCTTGTCCGGCATGACCTCGTGGATATAATCGCCGCGCTCCGGAACAACCACCCCGACTTGCCGATCTCCATGACAACCAACGGGGTGGGCCTGACCAAAAAGGCCGCCGCGCTGAAGGCGGCCGGGCTAACCCGCATCAATGTCTCCCTGGACTCGCTGCATGAGGAGACCTTCACCAAGCTGACCCGCAGGCCATTCCTGGACCAGGTGCTGGCCGGGGTGGATGCTGCGTGGGCTGCCGGCCTGGGGCCGGTCAAACTCAACGCCGTACTCATGCGGGGCATCAACGACGCGGAGTCGCCGTCGCTGCTGGCATGGGCACTGGACCGAGGTTACGAGTTGCGCTTCATCGAGCAGATGCCCCTGGACGCCGATCACGGCTGGACCCGGCGGAACATGATCACTGCTGCCGAGATCCGTTCCCTGCTTTCCGTGGACTACGTCCTGAGCCCGGATCCGCGTGCCCGCGACGGTGCCCCCGCGGAACGTTTTGAAGTACGACGCCGGGTGGCCGGGTCTGAGGACGCGCACGGGCCCGTGCTGGGCACCGTGGGAATCATCGCCTCCGTCACTGAGCCGTTCTGTTCTGATTGCCGCAGGACCCGGATCACCGCCGAAGGCAAGATCATGAGCTGCCTTTTCTCCAGGGAAGAGTTTGACCTCCTGGGGCTCCTGCGGGAGGGGGCCAGCGATGACGCCCTGGCCGAACGGTGGCAGGACGCCATGTGGGTCAAACCCAAGGCACACGGCATGGACCACGTGGGACTGGACGCCCCGGATTTCGTCCAGCCTGACCGCAGCATGAGCGCCATCGGAGGCTGAATTCTTGAACGTACGATACTTCGCTGCCGCGCGCGCCGCTGCAGGTGTGGAAGAGGAGCAATTCGAGCTGCCCGTTGGCGCCACGGTTGAGTCGCTGCTCGAGGCCGTGCTGGCTGTGCAGCGCCCCGAACCGCCGGCGGGAACTCCTCCTCTGCCGCGCATCCTTTCACGGAGCAGCTTCCTGCTCAACGAGGTGGCTGTGCGGGACCGGGGTGTGGCACTTCAGCCAGGAGATGTGGTGGACGTCCTCCCGCCGTTCGCCGGGGGCTAGGCAACTTCCGTTTACACTCGTTCTGTTTACACTCGCGCGAACGCATGCTTGCTGGCTTCGCGGGCGCGGCCAAAGCCCGCTGCGAATGTGGTCTTGGACGGGGCCGGGAGGTTATCCACATAGCGTGGTTGATGTGCTGTTTTTGTTGGCGGGTCGCTCGATGATGGGGGTATGGAGAGGTCGACAGCGGACGGTGCCTTGGAGGCCCTTATGGCTTCTGCCGCTGCGCTTGTCGTCGTTGTCCCAGGTCCGGAATCCGCTGGTGCCTGCGTTCCGGATCCGCTGCGGACTCAGGCCGATGGCTGGCTGGACTCCCTTCAGGAGGCGTGCCGGCTGCAGGCTGCCACGGCTGCCTTTATCGTTCACGCCGCTGCCGGGTTCGCCGACGCAACCCGGGCGATGTCCCGTCCGGATGAGCAGCCGCACCAGCGCCTCGCGCAGGAGATGGGCATCGTCTCGGAACTCGCGTGTGTGATGACGGTGAGCGAACGCTCGGCCTCGGCGTTGCTGGCGCAGGCCCATGAGCTGACCACTGCCCTGCCGCTGACGCTGGCTGCGCTGCAGTCCGGGGATCTGTCGTGGCAGCATTCGCGGGTCATGGTCGATGAAACCACCGGGCTGGATGCGGCCGGGGCGGCGGCGTTGGAGGCCCGTTTCCTGGGCCCGGACGTGCCGGACGCAGCCAAGAGGTGCCCGGCCGGTGACCTGGTCCCGTCCCGATTCCGGGCCAAGGCCCGGACCTGGCGGGAACGGCACCACCCGGTGAGTATTGAAAAGCGCCACGCCAGGAGTGTGTTGGACCGGCGGCTGGAGTACGTCCCGGACCGGGACGGCATGGCCTGGCTTTCGGCCTACCTTCCCGCGGACCAGGCGGCCGGGATCTGGAACCGCACCACCGCCACCGCCCGCACCCTCCAGGGCCCGGCCGAGACCCGCACCATGACCCAGCTCCGCGCCGACATCGCCGCCCAACTGCTCCTCAGCGCCGGCTTCACCCCCAGCAGCCCGGCAGCTGGCAGCACCGACACTGCCCCCGGCAACAGCGCCGGCACCTGCAGTGTGAGCGTCAATGGTGGTGTGGCCCGCAGCACCAGCGACGGCACCAGAACGAGCACCGGCTTCAGCGACGGAACTGCCACCAGCTCCAACGATGTCGTGGCTGGTGGCGTTCCGGCCGCCGACTCGGCCAACGCCAGTGATGTCGCGGCGGGCCAAGTACCGTCGCCGGCTGCGCAGGTCCTGGTGACGGTGCCGGTGTTCGCGCTGATGGGGCTGACGGACGAACCTGCCGATCTTGACGGGTACGGGCCGATCCCGGCGTCCATGGCCCGGAAGCTGGTCGCTGACGGGTCGTCCTCATTCCGCCGAATACTGGTTGACCCCCGGGATGGGGCGCCACTGGAGATCGGCCGCCAAAGCTACCGGATCCCCGCCGCGATGCGCCAATGGCTGAGGATGCGCGACGGCAAATGCCCGTTTCCTGGCTGCAACAACCAGTCCTTGGACAACGAAGCGGACCACATTCTGGCTTGGGCTCACGGCGGGACCACCGGCGCATCCAACCTCGGGCAACTTTGCCGCAAACACCATCGGCTCAAGCACACCACAACCTGGGCCCCCACCGGCGCCTGCAAGGACAAACCACCCGGCTGGACATCACCCACGGGCAGGCACTACCCGAGCGAACACCACGACTGGGAACCACCCCAACTGCCTGCTGCGGTGCAGGATGCGTTGCACGCCCTGGACCGCACACCTGCCCGGAATAGGAACCGTGTCCTGGATCCGGACAGCGAGCCGGCCCCGGATCCGCACCCGGCTATGGCCAGTGTTCGGGGCCCGGACTGGTAACAACCCTGGACACGTGCCGCAGGGACTCATCCGCCCGGTGCAGCAGCGTCATCGCCCGGTGCCGCATGATTGAAATATGCCGGCTGGGAGCCGCTCTTGGGGCGCCGAGCGTACGTTCGCGCCGTGAGTTGCGCCAGTGCCGTGAGCCGCGCTATTCAGGCCCGGCGGCACTCCGAAGTCATAAAAGGCACGAAATGGGGTGCGTCCCCGAGGCGCAGCTCTGCGGTGTGCGTGAGCACCCCGTTGTCCACCCGGAATGTATGGCGTGCGGTCCCCCGGTCACTATGGCGCTCCACGCGAAGGACCCCCTCAACCCACGTGCAGCGGACCGGAGCCCCCGGAGGCAGCCCCAGACTGTCCACGTAATACCAAAGAACGTCGTCATGATCGGGGTCGACCGTGAAGACGCCGTGTCCTTCGAAATGGGTGCCGTCCGCTTCCGTATGCCGGTAGCTCTGCACCACCGCGTAGCCACCGGCCGCCCGGGTGTAATTCACTTCCGCTTCGGCGGTGCGTTCGGGGCCCCACGCGGACGCCGCAAGCCGCGTGGTTCCGCGCCAGTGTCCCAGGAAGTCCTCGAGTACAGCGTGCACGGTGCCACTCTGCGGCCGGTTCATAGCTCCATTATGTCGGGGCGCAGCAACATCCCGCTCAGAGCCCGAAAGTCTCGGTTTCTTCAAACGGGCCAACCACTGTCACCGTGCGGGGCGCTGCGGCGAGCTCCTTCGCAAGATCCTGGACTTCCTCGGCCGTAACGGACTTGATCAGCCGCAGGGTCTCATCGATGTCCTGGTACTCGCCGGACACCAGTTCGGCGCGGCCCAGCCGGGACATGCGTGACCCGGTGTCCTCCAGGGCAAGGACAATCCCGCCACAGAGCTGGCCCACGGCCTTGCGGAGTTCGTCGTCGGAAATCCCGCCTTCGGCGAGCTTGTCCAGCTCGGCGCCGAGGAGATCCAGCACCTGGCGGACCTTCGATGGTGTGCATCCGGCATACATCCCGAAGTAGCCGGCGTCGGCGTAGGAGGAAGCGAAAGAGTAGGTGGAGTACACCAGGCCGCGCTTCTCGCGGATTTCCTGGAAGAGGCGCGAGGACATGCCGCCGCCCAGAACAGCGTTGAGTACGCTCATGACGTAGCGGCGGTCATCCGTGGCCACTATGGTGGGGCAGCCCATGATGATGTTTGCCTGTTCCACCGCACGCTTGACCACATGCAGGCCGGCAGTGCCGGTGATGTCCGCGCGCTCAGTGGAGCGCCGCTCCACGGGGGCTGCATCTGGCTCAAGCGACCAACCGGCAGCGTGGAGCGCCTCCACCACCAGGCCGCAGACGACGTCGTGCTCAAGGCCTCCAGCGGCGGTGATGACCAGCTCGTCCGGGCGGTAGTAGCGGCGGTAATGCTCCCAGACGGAGTCGCGGGCAACCGCCCGGATGGCTGCGGGGGTGCCGCCGATGGGGCGGCCGAGCGGATGCGTGCCCAGCACGGCAGCCACAAAGTTTTCGTGTGCCACGTCCGTGGGGTCGTCGCTGTCCATGGCGATTTCTTCGAGGATGACGTCGCGTTCCTGCTCCATTTCGGCGGGATCCAGGACGGCGCCGGTGATCATGTCGGCAATGACGTCAATGGCCATAGGCAGATCGGAGTCCAGCACGCGTGCGAAGTAGCAGGTGCTCTCCTTGGCGGTGGCCGCGTTGGATTCCCCGCCCACCTCGTCGAATGCCGAGGCGATTTCCAGGGCCGTGCGCCGCTTGGTTCCCTTGAACAGCAGGTGTTCGAGGAAGTGCGTTGAACCGTGCTGTCCCGGGGCCTCGTCGCGCGACCCGACACCCACCCAGAAACCGATCGTTGCCGAGCGCTGGCCCGGCATCGCCTCGGTGAGCACCCGAACGCCGCCGGGGAGCACCGAACGCCTGACGACGGAGCCGCCGTCGGTTCCGTGGACGAAGGTGTCACCGGGCTGGTTCTGCTCAAGCGGCAGGGGTACAACAGTCATTGAAGCCTTTCGGGAGCGGCAGCCGGATCTGGCTGCCATCGTAACAGCGGCGGGGCCGGTGGATCATCCACCGGCCCCGCCGATTCATGCTGTGTGGTGCAGGAGCCGATTACTCGGAGTCTGCAGAGCCCTCTGCCCCGGCGGAAGCGTGAACGCGCTCGGGCTCGCCGGCGCCTTCTTCTTCAGCCACAACGGGTGAGAGCGACAGCTTTCCGCGGTCGTCGATCTTGGTGATTTCCACCTGGATCTTCTGGCCCACGGACACAACGTCATCAACGTTGTCCACGCGCTTGCCGCTGGCCAGCTTGCGCAGCTCGGAGATGTGCAGCAGGCCGTCCTTGCCCGGAGTCAGGGAAATGAAGGCACCGAAGGTGGTGGTCTTGACGACCGTACCCAGGTAACGCTCGCCGATTTCCGGGACCTGCGGGTTGGCAATGGCGTTGATGGCGGAG
Organism: Pseudarthrobacter sp. NPDC055928; assembly: GCF_042270935.1. Lineage (NCBI taxonomy): Bacteria > Bacillati > Actinomycetota > Actinomycetes > Micrococcales > Micrococcaceae > Pseudarthrobacter > Pseudarthrobacter sp. NPDC055928. The sequence goes on from NZ_JBHJZH010000011.1 coordinate 40,167, forward strand.
CGTGCTGCGTCGGCAGACGGACCGTTCGTGGCGCCAATGTAGACCGTGCCGTCGTCCTCGATGGAGATGTCGGCGCCGGTGTCTTCCTGGATCTGGTTGATCATCTTGCCCTTGGGCCCAATGACCTCGCCGATCTTGTCAACCGGGATCTTGACCGCGATGACGCGCGGCGCGAACTCGGAGAGTTCATCCGGGGTGTCGATCGCGGAGTTGATGACATCCAGGATGTGCAGGCGGGCTTCGCGGGCCTGCTTCAGTGCTGCTGCCAGCACGGAGGCGGGGATGCCGTCGAGCTTGGTGTCCAGCTGGATGGCCGTGACGAACTCGGAAGTACCGGCAACCTTGAAGTCCATGTCGCCGAAAGCATCTTCGGCACCCAGGATGTCCGTGAGGGCTGCGTAGCGGGTCTGGCCGTCAACCTGGTCGGAGACCAGGCCCATGGCGATACCTGCAACTGCTGCCTTCAGCGGCACACCTGCGTTGAGCATGGACAGCGTGGAGGCGCAGACCGAACCCATCGACGTCGAACCGTTGGAGCTGAGGGCCTCCGACACCTGGCGGATGGCGTACGGGAATTCCTCGCGGGACGGAAGCACCGGCACGAGTGCGCGCTCTGCCAAGGCACCGTGGCCGATTTCGCGGCGCTTGGGCGAGCCCACGCGGCCGGTCTCACCGGTGGAGTACGGCGGGAAGTTGTAGTTGTGCATGTAGCGCTTGCGCGTTACGGGAGACAGCGAGTCGATCTGCTGTTCCATCTTCAGCATGTTCAGCGTGGTGACACCCATGATCTGGGTCTCGCCGCGCTCGAAGATGGCGGAACCGTGAACGCGGGGCAGAACCTCGACCTCGGCGGTGAGCTGGCGGATGTCCGTCAGGCCACGGCCGTCGATGCGGATCTGGTCCTTGAGGATGCGCTGGCGCACAACGTGCTTGGTGACCGAGCGGAACGCTGCGGACAGCTCCTTCTCGCGGCCTTCGAACTGGCCGGCCAGGGAAGAGGTGACCTCGTCCTTCAGTGCGTCCGAAGCGGTGTCGCGCTCCTGCTTGTCAGCGATCTGGAAGACAGCGGCGAGCTTCTCGGCGGCAGCAGCCTCAACAGCGGCGTAGACGTCGTCCTCGTAGTCGAGGAAGACCGGGAACTCGACGGTCGGCTTGGCAGCACGGGCAGCGAGGTCGGCCTGGGCGTCGCACAGTGCCTTGATGAACGGCTTGGCAGCCTCGAGGCCTTCGGAGACAACCTCTTCGGTGGGAGCGGTGGCGCCCTGTTCCTTGATGAGGTTCCAGGAGTTGTCCGTGGCCTCGGCTTCGACCATCATGATGGCGACGTCGTCACCGGCGATGCGGCCGGCCACAACCATGTTGAACACGGAGTTCTCAAGCTGGGAGTGCTTCGGGAAAGCAACCCACTGCGAGCCGTTCTCGTCAGCGACGAGGGCAACGCGGACGCCGCCGATCGGGCCGGAGAAAGGCAGGCCGGAGAGCTGGGTGGACATGGAGGAAGCATTGATGGCCACAACGTCGTAGAGCTCGTCCGGGTTGATCGCCAGGACGGTGACCACGATCTGGACCTCGTTGCGCAGGCCCTTGATGAAGGCGGGGCGCAGCGGCCGGTCCATCAGGCGGCAGGCCAGGATGGCTTCGGTGGACGGGCGGCCTTCGCGGCGGAAGAACGAACCCGGGATGCGGCCGGCAGCGTACATGCGCTCTTCGACGTCGACCGTCAGGGGGAAGAAGTCGAAGCCTTCGCGCGGGTGCTTGCCGGCAGTGGTTGCGGACAGCAGCGCGGTGTCTTCGTCGATGTACACCATGGCTGCGCCGGCTGCCTGCTTGGCAAGGCGGCCGGTTTCAAAGCGGATTACACGCTTGCCAAAGCGGCCATTGTCAATGACTGCTTCTGAGAACTGGATTTCGGGACCCTCCAAGAGAGTCACCTCCGTTTCTTGATTTGAACGGAAGTCCAGCCGCATCAACCCAGCCCAGCATCTGTCTACTGGCCTGCACTGCACCCGGTCATCGATCGAGACCCACGGGCCGGGCTTCAGTCAACGAAGCTTCCCGGGGATCACTACCGAGGACCGCGAATGCGTGATGCGGTTGATCCTCCTGTTTAGTTTTTCTACTGAAGAAGGCGGCCCGTTCCGGCAAAGGAAAGGGCCGCCCCTAAATCAGACTAGCGGCGCAGGCCGAGACGCTCGATGAGCGCGCGGTAGCGGGCGATGTCAGTCTTCTTGAGGTAGGTGAGCATGCGCTTGCGACGACCAACCATGGCCAGCAGACCGCGCTGGGTGTGGAAGTCGTGCTTGTGCTCCTTCATGTGCTCAGTGAGATCTTTGATCCGCTGAGTCAGGACTGCAACCTGGACCTCCGGTGAACCGGTGTCGCCTTCGCCGGTTGCGTATTCCTTGATGATGGACTGCTTTACAGCGGCGTCAAGTGCCACAATAACTCCTAGAGATGTGCCGTGAGGCCCGAATCAGTAATTCACTGCCGGGTGTGCCAGCGCGGGAATCCCTGGGAAATTCCCGGAGTCCCTGCACATAACAAGAACCAGCCGCCACGGACTGCAGCCGGATCCAACGTTTAGTTTACCGGCATGCCGCGCGGGTTGTCGAAACCGCGGCCCTCCAGCCGTTCCCGGATGGCGGCCACGCCGCGGTGGACTTCCTCGAAGGACGTGCTCAGCGGCGACAAACCGATCCGGATTCCTTCGGGTGCGCGGAAGTCAGGGATGACGTCCTGCTCCCACAGTTCAGCCGTCACGTCGCGGAACGCCGGATGGTCCACCGTGATGTGGCTCCCCCGCTGCTGCGGGTCGCGCGGTGATGTCAATCTGACGCCAAGGGGTTCCAGCCATGCTTCGAACAGTTCCACGGCAAAGCCGGTGAGCTTGAGCGACTTTTCCCGAATTGCCGCCATGCCGGCTTCTTCGATGAGGTCCAAGGTGCCGCGCATCGCGAGCATCCCAAAAATGGCCGGTGTGCCGCTGAGGAAACTCCGGATCCCGGGCGCGGGCTCGTAGCCGGCGGCCATCTCAAACGAGTCTTTGCGGCCCATCCAGCCCCAGATCGGCTGCTGAAGCCCCGACAGGTGCCGGCTGTTGACGTACGCGAAGGCCGGTGAACCCGGGCCGCCATTGAGGTACTTGTACGTGCACCCGGCCGCGAAATCGACGCCGGCGCCGTCCAGGTCGATCTCCACCGAGCCTGCGGAATGGCAGAGATCCCAGACCACTACGGCACCGGCGTCATGGACGGCGGCAGTAATGGCTTCCAGGTCGGCAAGGAACCCTGAGCGGTAGGCCACGTGGCTCAAAAGTACGACGGCGGTGGCAGGGCCGGTTGCCTCCCTCACCTGTGCGACGGTCACCCCGGACGAGGGATCGGATTCGATCCACCGCAGGGTCAGCCCTTCCTCGCGGGCGATGCCCTCCACGAGGTAACGGTCAGTGGGGAAGTTATCGGTGTCCAGGACAATTTCGGTGCGCTCAGGGTCGCCCACTGCTGCCACGGCCGCGCGGATGAGCTTGTAGAGCACCACTGTTGTTGAGTCTGCGATGACAGTCTGGCCCGGGGCGGCGCCGAGGACGGCGCGGCCCAGTTGGTCGCCAATGGTGTGCGGGAGTTCAAGCCATTCCTCGTCCCAGCCACGGATCAGGCGTCCGCCCCAGCTGTCCCGGATGAAGTCACTGATGTCCTGCGGCGTGCGCTTGAGCGGGCGGCCCAGCGAGTTGCCGTCCAAGTAGGAAAGTGGCGTGTCGGTGCCGATGAAGAGGTCCCGGTAGGGAGCCAACGGGTCCGCGGCATCCAGCTCTGCCGCCCGCCGGAGCAGGGCGCCGCCGTCGTGATCCTGTTTTGTTTCCTGTCCGTTCACCTTCCCGGCATCCATGCTCACTGGCCGATCTCCGTCCGGACGGCGAAGAGTTCGGGGAAGAAGGTCAGCTCAAGTGCTTTCTGCAGGAACGCGGCGCCGCTGGAGCCTCCTGTTCCGGACTTCATGCCGATGGTTCGTTGCACGGTGCGGAGGTGCCGGAAACGCCATAGCTGGAAGTTGTCCTCAAGGTCCACGAGCTCCTCGCAGGCCTCGTAGGCTCCCCAGTTATCGGCAGCGTTTTCATAGATGTGCTTGAACAGCGGCACCAGTTCCGGGCAGAATTCGTGGGCGCGCGTGACGTCGCGCTCCAGGACGGAGAGGGGCACGTCGAAGCCCTGCCTTGCGAGGTAGGACAGGAATTCGTCGTAGATGCTGGGGGCAGTGAGCAACTCCTCCAGCATGGAGTGGGCTTCGGGATCGGATTCGAACACCGGCAGCATCTTGCGGTTCTTGTTGCCGAGGATAAATTCGACGGCCCGGTACTGGCTGGACTGGAAGCCTGATGAGTTGCCGAGGAAGCCGCGGAACTGGGAGTACTCCGTGGGCGTGAGCGTGGCCAGGACCGACCACTGTTCCGTGAGCGTCTTCTGGATGTGCTTGACCCTGGCGATTCCCTTCAGCGCGGAGCCGAGGTCGTCGGCGCGGAGCCAGGCCGCGGCGCTGCGGAGTTCATGAAGAACCAGCTTTAGCCACAGCTCGGTGGTCTGGTGCTGGATGATAAACAGCAGTTCGTCGTGGTGTTCAGGTTTGCTGACGGGCTGTTGGGCGCTGAGGAGGGTGGGCAGCTGCAGGTACGAGGCGTAGCTCATGCGGGAACTGAAATCGCGGACAATGCCCTTGTCCAGTTTCCTGGTGTTCTTTTCAATGGTCACTTCGGCTGCCTTTCCTGGCGGGTGCTCCGATCAGCGGCGGACCAGGAGATCATGGGCCTGGACCACGTCCAGGCGCATCTGGTCCACCAGTGCCTCAGGCCCACGATAGGCCACCATCCCCCGGAGCCTGGCCACGAATTCCACCACTACTGTCTGGCCGTACAGATCGAAGTCCTCCACGGACTCGTCCGGACGGTCGATCACATGGGCTTCGACCTGGCGGCTGACGCCGTCAAATGTGGGGTTGGAACCAACTGAAATGGCCGCAGGCCAGCGGGTGCCGGCCTGGTCAACGAGCCACCCGGCGTAGATTCCGTCAGCAGGGATGAGTCCGGTTGCTTCATGGGCGAGGTTGGCCGTGGGGAACCCAAGCGCCCGTCCCCGGGCAGCACCGTGGACCACCTCGCCGCGCATCCGGTGCGGGCGGCCGAGCACGGCAGCGGCCGTGGCGACGTCGCCCTCCCGCAGTGCCTCACGCACCCAGGTGGAGGAGCAGCGGCGGTCCTTGCCGTCGTCGTCATGCAGGGGGTAGCCCTCCGAGCCGAACTCGCTGATGACCTGGACGTCGAAACCGAACTTCTCGCCAAGCTGCTTCATGGTGTCCAGGTCGCCGGAGTTGCCGCGGCCAAAACGGGCGTCGTGGCCGATCACCACGTGGCTGGCGTGGAGGCTGTCAACGAGTACCTGGCCGACGAACTCCTCGGCCGTAAGGGCCGCCAGGTTCAGGGAGTATTTCATCACCAGGATGGCGTCCAGGCCCAGTTCCCCCAGGGCTTCGAGTTTGTCGTGCAGGCCCATGATCATCTCGGGCGCCGACTCCGGACGGTGGATCACTGCGGGGTGGGGATCGAAGGTCACAGCCACGGCTTTGGTGCCGTTGCGGCGGGCGGACCGGATCAGCTGGGACAGCACCTGCTGGTGGCCGCGATGGACGCCGTCGAAGTTGCCGAAAGTGACAACGGATGGACCGAAGTCCGCCGGGACCTCGGACGGATCGTTCCAGATGTAGACCATCACCCTCGCCTTTTACTGCCTGCAACTGACATGTACGCGGCGCCTGACCGGCGCCGGAACTCTCTAAGATTACCCGGTATCACGGGCGCACCAGGACGGCGCCGCGGACGTGGGCGGCCGGCCGGGCCGGGAGCGGAAAACGATCAAGCCGCTGCTTGGCGTTTGCCCGGGCGCCGCCTGTACAGCCAGGCCAGGCCAAGGATCGGCAGCACCAGCGGAATAAAGGCATACCCCCGGCCAAACAAAGACCAGACGGTTTCGTGCGGGAACTGCACCGGGTCAAACACGCTCAGTGCTCCCACTACCACCACGCCCACCAATTCCACCAGCACCGCAGCCAGCGAGACCTTGAACCAGGTACTTCCGGGCTTGGCCAGGGAGACGGTAGCCACCACGTACACGAGGGCGGCAAATGCTGAGAGCAGGTAGGCCAGCGGCGCCTCGGAGAATTTCGTCAGGATCTGGTAGCCGGCCCGGGCGGTGGCGGAGATGGCGAACACAGCATAGACGGCGATCAGGAGCCTGCCGGGGCCGGTGTTCCGCGTGTCCTTGGCAGATGGGTTTGCCTTGTCCGGCGTCGCTTCGGAGCGAGGTGATTTCACGTTGCGGGCTTCTTCCACTTCAGTACCAGATCTGGTTCATTCGGGCGGCCATCACCAGGGCGGTCACCCCGACGGCGGCCAGGACAAAGTTGCTCCAGCGGGTCCGTTCGAGGATGGACCAGTAGACGGCGGCGGGTGGCAGGAGCATGGCTGTAACCAGGTAGCCCCAGAACTCCCAGGCTTCGCCTGCGATTGGTTCGCCGGCCACCACCCTGACAATGGAGCCCACGAGGTAGACCACGAGGGCCAGTTCGACGCCGGCAACGGACAGGATGGTGAGGTCGTTGGGGGCCTTCTTGAGGATTCCGGCCACCAGGCAGATGCCGCTGGAGAGGAGGCCGACAGCCAGGATGATATAGAAATATGCGTCCATGCCTAGGACTCCCGGGCGCCATTGCCGGGCGCGAAAACCAGCACAGGTTTGGCAAAGTTGCCCGAATCCGCCAGGAGCGCCACAAGGCTGCCATCAGGGGCAAACGCTGCGGCTGGATGATCAGCGGTGGCGGCCTTGGGACTGCCTGCCTCGGCGCCAGCTGCGATCCTGCGGCCGAAGGAGATCTCCGTGGTTTCCTCGGCGGTGAGCTCCCTGTTGGGCATCAGAGCCCTGGCGGCCTCGGACATCTCCAGGACCTGGAGTTCCTCGGCCAACTGTTCCAACGTCCGTGCCTGCTCCAGCGAGTAGGGGCCAACGTGGGTACGGCGGAGCGCCGTCAAGTGCCCGCCGACACCCAGCGCGTTTCCCAAGTCCCTTGCCAGGGCGCGGATGTAGGTGCCGGAAGAGCACTCCACGGTGACGTCGATGTCCACTACCGCGGAGCCCTCCGGCCCGGCGCCGTGTTCCCGGTGGATGTTGTGCACTTCGAAGCGGTGAATCGTGACCGGCCGGGCAGCGAGCTTGACCTCTTCGCCGGAGCGAACCCGGGCGTACGCCCGTTCGCCGTTGACCTTGATCGCACTGACGCTGCTGGGCACCTGCTGGATCAGCCCCGTAAGGGCCGCCACGCCGTCGTGAATGGCCTCATCCGTAACCGCGGCAGCGCTGGTGGAGGAAACGACGTCGCCCTCGGCATCGTCAGTGACGGTTGACTGGCCCAGCCGGATGGTGGCGGTGTACGTCTTGGAGGTGCCCACGATGTAGGTGAGCAGTCGCGTGGCCTTGTTAATGCCCACCACCAGAACGCCCGTGGCCATGGGATCCAGCGTCCCTGCATGCCCTACTTTCCGGGTTCCGGCGATGCGCCGCATCCGACCAACCACATCATGGCTGGTCCATCCTTGCGGTTTGTCCACTATCACCAGTCCAGAAAGCACGCCTCCCAGTATATCGGCGCCGACGGCGGCCCCGGCCCACACCCCTCAGGCCAGATCCGGGCCTGCCCGGATCCTGGCCACGGCTAGGATGGCAATCATGCCTGAGCTTGCCGCGCACGCGCGTGACGTACCCGTCAACCAGATCCGCGAAATCACAGAGGCCGCCTGGCGCAGTCCCGGGGCGATCGTGTTGAGTATCGGCGAGCCGGGCTTCGCACTCCCCCGCCACGTCCTCGAAGCCGGAATGGCATGCCTGGACAGGGACGAAACCAACTACACACCCAACGCCGGCATCCCGGCACTCCGCGAAGCGTTTGCTGCCAGGTTTAGCGCCGGCGTCAGCCATGGCATCGGCGCCGAGCGGGTGTACGTAGTGGCCGGCGCGCAGCAGGGCCTGCACCTTGCCATGAGCCTGCTGCTCTCCCCTGGCGATGAGATCCTGATCCCCAACCCGGGCTACCCAACGTTCGCCATGACCAGCCGGCTCCTCAGCGCCATCCCGGTGGGGTATCCGCTGTATCCCGAGGAGGACTTCCAGCCCCGGATCCAGGACATCGAGGCCCTCATCACGGACCGGACGCGCGTGCTCGTGCTGAACTCGCCCTCCAATCCCTTGGGCGCAGTCCTCGGCGAGGAACTAACGCGGCAACTCGTGGAACTCGCCCGCCGGCACGACCTCTGGATCATTTCCGATGAATGCTACGAGGCTTTCACCTACGATGTTCCCCACGTCAGCCCGGCGCGGTTCGACAGCGACGAGCCCGGTGAGGCGCGCGTCTTCACGTCCCTGACGCTGTCCAAGACGTACGGCCTGACCGGCCTCCGGATCGGTGCCCTGGTCTGCCCGCCCGGGCTGGAGCAGAAGATGAACAACGTGATGGAGGCGATTGTCTCCTGCGTTGCGTCGCCCTCGCAGTATGCGGCGCTCGCGGCCCTCACCGGACCACAGGACTACGTCCGGGACACCCACGCCCACTACCGGGCCAACCGGGATGCGGCTTCGGCCGTCCTCGACGCCAAGGGGATTCCGTACTTGAGCGCGCAAGGGGCCTTCTATCTCTGGGCCGACGTTTCCCACGTGACCGAGGGCGACGTCCGAGGTTGGGTCCGCCGGTTCCTCGCCGGCTCGGGGGTGGCGCTGGCGCCGGGAACGGCTTTCGGCTCGATCGGCGAGGGTTGGGTGCGGATTGCACTGTGCGGCAGTCTGGACGAGTTGGTGGAGGGCGTTGGCCGGTTGCCCGAGCGCACTTGAGTCAAGAACCCTAACTGCGGCTGTCGGCCAACGCCCCATCCAGCCAGGAGCGAAGCGCCGCCGCAGGAGCCGCCCCCGCCTGCCGGGCTACCACTCTTCCGTCGACGATAACCATCAGCGTGGGGATGGCCTGCACGTCGAACCGCCGGGAAAGCTGCGGGGAACGGTCAACGTCCACCTTAACGAGCTTGATCCGGCCGGCCCGTTCCACGGCAAGTTTGTCCAGCACCGGGCTCACCATCCGGCAAGGACCGCACCAGGCAGCCCAGAAATCGATGAGTGCGGGAACCGGGGACCGTTCTGCAATCAAGGCGAAGTTGTGATCGCCAGCGGTAACGATCCAAGGCAGGTCCAACCGGCAACTGCCGCAGCGTGGACGGCCGCCAGCGTCGGCGGGAACCCTGTTGGTCTTCCCGCAGTTGGGGCACTTGATGAGCGTTGGTTCCGCTGCGCTGGGCTCCACTGCGCATTCTGCCTTCCGGGTCAGTAGTGTGTGCGGTGCCTATTGCGCCGCCACGCTTCAAACGGGGCGTCCGACGCCGACACATCAGCCTGGGCGACCGGCAACAGTTCCGGCCGGGTGCCGCTGAAATAGTCATAGAACACGGCGTCGTCGAAGCCTGCTGCGGCGGCTCCGTGCCGGTCGGCGGCGAAGTAGACACGGTCGATGCGGGCCCAGAGGGCGGCCGCCAGGCACAACGGGCATGGCTCACAACTGGTGTAGAGAACAGCCCCGCGCAGGTCAAACTTCGCTGTGGCCGCCGCGGCCGTCCGGATCGCTACGACTTCCGCGTGTGCCGTGGGGTCGTTGTCCCGGGTGACGCGGTTGATGCCTTGATGGACGCGTCCGTCCACTGTCACCACCAGCGCACCGAAGGGACCACCGCCGTCGGCAACGTTCTTCACGGCCAGTTCAACGGCCTGTTCCAGGTATCGGGAAGCTTCATGGTTCTCGCTCGCCAGGGTCATAGCTAGATCCTAGCCCGGCAGACGCAGGAAGGCCCGGACTGCAGTTGCAGTCCGGGCCTTCCTGTAAGCCACGCTGTGGTGCGTCAGAGGCCTACTTGTTGCCGTCTTCGTCGAGTTCTTCGTCGTCGGTGACGTCAAGGTCCTCTTCGTCGAAATCGTCCTCGTCGATCTCCACATCGGCAGGCACATCACGCTTGTAGGGATCGGCGTCGCCGGCGTGCTTGGCCTTCTCGGCGAGGGCGGCAACCTCGGCGTCGCGCTTCTTCGCGGCCCGGAGGAGTTCCTCGAGGTTGGAGGCAACCACGGGAATCTGGTCGGCCACGAATTCAAGGCTGGGAGTCAGCCGGACCGTTACGTTCCGGCCCACTTCCTGGCGAAGCACGCCTTTGGCCTTCTCAAGACCCTTGGCAGCATCAGCCTGGACAGCCTGGTCACCAAACACGGTGTAGTAGAGGGTGGCGTGCTGCAGGTCGTTGGTCACCCGGGCATCGGTAATAGTGATGCCTTCAAGCCGAGGATCCTTAACCTTCCGGCCCAGGGCCTCGGCAACAACAACCTTAATCCGCTGCGCCAACTTGGCAGCCCGTGCGGGATCAGCCATGAACAACTCCTAAAAATTTGGATGTACGACGGCGGCTTGGCGGCTGCGTCGCACGTTTAGTTTGGATGCCACGCGCCTTAGGCGAGCCTACGACGGACCCGCGTTTGGGTTTTTCCGGCGGCCTGGGAGTGGCATCGGGCCTGTCGGAGCCGGGCGGCTTGCGATCGCAGATCGCCAGCCGTCCGGCGAAGGGGCGGGGCCGCCGGGAAAACCCAACGACCCCGACCCTGTGGAACTAAACCGACTTAGACGCGCGGCTTCTCGCGCATCTCGAAGGTCTCAATGATGTCGCCTTCGGTGATGTCGTTGAACGAGCCAAGACCGATACCACACTCGAAGTCCGTACGGACCTCGGTGGCGTCGTCCTTGAAGCGCTTGAGCGTCTCAACGGTGAGGTTGTCACCGATGATCTTGCCGTCGCGGCTGATGCGCGCCTTGGTGTTGCGTCGGATGATGCCCGAGCGAACGATGGAACCTGCGATGTTGCCGAACTTGGAGGAACGGAACACTTCGCGGACCTCGGCGGTGCCCAGCTGGACCTCTTCGTACTCGGGCTTGAGCATGCCCTTGAGGGCCATCTCGATGTCATCGATTGCCGAGTAGATGACGGAGTAGAAGCGCATGTCCACGCCTTCGCGGTCTGCCAGTTCGGCAACACGCTCGGCAGGCTTGACGTTGAAGCCGATGATGACGGCGCTGTCGACCGTCGCCAGGTTGACGTCGTTCTGCGTGATGGCACCAACGCCGCGGTGGATGACGCGCAGCTGCACGCCTTCGCCGACGTCGATCTTGAGCAGCGCGTCTTCGAGGGCTTCCACGGCACCGGACACGTCACCCTTGAGGATGAGGTTGAGGGTGTCGATCTTGCCGTCGGCCACGGCCTGGTCGAAGTCTTCCAGGCTGATGCGCTTGCGGCGCTTCGCCAGGGCGGCGTTGCGGTCGGCTGCTTCACGCTTCTCGGCGATCTGGCGGGCGGTGCGCTCGTCAGCGGTCACAAAGAAGGTGTCACCGGCGCGCGGCACGTTGGACAGACCCAGGACCTGCACGGGGCGGGACGGGCCGGCCTCGGTCAAGGCGCTGCCGTCGTCGTCGAACATGGCGCGGACGCGGCCGTGGGCCGTGCCTGCAACGATGGTGTCGCCGACGCGCAGTGAACCGGACTGCACCAGGACGGTGGCCACGGAACCGCGGCCCTTGTCCAGGTTGGCTTCGATCGCGATACCGCGTGCGTCCTTGTTCGGGTTGGCGCGCATGTCCAGGGCGGCGTCTGCGGTGAGCAGGACGGCCTCGAGCAGCTCGTCGATGTTGAGGTTCTGGCGGGCAGAGACCTCCACGAACATGGTATCGCCACCGTATTCTTCGGGAACCAGGCCGTACTCGGTCAGCTGGCCGCGGACCTTGTCCGGGTTGGCGCCTTCCTTGTCGATCTTGTTCACGGCCACCACGATCGGCACATTCGCTGCCTGTGCGTGGTTGAGCGCTTCAACGGTCTGCGGCATTACGCCGTCGTCCGCTGCGACCACCAGGATGGCGATGTCAGTGACCTTGGCACCACGGGCACGCATGGCGGTGAACGCCTCGTGGCCCGGAGTATCAATGAAGGTGATCTTGCGATCGGTGCCTTCGTGGTTGTGCGTGACCTGGTAAGCACCGATGTGCTGCGTAATGCCACCGTGCTCGCCGGCCATGACGTCCGACTTGCGGATGGCGTCGAGCAGGCGGGTCTTACCGTGGTCAACGTGGCCCATGACGGTGACAACCGGAGGACGTGCCTCGAGGTCTTCGTCGCCTTCGGCTTCCAGCTCTGCTTCGAAGTCGATGTCGAAGGTGGAGAGCAGCTCGCGCTCCTCATCCTCCGGCGACACAACCTGGAGCTTGTAGCCAAGCTCCTCGCCGAGCAGTGCGAAGGTTTCCTCATCCAGTGACTGGGTGGCCGTGGCCATTTCACCCAGGTGGAAGAGAACGGTGACCAGCGCTGCGGGGTTTGCCTCGATCTTGTCGGCAAAGTCCGTGATGGACGAACCGCGGCGGAGCCGTACTACGGTGTTGCCATCGCCGCGGGGTACGCTCACGCCACCCAGCGACGGGGCACTCATCTGCTCAAGTTCCTGGCGCTTGGCACGCTTCGACTTGCGCTGCTTGCCACGGCCTGCGCCGCCCTTACCGAAAGCACCCTGGGTGCCACCGCGTCCGCGGCCACCCTTGCCAAAGCCGCCTCCGGCCGGAGCGCCGCCACCGGCACCGGGAGCACCGGTACCTGGTGCGCCACCCGGACGTCCCGGACCACGGCCACCGGCACCCGGACGGCCTGCACCAGCCGGTGCGGGACGCTCAGTGCGGTTAGGCATCATGCCCGGAGTAGGACGGTTTCCACCGGCACCACCGGGACGCGGTGCCCCGGGTCGCGGACCACCGGCACCTGCTGCGGGACGGGGACCGCCCGCACCGGCTGCCGGACGCGGACCACCGGGACGGGGGCCACCGGCACCGGCTGCCGGACGGGGACCACCGGGGCGTTCGCCGTCGGTACGGCCACCGGCGCGGGGCATGCCCTGGGAGGTAGCGAACGGGTTGTTACCCGGACGCGGAGCGCGCTCACCATCGCCGCGGCCGCGGGGCATGCCCTGGGACGTAGCGAACGGGTTGTTGCCCGGACGGGGGCCGCCGGGACGCGGCGCAGAGCCGCCCTGTGCAGCTCCGCCTGAGCGGGTGGGTGCTGCCGGAGTCTCTGCCTTGGGGGCGGGACGGGCGCCCGGCTTGGCTCCGGTGGACGGAGCGCTTGCTGCCGGAGCCGAAGCAGCCGGGGCTGGTGCAGCCGGAGCTGCAGAAGCGGCAACGGGCGCAGCCGGGGCTGCGGGCGCTGCAGCGGCAGGCGCCGGAGCTTTGGGGGCTGCTGGACCAGGAGCAGGTGCTGCCGGACGTGATTCTGCCGACGGGGCAGGCGCCTTGGGCGCGGCTGCCGGAGCTGCGGCCTTAGCCGCGGCGTCGGGATAGGCGTTGCGGAGTTTCCGCACCACCGGGGCCTCAATGGTGGAAGAGGCGGAGCGAACGAATTCGCCCAGTTCCTGCAGTTTTGTCACTGCATCTTTGGAAGTAATACCGAGCTCTTTAGCGAGCTCGTGTACGCGGACCTTGGCCACATTTCTCCTGTCTCGGTCCGCACCGAGCCAGGCACGAACCGTCTACTTCTTACTGCGGGCCCTCACCGCGGCTGCGGCTGCAGGGCCCATTGCAGAGCGCAACAAAGTTGTCATCGTTGCGCACTCATCGCTGGGAACTCATCGGGTTTCCATCAGTTTTCTGACCCGCTTTCAGGTTGGACGGTTGTTGCTGCAGCTACCGGAGGTAACCGCAGCGGGCCTTCAGCGCCCGCGCCTGCCTTGATCCGGCGTTCGACGTCGGCGGTCCCGGTCGCGCCGTTAAGGGCACGTCCGAATGCTCGCCGCTTGACCGCCAGGGCCAGGCACGATTCGCTGGGGTGCAGCCATGCACCCCGGCCAGCCATCCGGCGTCGTTCATCGACTATGACAGCGGACGAACCGCTGGCATCAGCCACGAGCCGGAGGAGCTCCGACCGCGGACCCTTCTTCCGGCATCCGATGCAGGTACGCTGCGGTTGATTCTCGCTGTGAAGCACTTCTGCCACGGTGAGCATCTTCCTGACGTACTAGCTGCCAGCCCATGCCAGCCCGCCACAGCAAACTGCAGGGAGGGCACGCAAGGGCGCACGAATACCGGCCGTTAGGCGCGGTCATTGTCTATTCTAGCCCCTCGGGGCCATTCTGCCGGAAACCGGCGTGCCGACGGAGGGTATCCGCCGTCGGCTGCCGGACCTGGTGAGGTTCAGTTTTCGCGCGGCGACGCGGCGTCAGAGACGATGTCGATCCGCCAGCCGGTCAGCTTCGCTGCCAGGCGGGCGTTTTGGCCCTCTTTGCCAATGGCCAGCGACAGCTGATAGTCCGGGACGACAACCCGGGCCGAACGGGTGGCTTCGTCGATGATCGTGACGGAATTCACACGCGACGGGGACAAGGCGCTGGCAATGAAGGTCGCTGGGTCCTCGCTGAAATCGACGATATCGATCTTCTCGTCGTTCAGTTCAGTCATGACCGCCCGCACGCGTGAGCCCATTTCACCGATGCACGCACCTTTGGCGTTGATGCCAGGGGTGTTCGCCTTGACGGCGATCTTGGTGCGGTGGCCAGCTTCGCGGGCCAGTGCAACGATCTCCACGGACCTGTCCGCGATTTCCGGCACCTCCAGTTCGAAGAGCTTCCGGACAAGGCCCGGGTGCGACCGGGACAGTGTGACGGACGGGCCCTTAGTACCGCGGTGGACGTCGATAACCAGGGCGCGGAGCCGGTTGCCGTGGGTGTACTTCTCCCCCGGCACCTGCTCGGGCGGCGGGAGCAGCGCTTCCACGGTGCCCAGGTTGACCTGGATCATGTGCGGATTGTTGCCCTGCTGGATCAGCCCGGCAACGAGTTCACCCTCGCGGCCCTTGAACTCGCCCAGGACGGCGTCGTCCTCGACGTCCCGGAGGCGCTGCAGGATGATCTGCCGTGCCGTGCTTGCCGCAATGCGGCCGAACCCGGCCGGGGTGTCCTCGAACTCGCCGATGGGGGCACCGTCGTCGTCGATCTCCACAGCCCAGATGGTCACGTGTCCGCTCTTGCGGTCCAGTTCGGCGCGGGCCTTCTCGAAGGCGCCGGGCGACTTGTGGTAGGCCACCAGGAGCGCCTGCTCAATGGTGGGGATCAGGAGGTCCAGCGGGATTTCACGCTCACGCTCCAGAAGTCTCAGTGCGCTCATGTCAATATCCATCAGGCCTCCTCAGAAGGTCCATTGTGCTCAGGTTCCAGACCGGCCTCGTCGAGGTGGCTGAATTCGATCTCGACTTTTCCGTTGCGGATCCTGTCGAAAGGAAGTTTTACGGGTTCGCCCTGCTTGGGCTTCATACCCTTTTTGACGGCGATCTCCGGGACGAGGGTCACGCCGGATTCGTCCACGGCTTTGACCCTGCCGGTGATGTTGTCGCCTTGGATGACGTTGACCTTGACCAGGCGCCCGCGGGCCCGGCGCCAGTGACGCTCTTCCGTCAGGGGCCGGCCCACGCCGGGAGAGGAAACTTCGAGGTCATAGGGTCGGCCGTCGTCGCCGGGGTCGTTGTCCAGGACGTCGGACAGGACTTTGGAGATATCGGCGATGACGTCCAAATTGACGCCGCCGGTCTCCTCCTGCGGCAGGTCCACCACCACGTGGACCACCCGGTGCGAGCCGGGGATGATGGAGACGTCCTCAAGGTACAGGCGGTTGGCCTGGACCGAGGGTTCAAGTAAGGCCCGAAGCCGGGCAGCTTCCGGATTGTAGGCAGGCGCAACGTCAGCCCTACCCGTTCCGGTACGGTCTGATGAAGTCGTGGCTTCTGCATTACTCACGATGCCGGCCGCCTCCCGATAGATGATGTTGTGACTACTAGCCTAGCGATTTTCCGGGCACAGTGGTGCACCGGGTTTGCCTTCCGGCGTGACAACATGGTCTGTTGTGAAAGCCGACAGCACCGAAATCAGCGCCCGAACGCGGTATTTCCGGTATGCCGTTTTTTCGCTCACAGCCCTGCTCGTGATGAGCCTGGGCATGGTCCTCATCCCCCATCAGCCCCCTGCACCTGCGGAAACGCCTTTTTCCGAGCGTGCCCGGGCTGCTGCACTGGCCGACGCCCTGGCTCTGCGGGCTGCCGGGAGGGACCTGACTGAAGCCGGCGCGGGATCGGGTGCGCCCGACGACACCGCAGTGCTGGACCGCGTTGTGACTTTGCTGACCATCCAGGCCCGGGCCCTGCTGCTGCCCGGTGACACCCCCACCTCCCCCACCCGGTCAGATGCGGGGCAGGCCGCCTCCCCTGACTCTTCCGCCGGCCAGGCCGCCTCTCCCGGGGGTCCGACGTCGGCCGTTCCATCTACCGCGGCCGAGCTCGCGGCTGCCCTGTCCGCCAGCGGGGCGAGGCGCCTCATCGATGCGCTGGAAGCCGACGGCGGCATGGCCCGCGTCCTCGCCGGCGCCGGTGCCGCGCAGTTACTCGTGGCCCGGGACGTAGCCGCTTCCGCCGGCATTCCGGCTGAGGAACTGCCTGGCTGGCAGGAGCCCGACGCTCCCGCCGGCCAGGCCACCCGCACCCCGGCCGAGTGCCCCACTTCCGGACCGTCAGGCGAAGGGGACGACGATCGTGGTGGTGTTGGGGAGGACGCGGCACTCACTGCCGCGCTGGACTCCGAACGTGAGACTATCTATGGCTACCAGGCTGCGCTGACGCGCCTCGACCCGGCAGCCGCGGCCCAGGCGTCCGCCCTGTTGGCGGAACACCTGGACCTCGCCGAGCAGGCTGAGGCCTACGCCACCATGCACTGCGAAGCGGTGCCGCCAACGCCGCCCGGATACGTACTCGACAGTGCATTCCTGAGTGCGCCCGCCGCAGGGTTGTCACACCTTGAGTCCGGCACCCTGCCGGCCTATGGGGACGTTGTGGCGTTCAGCACGGCTCCAACCCGTGGCTGGGCGGTGTCGGCCCTCGTGTCCGCCGCGAAGCGGACCATCGTTTGGGGCGGGGACCCGGGAGCCATTCCCGGCCTTGAACTGGACGAGGCACAGCTTCCCCCCTTGCCGGACATGCCCGGGAACGCCGTCCCCACCACATCTGAGCCAGCCACGTAGTTCCTGATGCTGGCAAGCAGGCCCAAGTGGTGGTTTGCTGATTTTATGGATTCCCAGGAGCCAGCCGGCGTTCCGGCGGACAAGAAGGACCTGCAGCGCCACCTCGAAACCGAGCCTCACGACAACGACGTGGCCCAGCGCCTGAACTGGCTGCGCGCCGGAGTGCTGGGCGCCAACGACGGCATCGTCTCCGTAGCCGCCATCGTGGTGGGCGTGGCAGGTGCAACCGCGAACACTGGACCTATCCTGGCAGCGGGCGCTGCCGGCTTGGTGGGCGGCGCCGTGTCCATGGCGTTGGGTGAGTATGTCTCCGTCAGCAGCCAAAGCGACAGCCAGAAAGCACTGATCGAAAAGGAGCGGCGCGAGCTCGCCGAAGAGCCGGAAGAGGAACTCGCGGAACTGGCCGCCATTTACCAGGACAAGGGCCTCACCCCCGAAACCGCCCACCGGGTAGCGGTGGAACTGACCGAACACAATGCCCTTGCAGCGCATCTCTCGGCTGAACTCAACATCGACGAAGAGGACATCGTCAGTCCTTGGCACGCCGCCTTCGCTTCGGCTGTGGCCTTCACCCTCGGCGCGGTCCTGCCGATGCTGGCCATCCTCCTGCCGCCGCCGGGGACCCGGGTTCCGCTGACCTTTGGCACCGTGCTGGTGGCACTTGCCCTGACCGGCGCGCTGGGAGCCTGGATCGGGGGCGGTTCCAAAACACGCGCGGCAGTCCGGGTGGTGGTGGGCGGAGCGCTGGCCCTGGCGGCAACTTTCACCATTGGCAACCTGCTCGGGGCCAGCGGAATGGTCTAACGCTGTCATCCCGGCGCAATGTGCCGGATGAGGACGCGTCGGCATCCCCGCCCCTGGAAGCCTGGGTCAACTACGCTGGAATCGATGAGCCAGCAGATTCAGGTGCCGATCCCCGTAGACCTCGCCAGAAGATACAGCAGAAACAGCGCAGGACGGGCCTGGCTGGCCGCACTGCCTGCCCTGTTGAGCGGCCGGATGGAGCATTGGGACCTTGGCATCGACCTGGCTCCCGGTGGCGTGCCATGGAACGGACACGGCGGAATTGTCGTCCCGGTTCGCCGCAACGACGGAACACCGGCCGCCCTCAAGGTTGCCTTTCCGCATGATGAAGCCCGCGTCGAACGGCACGCCCTGGAGCTGTGGGCGGGGCACGGCGCAGTACGGTTGCTGGACTCCGACGCCGGAACGTGCTCCATGCTGCTGGAACGGCTGGACGCGGACACCTCGCTGCAGGATGTCCCAATGGATGACGCCGTAACCGTGTGGGGCGGCCTGCTCCGCCAGCTGAGCCTGGAGCCTGACCACCGGCCACAATGGCTGGAGTTCGACCACATCGCCGGGCGGGCCGAGCAGTGGAGCGACGACCTGCCCGCGGACTGGGAGCAGCAGGGCCGGCCGTTCCCCCGGTGGCTGCTGGAAGCCGCCCTGGAAGTCTGCCAGACCCGCGGTGCCGTGGGGCGCCGCTCCGGACACGACGTGCTGGTGCACACCGACTTCCACTTCCTGAACATCCTGGCCCGTCCCACATGGCAGGACAGACCAGGCTTCGCGGCCATCGACCCGCAGCCCATGATCGGCGAACCGGAATTCGCGGTGGCACCGTTGCTCTGGAACCGGATCCAGGACCTCCCCCGCAGCGACCCGCAGGCGGGGCTGCGGGAACGCTGCTGTGACTTCAGCGAGGCAGCTGGCCTGGACAGTGAAGTGGCACGCCAGTGGGGTGTTGCCCGCGAAGTGGAGAACGCCCTCTCCTACGCCGGCCGCCCGCACCACGAAGGGGACTTGGCACGCTCGCTGTGGGTGGCCAGCACCCTGGCCGGCCGGACCCTGGACGTGTTGCCGCCCGCGCATTCCCTGCCGGAACCGGGACAGGCTGGAAGTTTTTGTCCAGAGGCAGCGGGATAAACGGTGGCCACGTCCCCCGATCTTGACAAAAACCGTGGCTCTTGGGGGTAGGGCGATGTCAGGCCTTGGCCGCCCGGACCGCCGCAAAGGCCGAAGTGACCGCATCAACCGCGGTGCCGACGTCGTCCGCGTCCGTGCTCCAATTGCTCACTGACACACGCAGGACGTCCCTGCCCTGCCACCGCGATCCGGACATCCAGACCTTGCCGTCCTCGATCACCCGGGCCGTCACCGCCCTCGTGGTGGCGTCATCGCCGAAGGCGAGCGAGACCTGGGTGTACTCAACATCGTTGAGCACCTCGATGCCGTCCACGGAGGCCAATGCCGCTGCAATCCCGGAAGCCGCCTCCACCAGGCCCCTGACCTGCGCGGCCACGCCGTCGCTGCCCAGAGAGCGGAGGGCCGCCCAGACCGGTACTCCGCGGCCCCGGCGCGACAGCTCCGGGGCCTTTTCGAACGGGTCACCCGGACCTTCGGCGTCGTGGATCAGGTAGCTCGTGTGCTGCAGCCCCATCGCGCTGCGCAGCGCGTTGGAATCCCGTACGACGGCGATGCCACAGTCATACGGTACGTTCAGGGTCTTGTGTGCGTCCGTCCCCCAGGAATCGGCGAGTTCCATACCGTTGGTGAGGTGACCAAGTTCCGGTACCGCCGCGGCCCACAGCCCGAAGGCACCATCGACATGCACCCAGGCACCATGCTGCCGGGCAACGCGGATGGCGTCCTCAAACGGATCGAAAGAGCCCGAGTGGAGGTTTCCGGCCTGGAGGCACACCAAGGCGGGTCCGGAACCTTCGGCCAGCATGCGGTCCAACTCCCCGGGGATCAGCCTGCCTTGGGCGTCTGCGGGGACCTCAGCGGGGCGGCCCAGCCCAAGGTAGCGCAGGCCCAGGTCAATAGTCTCGTGACGCTCCTGTCCCACGAAGCACCTGATCCGGGGTCCGCCCGCCAGGCCGTGGGCGTCCAGGTCCCAGCCGGCGTCCGCCATAAGGCGCCACCTCGCGGCGGCCAACCCGGTGAAGTTTGCCATGGTGGCACCGGTGGCAAAGCCGACGTCGGCGTCCCCGGGCAGGTGCAACAGCTGCAGCAGCCAGTGGCCGGCGGCTTCTTCAATGGCCGCTATCGCCGGGGTGGCGTAACGCAGGCCGGAGTTCTGGTCCCAGGCGCTGACAAGCCAGTCGGCAGCCAGTGCAGCAGGCAGCGTCCCGCCGATCACCCAACCAAAAAACCGGCCGGACGGCATGGCCATCAGGCCCGGCTCCGCCTTGAGCGCGAGGTAGTCCACCACTTCTGCTGCGGGCATGCCCTGTTGTGGCAACGGTCCGGCGAAGACGTCCACGAGATCGTGGGCTGCCACGCCCGGACCAACGTGCCGGTCCGGCAGGCTCGCCAGCCACTCCTGGGCGTGGCGTGCGGCGGCCTCAAGTGCCTCGGAATATTGCCCAGCGCCTGCTGACATAGGAGCATGCTACGCCTCCGCGAAGTTCTCCTGCCAGACGTCGTAGCCGAGTTTGATGATCAAGGCACCTACCACCACCAGGAACACGATCCGGACGAAGCGGCTCCCCTGGCTGACCGCGGTGCGGGCGCCGAGGTATCCACCCGCCATGTTGGCCGCGCCCAACAGCAACCCGACGCCCCACAGCAGGGAGCCGTGGGGCAGGAAGAACAGCAGCGCACCGGCATTGGTGGCCATATTGACGATCTTCGCCTTGGCACTGGCTTCCAGGAAGGCGTACCCCATGGCTGAGACCAGGGCGATGACCAGGAACGAGCCGGTGCCCGGCCCGATGAGGCCGTCGTAGAAGCCGATCACCGCCCCAATCAGGCACGCCACTACGTAGTGCGTGTGTCCGTCGTGGCGCAGCACCGTGATGTCCCCGACGTTGGGCTTGAGGGCAGTAAAAAGCGCGACGGCGACAAGTGCTACCACGATGATGGGCTTGAACACGCTTGCCGGCAGGGTGGCCGCCAGGACCGCCCCGCCGAAACTGCCGCCGAGGGCGATCACCGCCATGGGCAGTGCGGTCTTCAGGTCCGGTTTGACCCGCCCGTAGTAGGTGACAGCGCTGGTTGTGGTCCCGAAAATCGAGCCCATCTTGTTGGTGGCCAGCGCCTGGACGGGGGTAATGCCAGGCACCAGGAGCAGCGCCGGAAGCTGGATCAGTCCCCCGCCGCCCACCACTGCATCCACCCAGCCGGCAGCGAATCCAGCCACCACAATCAAAATGAGGGTGGTGAGCTGGATCGATTCGAAACCAGAGATCAACGCTGCGGGTCAGCTGTTGCGGACGGCAGTGACCACGTAGTCAACCGCCTTGTCCACTGCAACGTTCTCCGCTTCGCCGCTGCGGCGGTCCTTGATCTCCACAACGCCGTCCACCAGGCCGCGGCCAACAGCCAGGATCGTGGGGACGCCTACAAGTTCGGCATCGCCGAACTTGACGCCCGGGGACACCTTGGGCCGGTCGTCATAGATGACGTCCAGGCCTGCGGCCTCAAGATCCAGGGCCAGTTTTTCGGCTGCGGCGAAGATCTCTTCGCCCTTGCCTACAGCCACCACGTGGACATCCGCGGGAGCGACGGCGCGGGGCCAGGTCAGGCCCTTGTCGTCATGGTTGGACTCAGCAAGGGCGGCGACGGCGCGGGTGACGCCCACGCCGTAGGAACCCATGGTGACCACTACCTGCTTGCCGTTCTGGTCCAGGACCTTCAGTTCAAGGGCTTCGGCATACTTGCGGCCAAGCTGGAAAATATGGCCCATCTCGATGCCGCGGGCAATCTCCAGCGGGCCGGAGCCGTCCGGGGCAGGATCGCCTTCGCGGACGTCGGTGCATTCGATCACGCCGTCCCAGCCGAAGTCGCGTCCTGCGACGAGGCCGTACACGTGCTTGCCGGCCTCATTGGCTCCGGTGATCCAGGCGGAGCCGCTGACAACGCGGGGATCAACCAGGTACAGGAGGTTGGTGGAGCTTTCGCTGCCCAGCAGGGGTTCGTCCAGGGTCAGGCCGGGGCCCAGGTAGCCCTTGACGATGAGGGGCTGCTTCTTGAGGTCGTCGTCGTTGGCGGCTTCCAGTCCGATCTCGCCTGCGATGGGCAGGAACGAACCAATGTTGGCTTCCACGCGCTTCAGGTCAACGCCGCGGTCACCGGGCAGGCCGATAACCACAAGCTGGCGTTCTCCGGTGGGCAGGGTGACTGCCAGGACAACGTTCTTGAGGGTGTCGGCGGCCGTCCAGGGGCCGCCGTCGGCCTCGCTGCGGGGAGCAAGCTCGTTGGAGGCGGCAACCAGCGTGTCGATCGTGGGGGTGTTCGGAGTGTCCAGGACTTCCGCGGCCGGGGCATCCGTGAAATCAATGTCCTCAGGGACCACGGTGGTGACTGCCTCCACGTTTGCCGCGTAACCGCCGGCGGAGCGCACAAACGTGTCCTCGCCGATCTCGGTGGGGTGCAGGAATTCCTCGCTCTTGGATCCGCCCATGGCGCCCGCGGTGGCCGCAACCGGAACAACCTCCAGGCCCAGGCGCTCGAAGATCCTGAGGTAGGCGCCACGGTGGGCCATGTAGCTCGCGTCCAGGCCGGCGTCGTCCACGTCGAAGGAGTAGGAGTCCTTCATGATGAACTCGCGTCCGCGCAGCAGGCCCGCGCGGGGGCGCGCCTCGTCGCGGTACTTGTTCTGGATCTGGTAGAGGCTTAGGGGAAGGTCCTTGTACGAGGAGTACAGGTCCTTGACCAGGAGCGTGAACATTTCCTCGTGCGTGGGTGCCAGCAGGTAATCCGCGCCCTTGCGGTCCTGGAGCCGGAACAGGCCCTCACCGTATTCGGTCCAGCGGTTGGTGGCCTCGTAGGGTTCCCGCGGCAGCAGCGCCGGAAAGTGAACTTCCTGGGCCCCGATCGACGCCATTTCCTCGCGGATGACGGCTTCGACCTTGCGCAGCACACTGAGCCCGAGCGGCAGCCAGGTGTAGATGCCGGGCGCCGCGCGCCGGATGTAGCCGGCCCGGACCAGAAGCCGGTGGCTGGCCACCTCGGCGTCGACGGGATCTTCACGCAGGGTGCGCAGGAAAAGCTGGGACAGTCTTGTGACCACGGGGCGGTATCCGTTTCTGGGGAATGGCTGCTGGATGCAGGGCCGGGCAATTCGTCTGGGTACTAATCTACCGGCAAAGCCTGCCCTTCCCCTGCGGCAGGACTCCTTGCGGGCCACTCAGGTCATCGGCCAGGACGCGATAGAGCCACGCCCGGCGATGCAAAGCCCCTGGCCGTAAACGGCTGGTCATTGCATCCGGGCGTGGCTCCACGGCGTTGACGCTTGGTACTGGTGAGGACTGGTGAGACCGCCCACCCACACTCCAGCGCAGCTAGATCGAACTTATGTGATCGCCGACACCTTGACAAGGGTTTGTTCCATTCGAAGTTGTTGACGAGCCTCCAATGGGGGTCTATTTTTAATTCATCAAGTGGTGAATTTATAGATTTTTGCCAGCGTACAGTCACCATCACCCGGAGGCACTCATGTCCCACTCAGCAGCAGCGGCCCTGGCCAGGCCCGGAGATGACGTCGCGGTGGCCACCAGGTCCCTGCATGTGGTCCGGGGAAAGATTCCCGTCCTTCAGGGCCTGGATTTTGCCATCCCGGCCGGAAGGATCACCGGCCTGCTGGGCCCGTCAGGGAGCGGAAAGACCACCCTGATGAGGGCCATCGTCGGAGTACAGCGGCTGAGCTCGGGATCCGTGACGGTACTGGGCCTTCCGGCCGGCCATCCGTCACTACGGCACCGGGTGGGCTACGTAACCCAGTCCCCCAGCGTCTACCCGGACCTGACCGTGGAAGCCAATGTCCGCTATTTCGGAGCGATGCACCGGAAAGGGCGACGCGATGCCGCCGAGGCAATTGCCGCCGTCGGGCTTGAACAGCAGTCACGGCAAAAAACAGCCGACCTCTCCGGCGGCCAGCTCAGCCGGGTTTCGCTGGCGTGCGCCTTGGTTGCCCGTCCCCGCCTGCTGGTCCTCGACGAGCCCACAGTGGGCCTTGACCCTGTTCTTCGGGCCGACCTCTGGGACCGCTTCCGGTCCATGGCGGAGGCGGGGACCACGCTCCTGGTCTCCAGCCATGTGATGGAGGAGGCAAGCCACTGCGGTTCCCTGCTGCTGCTGCGCGAAGGCAGGCTCCTGGCCCAGCTGACGCCGGCCGAACTCAGCAGGCGCGGTCACAGCACAGACCTTGAGAGGGCGTTCCTGCATATGATCCGGGAAGCGGAAGGAACGGCGGCAACCGAAGTCGCCGTCACCCGCGACGGCACACCCTCCCCGGAAAGCAGCACAACCCCGAAAAGGACGGTGCGGTCATGAACCTGTTGATGATGCTGGCCACAACCCGAAGGGTCCTGGACCAATTGCGGCACGACCACCGCAGCGTCGCCCTGATCCTGGTGGTCCCGGCGCTGCTGCTGACGGCGGTGTATTTCCTTTTCGAGAATGAGACGCTCCCGCCGGGGATGCCCAGGACGTTCGACCGGGTGGGCCTGATGATGCTGGCCATTTTCCCGTTTGTGGTCATGTTCCTGGTCACCTCCATCACCATGCTGCGGGAACGGACGTCCGGGACGCTGGAGCGGCTCCTGACCACGCCCATCCACAAGGCCGATCTGCTGTTCGGTTACGGGCTCGCGTTTTCCATCATGGCCGCCCTGCAGTCATTGGTTGCCACGGCCGTCGCCTACTGGATCTTCGACCTGGATATCAAGGGCAGCCCCGGCCTGGTGGTCATGATTGCGGTGATCAACGCCGTACTGGGTGTGGCCCTGGGACTGCTCTGCTCTGCGTTCGCCCGGACCGAATTCCAGGCCGTCCAGTTCATGCCGGTTGTGGTGGTGCCCCAGATTCTGCTGTGCGGATTGTTCGTTGCCCGTGACCGGATGAACGAGGTCCTCGAATCCATCTCGAACGTCCTGCCCCTCACATTTTCGGTGGATGCCCTGCAGGAGATCGCTGCGAACACCGAGGCCACGGACCAACTGTGGTCGGATGCCACCACCATGCTGGCCATCGTCCTGGGGGTCCTGGTACTGGCGTCCCTCACGCTCCGGCGGCAGACTGCATGAGCGGCACGCAGGAGGTCCGAAAGCCAGGATCGGGCAGGAGGGGGCGGCGCGAAGGAGCAAGCGAGTCCCGGGAACACATCCTGGCCTCGGCCCGCCACCTCTTCGCCGAGCATGGCTTCGAGGGCACAAGCCTTCGGCAGGTGGCACGGGAGGCCGGTGTTGACCCCGCCATGATCCATCATTTCTTCAAGGGAAAGGATGAGCTCTTCGCGCTGAGCGTGGCACTCCCGGCCGACCCGGCACAGGTCCTGGAGGGCGTGGACCAGCACGACCCCGAGCATCGGGCGGAAGCAATTGTGCGGGCGGTACTGCGGCTGTGGGAGAGCCCGGCCCAGCACAGCCTGGTGGCGTTCATCCGGGGCACCATTGGCTCCAAGTCCAAGACGTTGTTGCTGCGGGAGGTGGTGACCCGGACGATCATCAGCCGCATCATGGCCGGCATTCCCGGCCCACCCGAGGAAGTGGCCTTGCGAGGCAACCTGGTAGCCACGCAGATGGTGGGCCTCATGCTGGTCCGCTACGTGGTCAAGTTGGAGCCGCTTGCCTCTGCCTCACCTGAGGATGTGGTTCGGCTGCTGGCTCCGAACGTCCAGCATTACCTCACGGGAGAACTGGACGGACTGGACAACTGACACGCGCCCATGAAAAGCACGGCCCCCTCAAGATACTGGCTTAGAACAGCACAGTGGCAAAGGTTCCCCGCTGGGTGAACCCGACGCGCTCATACGTGGATCTGGCGCGGGAATTGAAGCCATTCACGTACAGGCTGGTGACCGGTGCGATCTTCCGGGCGTGGTCGACAACGGCGGCCATGTAGCCCGCGCTGAGGCCCTGGCCCCGATATTGAGGGTTCATCCACACACCCTGCACCTGCGTTACCTCCGCTGTCACGGCTCCAAGTTCGGCCTTGAAGACGACGTCGCCGGCGGGGTTGAGGTGTACCAGCGAATGTCCTTGCCGGATCAGCCCTTCCACCCGCCGGCTGTAGAACTCGCGGCCCCCCAGGAAAGGCGAATAGCCCACTTCTTCCTCAAACATGGCGGCGCAGGCAGGGAGGATGCGGTCAAAGTCCGCGAGCCTGCCCAGGGTGAGTTCCGTGTTTGGTTCCACCGAAGGCGGGCCCGCGAGGGTCAGGAGCGGCTGCTCGGAGCGCACCTCGTGGGCCGTGTGGCCCAACAGCTCCAGCTCAGCATGCAGGGCGAGGACGGGTTCCGCGGGGCCAAAAGCCGAGGCATACCGGCGGCCCGAACGGTTGGCCGCCGCGGCAACCAGCCCGGCATAGGCGGGATCCAGCTCAACCGGAACCAGGTTGGCTCCCGTCCAGCAGGCACCCACCAGCATGCCGTCGTCGAACACGCCAAGGACCGATGCGCCACCCGTGGTGGGTGCGGCGGTCCCGGCCGAGCGCAAGTGGGCAAGGATGAAGACGTTGGCTACCGGATCCTGCTGGGCCAGGCGCCGCAGTGCCGACGTGTCCGCACCGGTCAGGGTTCGAACGGAGATCCCTGCCGGCGCGGTGCCGTCCTTATGAGACGCTAACCACGGGGCTACCCTTGACAGCATCTTCGCCATCGGCCTCCCCCATCTCTTCGGCGATACGCATGGCCTCTTCGATCAGTGTCTCAACAATCTGGTCCTCGGGGACAGTCTTAATGACTTCACCCTTCACAAAGATCTGGCCTTTGCCGTTGCCCGATGCCACGCCGAGGTCAGCCTCACGGGCCTCGCCAGGTCCGTTGACGACACAGCCCATCACTGCCACGCGCAGCGGGATTTCCATGCCTTCCAGGCCTGCGGTGACCTGTTCGGCCAGGGTGTAGACATCCACCTGCGCGCGGCCGCAGGACGGGCAGGAGACGATCTCCAGTTTGCGCGGGCGCAGGTTGAGGGATTGCAGGATCTGGTTGCCGACCTTGATTTCCTCCACCGGCGGGGCGGAAAGTGAGACCCGGATGGTGTCGCCGATGCCCCTGGACAGCAGTGCGCCGAAGGCGGTGGCGGACTTGATGGTTCCCTGGAAGGCCGGCCCGGCCTCCGTGACGCCGAGGTGGAGGGGCCAGTCTCCCTTTTCGGCCAGCATCTCGTAGGCCGCCACCATGATCACGGGATCGTTGTGCTTAACCGAAATCTTGAAATCATGGAAGCCGTGCTCCTCGAACAGGGACGCTTCCCAGACTGCCGATTCCACGAGTGCCTCAGGGGTGGCTTTCCCGTATTTCTTCATGATGCCCGGCTCCAGGGAGCCCGCGTTGACGCCGATCCGGATGGACGTGCCGTGGTCCTTGGCCGCCTTCGCGATTTCTTTGACCTGGTCATCGAACTTGCGGATGTTCCCCGGGTTCACGCGGACCGCGGCGCAGCCTGCCTCGATGGCCGCGAAAACGTACTTGGGCTGGAAGTGGATGTCCGCGATGACCGGAATTTGGGACTTGCGGGCAATGATGGGCAGCGCCTCGGCGTCGTCCGCGGACGGGCAGGCCACCCGAACGATGTCGCAGCCGGACGCCGTGAGCTCGGCGATCTGCTGCAGGGTGGCGTTGATGTCCGTGGTGGGTGTGGTGGTCATGGACTGCACGCTGATGGGGCTGTCCGAGCCGACCCCCACGGATCCGACCTTGATCTGGCGCGTCTTCCGGCGCGGGGCAAGAACGGGCGGCGGTGCTGACGGCATTCCCAGGCTGACCGAGGTCACGTGGACTCCTTGGGTAGGTGGATCGAAAGAGGAGGGAGGTCAGATATCAGGACGCGTGGGCGGCCAGGATGCCGATCACGGGGGTCCATTCGGTGGTTCGGATCCCGGCGATGGTGCCTGCCAGCGCGAAGGGATCCTGCTTGAGCAGTTCGTTCAACTCCGCCTCGTCCTGGACCTTGAAGATCAGCAGGGCACCGGCGCCGTCGCCATAGGGTCCGCTGGTCAGGAGCCGGCCGTCCTCGGCAAGGGTGGACAGCCAGGCACGGTGTGCGGGACGGCTCTCATCGCGGGCGGCAGAGGAATTGGCAGCGTAAACGTACTCAACAGCAAAAACAGTCATAAGGACACCCTATCCCCCGCGGCGGGCCTTCGCCGATCCGGGCAATGCCGCAAAACCCCACATGCCGGGCCGGTGGCTTAGGACAGAAACAGCACTTTGACGATAGCCGCAATCCCGGCGGCCCACAGCATGGAGGTGAGGGTCCCGATAATGAACCGCTCCGCGGCCACGGGTGTTTCCTTCAGCTCGGCGAACCTTCCCAGTCCTTTGATCGCCACCACGTACGCGATGGCCACCGGCTGGCCGGCCAGGATGGCCAGGCAAACCGCAAGGCGCTCCAGCACGCCGATGATCGCCCCACCACGCAGGATCCGCTGGGCCGCAGCGGGTGGCGCCGGAGAGGGAACGTCCGACGACGGCCTCCCGCCGTCCGCTGTCAGCTCGCCGTCCACGGATTGTCCTGGGCGGGGCTGCGGGACTGCGGGAAAGGTGTCCACCGTAACGTCGGCTGACGGGTCCTCGAGCGCCCGGTCCGCTGCACTGGCCGCATCCGCCTTGTCATCGATGGTCCTGGCCAGCCGAAAGACCAGCGCGGTCACTGGCCAGCCGGCGAATCCGGCCACCAGCAGGGCCGCGGTTATCCAGAGTGCGTTCACCGGTCTCCTTCTATCTGGGAATGAGCGTGCGCCAGGAGCATTGCCGCGGCGGGCCTAGCCGCCCATTCTTCCTGCCAGCCGGACCTGAGCACGGCACGGCTCACCGACTGTTCCGTAATTCCCAACTCCTTGGCCACCTCCTTCTGGCTGCCATGCCGGCCGCCACCGCCCTGCAGGAGCCGGAGCCGGTCCACCACCCGCCATTGGGCTGGAGTCCGTTCCTGAACCAGGCGGCCGATCAGGCGGAGCACCGCCTCGGCATGGGCGCAGGCCACGGCTCCTTCCCGGGCATGCTGCGGTACTTCCGCTGTCCGTCCGATACTGCCGGACACCACCGACAACGGGACCTGTCCGGCTGCGGTCTTGGCGAGATCAACGGCCTTACGGGCGGCCACGAAGCCCGTTCCGGTACCTTCCCGGGGGCTGGCCCCGGGAGCGAGCACCACTGAGCCGATGCCGATCCCCACGTACCAGTGGCCACTGCGCAGCGCGTGCAGGGCAATGTCCACTACCTCGGCCGGGTCGGCTACGAGTCCTTGGAGTTCGTCGCCCACAGAGCGCTCGAACGCCCCCGAAGTAAGGCCGGCCAGTTCGGAGATCAGCTCCGGAACCCGGTCGACGTCCTCGCTGCTGCCGCGCTGGTCGATGGTGAGGATGTACATGGCTTAACCGTAGGTGGCTGATTTCAGATAATCAATCGTTTGCAGCTGATTATACAAAATAAGCCTAATATGGCTGATTCTCGAATATCAGCCGAAAGCGGCTTAGCCGAACAGGTTGATGGGCTTTACGATGTCCGCATAGATCAACAGCGCGCTCATCCCCATCAGCAGGGCGGCCACGACGTACGTCGCGGGCAAGAGCTTGGCGATATCGAAGGCGCCGGGGTCGGGCCTGCCGAAGAGCTTCGCCACCCGGCGCCGGACCCCTTCATACAGTGCACCGGCGATATGGCCGCCATCGAGCGGCAGCAGCGGAACCAGGTTGAAAACGGCCAAGGCGAAGTTCAGCCCGGCGAGCAGCCCAACCAGGGCCCCCAGCCTTGACTGGAGCGGCACCTCCTCCATGGCCGATATCTCTCCGGCCACGCGCCCCACACCCACTACGCTGATGGGTCCGTTGGGATCACGGGGCTCCTCGCTGAAGGCCGCCTGCGCAACCCCGACTACACGCGCCGGAAGGTTGAGGACAACACCGGCCACTTGCCGGATGTTCTCCCCCGCCATAGGCAGGACAGTCGACGCCGGCTGTGGCACCAGTTCACTCTGTGCACCAATGCCCAGGAAGCCGACGTCCTGGTACAGGAGGTTGCCGGCGTCATCCTTGGCCTGGCGTCCGTCGACACCGACAACAGGGCGGGCGGACAGCACAGGAGTCACGGTGGTGGTGACCGTGCCGCCGTCGCGCTCTACGGTGATGCTGACTTCCTTCCCGGCGGACGTACGGATCCACTCCGTCAGCTGGTCCCAACTGGTCACTGCCTTCCCATCAAAGGAGGTGACCCGGTCATTGGGCAGGAGGCCGGCGGCGGCCGCTGGCGTCAGTTCGCAGTCTGCAGAATCAGGATCCACGGTCTCGCCGGCGGCGACCTGGCACTTG
This sequence comes from Pseudarthrobacter sp. NPDC055928, assembly GCF_042270935.1. Taxonomy (NCBI): domain Bacteria; kingdom Bacillati; phylum Actinomycetota; class Actinomycetes; order Micrococcales; family Micrococcaceae; genus Pseudarthrobacter; species Pseudarthrobacter sp. NPDC055928. The sequence continues at coordinate 70,629 of NZ_JBHJZH010000011.1, forward strand.
GAAACATCGGCGATGGTGGTGGTGGGCGTGGAAATGCCGAAGCCCATGAGGAGGACCGCCGTAAGGGCCAGGCCGATAAGCAGGTTCATCGCCGGGCCGCCGAGCATCACAATGACTTTCTTCCACACCGGGAGCCGGTAGAACACCCGGTCCTTGTCATCCGGACCCACCTCCTCGTGGGCAAGGGACCGCGCTTCCGTGGCCAGGGTCTGGAACATGCCGGTGCTCGATGGCCTGACTGTTCCGTCGTCCTTGTTCGGCGGATACATGCCGATCATGGAGACGTAGCCGCCCAGGGGGATGGCCTTGACCCCATATTCGGTTTCGCCCTTGCGCTTTGACCACAGGGTGGGGCCGAAACCGATCATGTACTTGGTGACACGGACCTTGAACAGCTTGGCGGGCACCAGGTGGCCGACTTCGTGCAGCGCAATGGACACGGCAATGCCGATCGCCACAAACACGACACCGAGGATAAAGAGGAGTACGGGACTCATGGGTGGATTGACTGCTTCCTAGAGACTGCTGACTGCTAAACGTTCGTGGGCCCGCGCCCGTGCCCAGCTTTCAGCTTCCAGCACGGACTCCACTGTCAGCCCGGAGGATCCTGGGTGTTCGCTGAGTACGGCAGCCACGGTGTCCACGATGTCGGTGAAGCGGATGGACCCTTCGTGGAAGGCTGTGACGGCTTCCTCGTTGGCGGCGTTGAACACCGCAGGAAAGGTGCTTCCCTGCTTGGCTGCGTCCTTGGCGAGCTCCACAGCCGGGAAGGCCTGCGAGTCCAGCGGTTCGAACGTCCAACTGGTGGCTTGGGTCCAGTCGCAGGGGGACGCAGCCTTGGGCACCCTGTCGGGCCAGCCCAGCCCCAGCGCAATGGGCAGGCGCATGTCCGGCGGCGAAGCCTGGGCGATGATGGACCCGTCGACAAACTGGACCATGGAGTGCACCACGGATTGCGGGTGGACCACAACGTCGATCCGGTCCAGCGGGATGTCGAAGAGCAGGTGGGCTTCGATGACCTCAAGGCCCTTGTTGACCAGGGTGGCCGAATTGGTGGTGACCATCAGCCCCATATCCCACGTGGGGTGTGCCAGCGCTTCCCGGGGCGAAACGTTGTGCAACTGCTCCCTGGTCCGGCCGCGGAAGGGTCCGCCGGAGGCCGTCAGGATCAGTTTGTCCACTTCGTTGGCGGAGCCGGAGCGCAGGCACTGGGCGATGGCGGAATGTTCGGAGTCCACAGGCACAATCTGCCCCTCCCGGGCGGCTGCCTTGACCAGCTCTCCACCAACAATGAGGGACTCCTTATTGGCCAAAGCCAATAAGGCCCCGGATTTCAGGGCCGCCAGCGTCGGGGCGAGTCCGATCGAGCCGGTAATTCCGTTGAGCACCACGTCGGCGGGGATTTCGGCAATCCGGGTGGAGGCGTCGGGGCCGGAGATAATCTCCGGCCGGTAGTCTTGCCGTCCTGATTGGCGGGCGGCGTCGTTGATCAGGTTTTGCAGCTGCCGCGGATCCCCGGACGCGATGCCGACGGCGGCGGCCCCCGTGTGGACGGCCTGGCGGGCCAGCAGTTCCAGGTTTCCGCCCCCGGCGCTGAGCGCCACCACTTCAAAAAGGTGCGGGGCGCCGTCGACGACGTCAATCGCCTGGGTGCCGATGGAACCGGTGGATCCGAGGATGACGATTCTGCGAGGCTGCATTGCTTAAGTATCCCGCACCGGCAGGCTGTGCCCGCTCACCCAAAAGCCAGTTCCACGAAACCCTTGGTCAGTGTGGACGCGGCTCCGAGGTAGGCGATGGCCACCACGATCCGCCGGACGGAGGCAGGCTTGACCTTGCCGGACAGCAAGTCGCCGGCAACGATTCCGACCACCATGGCAGCCAGAATGCTGAGCCACTGCCATCCCTCCAGGCCGGGAAGGTGCCCGCCGGAGAGAACATATTTGCTCACCAGGGACGTCAGCCCCGTGGTCACGAAATACGGCTGCAGTGTGGCGCCGAAGCTCTTTTGGTCCCAGCGGGTGGCGATGGCGTAGGCGGTAATGGCAGGGCCGCCCACGCCGGCGGCCGCATTCATCAGTCCGCTGGAAAAGCCGAGTGATGCCATGGGGACCGGACCGCTGGCGCGCCATGAGCTGCGGGTCAGCCGCTGCGAAGCAAGCAAGGCGACGATGAGCAGGACGCCGATACAGATTTCCAGCGGTGCTTCCGGCACGTTGCTGGCCAGCCAGGCGCCCGGCAAAACCCCTGCCACGGCGGCGAGCGCCAGGCCGAAGTAGCGTCGCCACTGAACGTGCCGCCACACCCTGGACAGGATCAGCAGCGACGAAGCGGCCCCGCAGAGGTTGATGATCATCACGCCGTCGAACGGCCCCAGGAGTACCACCAGGACCGGGGAAACGAGGAGGCCGAATCCGAGGCCGGCCAGCCGCTGGGCCAGTGCCCCCGCAATGACGGCAATCAGCACCAGTGCAAACACCATCCGATCCTAGTGCGCGGAACCTGGGGGCGGGCGTAACGTGGACACCGTGGACTGGGTTTCCTGGTTCGATGCGCCGGAGTACGAATTCGCCCGGCAGGTGCTGCAACGCGGCGTCGCAGCACTCTTCCTTATTGCATTCCTCTCCTCCTTCAACCAGTTCCCGGCACTGCTGGGTGCGCGCGGGCTGCTGCCGGTGTCCGACTATCTTGAGGGATTCAGAGCTATGAGGCGGCCCACCCTGTTCCGCTGGCGGTATTCGGACCGGCTGCTGCGCGCAGTGTGCGTCGCCGGGATGGCAATCGCGGCGCTCCTGGTGGCAGGCCTTCCCCAGCTCGGGCCGCCGTGGCTGCCCCTGATCGCCTTCCTGGCCCTGTGGCTGCTGTACATGTCCATCGTCAACGTGGGCCAAACGTTCTATGGCTTCGGCTGGGAGATGCTGCTCCTGGAGGCCGGGTTCACCGTGGCTTTCCTCGGATCGGACCAGACTGACCCGCCGCGCACCATCCTGATCCTGGTGGCCTGGCTGGTGTTCCGCCTGGAATTCGGGGCAGGGATGATCAAGATCCGGGGCGGCCGGGAATGGCGCGACCTGACTGCGCTCTACTACCACCACGAAACGCAGCCGATGCCCGGACCCCTGAGCCGGCAGGCGCATTTGCTGCCCAGGCCGTTCCATCGGCTGGAGGTCCTGGGGAACCACTTCGCGCAGCTTGTGGTGCCGTTCTTCCTCTTCGCGCCGCAGCCCGTGGCCAGTGCCGCCGCCGGTATCATCATCTTCACCCAGTTGTGGCTTGTGGCCAGCGGCAACTTCGCGTGGCTGAACTGGATCGCCATTGTGCTGGCCTTCGCCGCCGTGAGCGACCCCGTCGCCCACGCCGTTCTGCCCTTCCTGCCGCTGGAGTGGCACGAAGGCTCGGCAGGCGGCGGGGAGACACCGGTGTGGTGGCTCGCCATCACCCTCGCCGCGACCCTGCTCCTTGTGGTGCTGAGCTATTGGCCGGTGCGCAACCTGTTCTCCAAGCGGCAGCTGATGAACGCTAGCTTCAACCGCTGGCAGCTCGTCAATACCTACGGCGCGTTCGGCACGGTCACCAAACAGCGGATCGAGATCGTTGTCGAGGGCACCCTGGATGAGGATCCGGACGAATCCGCCGATTGGCGGGAGTACGGCTTCAAGGGAAAGCCCGGGGACGTGCGCCGGCTGCCGCGCCAGTGGGCCCCCTACCACCTCCGGCTGGACTGGCTGATGTGGTTCCTCCCGCTCCGGACAGTCCATGAGGAATGGTTCTATGCCTTCCTCGCCAAGCTGCTCGAAGCCGACCGCCAGGTGCTGCGGCTGCTCCGCCACGACCCGTTCGACGGCGGCCGCCCGCGGTGGGTGCGCGCCCGCAGCTACCTGTACCGGTTCGCCACCCGGGCTGAGTTCCGTGACACCGGCGAACGGTGGGTCCGGACGCCACTGTATGAGGCCATTCCGCCTCTATCCCTCCGCCGGACTCCGGGACGTCGGCCGACAAGCTGAGCGATCGGGCGAGGGATCGCTAGCTGTGGATGCCCGCCCGGCGGATGGTGGATTCGGCATGCTTGAGGATGGGGCCGTCGATCATCCTGCCGTTGTATTGGAAGACGCCTGACCCAGCGGAGGCTGCCGCCTGCAGCAGCTCCGTCGCGGCAGAAACATCGGCCTCGGACGGGGCATAGGCGCCACGGACAACGGCCGCCTGGGTGGGATGGATGCAGGCCTTGGAGCTGAACCCGGATGCGACGGCATCGGCGGCCTCCACGGCAAGACCCTCCAGGTCCGGGATGTTGACGTACACGGCGTCTACCGCGGCCTTTCCGAAGGCGCCGGCGGCCAGGAGAACGCTTGAGCGGGCGTGCAGGGCTACGGCGCGGTATCCGCCGTCGTCCTTCCTGCTGGACGTGCCGCCCAGGGATGCCAACAGGTCTTCGGCACCCCACATCAGCGCCACCACGTTCGGCTCAGCGGCGATCGCGGGGGCATTCAGGACGCCGGCCGCTGTCTCGCAGAGGGCAATCACATGGAAGTCCTCAAGCTGTCTGAGCTGTTCGGCACTCTCCGCTTTGGCCAACATGACCGTCTTGTACGGCGTGTGCGCCAGGCAGTGCAGGTCCTTCTCGAACTCTTCGGTGCCGGCAGGATTGATCCGGACGATGGTCCGGCTCGGGTCCAGTTCGGGTACTTCGCCGCCGGCGCCCAGCTGGGCGAGGATCGCGCCGCGGGCCCTTTGCTTGTCCGCGGGCGCCACCGCATCCTCGAGGTCGAGGATGACGGCGTCTGCACGGTCGGAGGCTTTCTGGTACCGCTCGGGCCGGTCTGCAGGGCAAAAGAGGAGGGCTGGCCCCATCACAAAGGTCATACAGCCATTGTCCCCTTTTGGCCCCCGGTTTGCTGCCCGGCATGAGCCTCCCGCGTCCACATCAGGCAACTCCTCGTGGCCAACGCCACCACGGTGCCGTCCTGGTTGCGGCCGGTGTGCTGCATGGTCACAATCCCCTGTCCGGGCCGGGAGCCCGAGAGCCGCTTCCCGGTGATCACGGTCTCGGTATACAGCGTGTCGCCGTGATACAGCGGGTGGGGAAAGGACACATCGGTCAGGCCCAGCTGGGCGACGATGGTGCCCTGGGTCAGCTGCGACACCGACTGCCCCACCACAGTGGACAGCGTGAACATGGAGTTGACCAGCCGCTGGCCGAACGGCTGGCCGGCGCTCCACGCTGCGTCAAGGTGCAGCGCCTGGGTGTTCATGGTGAGGGTAGTGAACAGGACATTGTCCGTTTCCGTTACGGTGCGGCCCGGCCTGTGCGCATACAGGACGCCCTCCTCCAGTTCGTCGAAGTACAGGCCGCGCTGTTCAACGACGCGCGGTTCAACGGCAGGCTGTTCAACGGCAGGGGGATTGTCCGCCGTCATACGGTAAGTTCCTGGTCCTCTTCGAAGAGTTCGGCGCCGGTGGCCGCAGCCACTTCCTCGACCGACACGTTGGGGGCCAACTCGCGCAGCACCAGCCGTGAGGACCCCCCTTCGGTGACGACGTCGATCACGGCGAGGTCGGTGATGATCCGGTCAACGCAGGCTTTACCGGTTAGGGGCAGAGTGCACTGCTCCACGATTTTGGGGCGGCCGTTGCGGTCCACGTGCTCCATCATCACAATCACCTTCTTGGCGCCAAAGACCAGGTCCATGGCTCCACCCATCCCCTTGACCATCTTGCCCGGGATCATCCAGTTGGCGAGGTCGCCGTTTTGGGCCACTTCCATCGCGCCGAGCACGGCCACGTCGACGTGTCCACCGCGGATCATCCCAAAGGACGAGGCTGAATCGAAGAACGCCGCACCCTTGTTGACCGTGACGGTCTCCTTCCCTGCGTTGATGAGGTCGGGGTCCACGGCATCCTCGGTGGGATACGGTCCCACGCCCAGGATCCCGTTCTCAGAATGCAGCACAACTTCCACACCGGCCGGGATGTAGTTGGGGATGAGCGTCGGCATGCCGATGCCCAAGTTCACGTACTGCCCATTGCTGAGTTCCTGGGCCACCCGGGCGGCCAGTTCATTGCGTGTCCACCCTTTGGTCTCCGGGTTCGCGGCGTCCGGGTGGCCGACGGCGGCGCGCCGGTATTCCGGGCGCACGGCTTCGGGGCGGGGAGGCGCTCCCTGCGGTCGGTTGGACTCCATGGCTACACTCCTGCCTGTTCCGTGGCCGCCGGCCGGTTGAGGGCCACGGTCCGCTTTTCGATCCGTTTCTCGCCGGCCGGAACAACCACCACCCGCTGGACGAAGATACCTGGGGTGTGGACATGCTCCGGATCGAGTTCCCCCGGTTCCACCAGCTCCTCCACCTCAGCGATGGTGATCCTGCCGGCCATGGCGCAGAGCGGGTTGAAGTTCATGGCCGTTGCGTGGAAGACCAGGTTGCCGTGGCGGTCGCCCTTCCAGGCGTGGACCAGGCCGTAGTCCGGAGTCAGGGACTCCTCGAGGACGTAATCGACCCCGTTGAAGGGACGGACCTCCTTCGCGGCGGAGGCGATGAGGATGCCACCGTCGGCGTCGTATTTTTGCGGCAGGCCGCCGTCGGACACCTGCGTGCCTACCCCCGCCTTGGTGTAAAAGGCAGGGATACCGGCGCCGCCGGCCCGGAGTTTCTCCGCGAGGGTCCCCTGCGGCGTCAGCACAACTTCCAGTTCACCGGAGAGGTACTGGCGCGCGAACTCCTTGTTTTCTCCAACGTAGGAACTGATGGTCCGACGGATCCGGCCGTCGCGGAGCAGGACGCCCAGCCCCCAATCGTCCACGCCGCAGTTGTTACTGACGGTCTCCAGGTCCGTGGTGCCATGCCGGTGCAAGGCGTCGATCAGGGCCACGGGGATTCCGCACAGGCCGAACCCTCCCACCGCGAGGGAGGCGCCGTCGGGGATGTCCGCTATGGCTTCCTCGGCGCTGGCAACAACCTTGTTAATCATCAGTGATCCTCTCCGGCCGGCTATTACAGTCCGAGTTCGCGGGCGATCAGCATCAGCTGGACCTCCGTGGTGCCCTCCCCCACTTCAAGGATCTTGGAGTCGCGGTAGTGGCGTGCCACAGTGAATTCGTTGATGAAGCCATAGCCGCCGAATACCTGGGTGGCATCCCGCGCGTTGTCCATGGCCGCCTCGCCTGCGACCATCTTAGCGATGGCTGCCTGCGTCTTGAATGGCTTGCCTGCGAGCATCCGGGCGGCGGCGTCGTAGTAGGCCAGCCGTGCAGTATGCGCGCGGGCCTGCATGCGGGCGATCTTGAACGCGATGGCCTGGTGCTTGCCGATGTAGTGGCCAAACGCGCTGCGCTCCTTGGCGTACTTCACCGACAGGTCCACGCAGCCCTGCGCCGCCCCCGTGGCCAGTGCGGCGATGGCGATCCGGCCTTCGTCGAGGATGGAGAGGAAGTTTGCGTAACCGCGACCCTCTGCACCCAGCAGGTTTTCCTCCGGCACCCGGACGTCCTTCAGAGTCAGCGGATGCGTGTCGGAGGCGTTCCAGCCCACCTTGTTGTACGCCTTTTCAGCCGTGAACCCGGGCGTGTTGGTGGGGACCAGGATGGTGGAAATCTCCTTCTTGATGCTCCCGTCCTTGCGTTCCTTCTGGCCTGTGACGGCAGTGACCGTGACCAGGCGGGTGATGTCCGTTCCGGAGTTGGTGATGAACTCCTTATTGCCGTTGATGACCCACTCGCCACCCTCTCGCCGGGCGTGGGTCTTGGTGCCGCCGGCATCCGAACCGGCTTCCGGCTCCGTGAGGCCGAAGCCGGCGAGCGCCTCACCAGAGGCCAGGACGGGCAGCCATTCCTCCTTCTGCGCGTCGGTGCCGAACCGGTAGACCGGCATGGCGCCAAGGGAGACCCCTGCCTCCAGGGTGATGGCCACGGACTGGTCCACCCGGCCCAGCTGTTCGAGGGCCAGCGCCAGGGCGAAATAGTCGCCGCCCATCCCGCCGTACTCCTCTGGGAAGGGCAGCCCGAACAGGCCCATGTCGGCCATTTGCTTAACGATTTCGTACGGGAAACTGTGCTCCTCGTCGTGCTTGGCCGACACGGGGGCCACCGCGTGGTCCGCGAAGTCCCGTACGGTGTCGCTGAGGTCCTGGTATTCCTCACTGAGTTCAAAATCCGGCATGGCTAGGCTCCCTCGCCTGTGTTGAGTGTGTCTTCGATGTTGTGCCCCGGCTGTGCCGGGCCTTCTGTGTGGGCGTTGGCATGGATAGTGGCCAGCACCTGGCCGGCCCTGACGGGCTGACCGGGCGTGACGGTGAGATGGACTGTGCCCGCCACCTCCGCCAGCAGTTGGTGTTCCATCTTCATGGCTTCCACCGCGAGGAGAACCTGGCCGGCCACAACGGCGTCGCCGCTGCTGACGGCCACCGAAACCACCGTGCCCGGCATGGGCGAACGGACCTCAGGGTCTGCCGTCCCTTCCTCCCGCTCGACGGCGGCCAGCACCCGGGCGAGCCTGGACTCACGCGTGAGTACCTCCAGCCGGCAGGACCAGCCGCCGTTTCCCAGGAAGAGTTCCGTGGGCACGGCGGGGGTGGGATTGTCCCAGGTGGGCGTGACGGGACCGGTGTACACCGGCGCGATGGAATAGTGTGTGTCTTCGCCGTCGAGGGACAGAACAGCCGCCCTCGGCGAGCGCCATTCCAGCGACGCCGTCTGTTGGTGTCCGCCGTTGATGCTGACAAGAACAGGCCCGTCGCTGGTACGGCCGGACACCTGCACTGTTGCGATGCCGCCGTCGGGTGTTCCCAGGCTGATCCGGCGCGGCGCGGGTTCGCCGAGGCGCCAGCCGTCGCGGGCCTGCCACGGACCGGAGGCCGGGACAGGGTGGTTTCGTTCCGCGTCGGCCGAGGCGTACAGCGCTGCGGCAACCAATTCGGCATCCTCCACGCGCCGGAAGGCAAAGCCCGGCAGCTTCCGCTCGATCAGGCCGGTGTCGAGGCGCCCGGCGCGGACGTCGTCGTCGTTGATCAGCAGCCGAAGGTACTCCACGTTGGTGTCCAGCCCAAGGGCGGTGTACCCGGCGAGCGCTTCATCGAGCGTGTCCAGGGCGGCCCTGCGGTCCTGGCCCCAGGCAATGACCTTGGACATCATGGGGTCGTAATTCGAGGAGAGTTCAAGCCCCTCGCGCAGGGAGGAATCGACCCGGACGCGGCCGTGGCTTGCAGCCACTTCGCCGCGGGGAGGGGCGCTTGGCCGCGGGGCTGGCCCTGGAAGTTCGTCGAGCAGCAGGACCGTTCCCGTAGAGGGAAGGAAATTGCGCTCCGGGATTTCCGCGTAGACGCGGGCTTCGACGGCATGGCCGGTGAGTTCGACGTCGGCCTGGCGGACGGTCAGTTCCTCACCGGCGGCGATCCGCACCTGCCATTCGACGAGGTCCACGCCGGTGACCATTTCGGTGACCGGGTGCTCCACCTGGAGGCGGGTGTTCATCTCCATAAAGAAGAACTCGTCCGGGGCTTCGTCGGAAACGAGGAATTCCACGGTGCCCGCGCCGCTGTAGTGGACGCTGCGGGCTGCCTGGCAGGCGGCCTCACCAATGCGCACCCGGGTGGCGCCGCCGTCGTCCAGCGAATCCAGCAGTGGCGACGGTGCTTCTTCGATGACTTTCTGGTGGCGGCGCTGAAGGGAGCACTCGCGCTCCCCCAGATGGATGACGTTGCCATAGTGGTCGGCCAGGACCTGGACCTCGATGTGGCGGGGCGTGCGGACCAGCCGCTCCAGGAAAAGGGTGTCGTCGCCAAAGGCGCTCGCGGCAACACGGCGGGCCGTGGCCAGCGTAGCCGCGAGCTCCTCCGGGCCCTCCACGATGTGCATGCCCTTCCCGCCGCCGCCGGCGGAAGGTTTGATGAGCAGCGGGAAGCCGACGGCGGCTGCCGCCTCGATGAGCTGGCCGTCCGTCATGCCAGGCTCGGCAATCCCCGGCACCACGGGAACCCCATAGCCCGCGACGTGATTCTTGGACCGGATCTTGTCGCCCATGACGTTCAGGGACTCGACACCCGGGCCGATAAAGGTGATCCCTGCGGCCTCGAGGGCACGGGCAAAGTCCACATTTTCGCTCAGGAAGCCGTACCCGGGGTGGACCGCCTCGGCGCCGGTGTCCCGGCAGGCCTGGATGATGGCTTCGATGTTCAGGTAGCTCTCCGCTGCGGCTGCCGGGCCGATCCGCACGGCACGGTCCGCTTCGCGCACATGCCGGGCGCCGGCGTCGGCATCGCTGTAGACGGCCACCGAACGGATGCCCAAGGCACGCAGGGTACGGATCACCCGGCAGGCGATCTCACCGCGGTTGGCAACGAGCACGATACCAAAGAGGGGTCTCCGGGGGCCCGACGTGGTGCTCTGAGAGGGAGCAGTGGGTGGGGAAGGGACGGTCATTGCTGGCTCACATCCGAAAGAGGCCGAAGGACGTCTCCGGCAGCGGGCTACGGGAGACGACGTCGAGCGCCAGTCCCAGGACGGTGCGGGTGTCCGCGGGGTCGATCACGCCGTCATCCCAGAGGCGGGCGGTGGAATAGTAAGGGCTGCCCTGGTCCTCGTACTGTGCCTTGATGGGGGCCTTGAACGCTTCCTCGTCCTCGGCGGACCATTCCTGCCCGGCGGCCTCGTACTGGTCCCGTTTCACGGTGGCAAGCACGCTGGAGGCCTGGTTTCCGCCCATGACGGAAATCCGGCTAGCCGGCCACATCCAGAGGAAGCGCGGTGAGTACGCCCGGCCGCACATGGAGTAGTTCCCTGCACCGAAGGACCCGCCGATCACCACGGTCAGCTTGGGCACGCGCGCCGTGGCCACCGCCGTGACCATCTTGGCGCCGTTCTTGGCGATGCCGCCCTGCTCGGAGTCCTTGCCCACCATGAAGCCGGAAATGTTCTGCAGGAAGACCAGGGGAATTCCGCGCTGGTCGCACAGCTCGATGAAGTGTGCGCCCTTGAGCGAGGACTCGCTGAACAGCACGCCGTTGTTGGCTACGATTCCCACCGGGTGTCCGTGCAGCCTCGCGAAGCCGGTGACCAGGGTAGCGCCGTATTCCTTCTTGAACTCATGGAACCGGCTCCCGTCAACCAGCCGCGCTATCACCTCGTGGACGTCATACTGGGCGTTGACGTCAGTTGGCACAGCACCATAGAGCCCTGCGGGGTCCGCAACGGGTTCGACGGCGGTGTCCACGTCCCATGCGGGGGCCGCCGGCCTGGAAAGGGTGGCCACGATGTCGCGGATGATCTGCAGGGCGTGTTCGTCGTTCTCGGCCAGGTGGTCGGTGACGCCGGAAATCCTCGAGTGGACATCGCCACCGCCGAGCTCCTCGGCGGTGACGATCTCGCCGATGGCCGCTTTCACCAGGGGCGGGCCGCCCAGGAAGATGGTTCCCTGGTTCCTGACGATCACCGTTTCGTCGCTCATGGCTGGGACGTAGGCGCCGCCGGCGGTGCATGAGCCCATGACGGACGCTATCTGCGGGATCTTGGCGGCGGACAGCCGGGCCTGGTTGTAGAAAATCCTGCCGAAGTGCTCCTTGTCCGGGAACACCTCGTCCTGTTTCGGCAGGAAGGCCCCGCCCGAGTCCACCAGATAGATGCAGGGCAGCCGGTTTTCGAGGGCGATTTCCTGGGCCCGGAGGTGCTTCTTGACCGTCATGGGATAGTAGGTGCCGCCCTTGACGGTGGCGTCGTTGGAGATCACCAGGACCTGCCGGCCATGGACCAGGCCGATGCCGGCGATGACCCCGGCGCCGGGCGACTCATCGTTGTACATGCCGTTGGCGGCGAGCGGAGCGATCTCCAGGAACGGGCTGCCGTCATCCAGCAGCTGGTCGATGCGTTCGCGCGGGAGGAGCTTCCCCCTGGCCACATGGCGTTCGCGGGATTTTTCCGGACCACCCAGGGCGGCCTCAGCGAGCCTGGACCGGAGTTCGGCGGCGAGCGCAAGCTGCGCCGAGTTATTGGCGGCAAAGGCATCGCTTCCGGTATCAAGCCGGGTGGCGAGAGTCTCCATCGACTGGTCCGTTCCTGTTCTGTTAAGAGCCAGCTTCATAGACCGCAAAGGCCAACTCGGTTAGTGCTGTGTAACTGAGATTAGGTTAGTCTTTATTAACTGTGATGTCCAACATATGGAGGCGTTGCTAGAATTTGCTGGTCCGAGGAGGAAATGTGCCCACTACCCGGCCGGTGCAGCCAACCCAGCAGGCCCTGTCAACCCCATCCGTTCCAGCAACCAGCGGCTCTGCCATCAACGGAAGTCCTGCAGCTAGGCCAGTTCCAGCAGCCCAGACTGCTACAGGAAGCCAGGCAGCTCCCGTGACCCAGCGCAGCCAGGCTAAAGAGTTGAGACGCCAGGCCTTGCTGACCGCTGCTGCCTCGCTGTTCGCCAAGAACGGGTTCAACCGGGTGTCCCTGGAGGACCTGGGCGCCGCCGCAGGAGTGAGCGGCCCGGCCGTCTACCGCCATTTCCGCGGTAAACAGGCCGTCCTGGGCGATTTGTTGCTCACCGTCAGCCGGGAACTCCTGGACGGCGGACTCAGGGTGGTGGCTGAAACCACTGATCCATTCGCGGCGCTGCGCCGGCTCGTGGCGTTCCAGGTTGATTTCGCCCTGGGCAAGCCTGACGTGATCCGCGTGCAGGACCGCGACTTCAGCAACCTCACGGAGAAAGACCAGTCCGAGGTGCGTACGCTGCAGCGGAACTACGTTGAGCTTTGGGTGGACGTCCTCACCCGGCTGCATCCTGACACCGATGCCGCCGAACTGCGGATGCGGGCCCACGCAACTTTTGGCCTGATCAACTCCACCCCGCACTCGGTACGCAGCCATGGCCGGAAGATCGCCGTGAAGTCCGCCCGCCCCCTGCTGGAGGGCATGGCCTTGGCTGCCCTGACCGTGGACACTTCCCAGACAGCACCCCAAGAGCGGCCCCAGCCCGCTTGACCCGTGCGGGCCAGCAACGGTTTACGGGTCAGGGCCGCTTGTGCGGGGAGTCGCACGGCTCCTGCTTTAGACCATAGCCAGCACCATGCCGGGTTCGGCCAGGATCGCGCCGACGTCGGCAAGGAACCGGGAGCCCTGTTCCCCGTCCACCACGCGATGGTCGAAGGACAGGCTCAACGTCATGACCTGGCGCAGGGCCACCTCCCCTTGGTACTCCCACGGCATGTTCCGGACAGCCCCCACGGCCAGGATCGCAGCCTCGCCGGGATTAAGGATCGGTGTGCCGGCGTCAATACCGAAGACCCCGATATTGGTGATGGAGATAGTGCCGCCGCTCAACTCGGCCGGCGTGGTCTTTCCGGCCCGGGCCGACTCAGTCAGAGCCGTCAGCGCTTCGGACAGCCCGGTGAGGGACAACGTGTCCGCATCCTTGATGTTCGGCACCGTGAGGCCGCGCGGTGTAGCTGCCGCGATGCCAAGGTTGACGTAATTGAACTGGACAATCTCCTGGCTGGCTTCGTCCCAGCGGGAGTTCAGCGACGGGTTCCGCCGCAGCGCAATGAGGACAGCCTTGGCCACGATCGTCAGCGGCGTGAGTTTGTACCCGGCAAAAGCCCGGTTGGCCTTCAGCCTTGCGAGCAGGTCCATGGTGGGGGTGACATCAACCGTCAGGAATTCGGTCACGTGCGGGGCGGTAAAAGCGCTGGCCACCATCGCGGCGGCCGTGAACTTCCGGACCCCCTTGATCGGCGTACGTGTCTCGCGTTCGGGCTGGCTGGCCCCGGAGGGCTCGCCATGCCGGTCATCAGGCACTGCCTGCAGATGCTGGGCGGCCGCCGGGAGGTCCCCGCCTCCCACGAAGTTGCGGACGTCGTCACGGCTAATCAGCCCCCCGGGGCCCGTGCCGGCAACCTCCGCCAGGTCGACGCCAAGGTCCTTGGCGAGTTTCCGCACGGGCGGCGTGGAGCGGGGGCGTTCGGAAGTCACCACCCGCTCCCTGGCCTCGCGGGGCCGGCCAGGGAACCCTGCGGCCGCGGCCGCCGGCTCAGCCGGCGGCTCCGCGGGATTCTCGACCAACGCCAGGTTGCGTTGACGGCGGGCTGGGCGGCCGGAACTTTCGACGACGGCGCCGTACCCCACGAGGTTCGGTTCCCTTTTGCCCGCGGCCGCCGCGCTGCCGGCATCAATTGCCTCCGGGGCACCGCCGGTGGATGTGTCCACCGATGGCGCCGCGCCGCCGTCGTCCGGTACTTCGAAGGAGACGATCGGCTTGCCCACCTCGACAATCGTGCCTGGCTGCTCGTGAAGCTCCTTGATGACGCCGGCGAAAGGTGAAGGCAGTTCCACCACGGCCTTGGCGGTTTCCACCTCGGCAATGACCTGGTTGAGGGCTACGGTGTCCCCCACCCCGACCTTCCAACTGAGGATTTCGGACTCGGTCAGTCCTTCGCCGAGGTCCGGGAGCCTGAATTCCTTGATCATGGTGGCGCTCATCCTTCCAGCCCGCTCAGGGAGTTCGGCCGGCCCAGGGCCCGGTCAACGCCGTCGAGGATCCTGTCCAGGCCAGGCAAATGGTGCATCTCCAGCTTGGAATACGGGTACGGAATATCGAAGCCAGTGATCCGGACCGGGGCGGCCTCTAGGTGGTAGAAGCACCGCTCGGTGATGCTCGCCGCGACCTCTGCGCCCAGTCCGCAGGACTGGCCCGCCTCATGGGTGATCACCAGCCGCCCGGTCTTGCGGACGGACGCCTCCACCGTCGCGTAGTCCACCGGCGCCAGCGAGCGCAGGTCGATGACTTCGATGGACACGCCTTCATCTGACGCCGCAGTGGCGGCATCGCGTGCCGTCTTAGCCAGCGGCCCGTAGGCCACGAGCGTTACGTCGGTCCCCTCTGTGACTACACGGGCGCGGTCCATGGGCAGGGCTGTGGAGAGGTCGACGGCCTCGTCCACTTCGCCTTTGTCGTGGTAGCGGCGCTTGGGTTCGAAATACAGGACGGGGTCATCGCTGGCAATTGCCTGCTGGATGACGGTGTGGGCATCCTGCGGGTTGGACACCGTCACCACGCGGAGCCCGGAGGTGTGGGTGAAATAGGCCTCGGGTGATTCCGAATGGTGCTCGGGTGAGCCGATGCCGCCGCCGAAAGGCACACGGACGGTGATGGGCATCTTGACGGCACCCTGCGTGCGGTAGTGCAGCTTGGCCACCTGGCTCACGATCTGGTCGAACGCGGGGTAGATGAAGCCGTCGAACTGTATCTCCACCACTGGCCGGTAACCGCGGTAGGCCAGGCCGACGGCGGTGCCCATGATGCCGGATTCGGCGAGCGGCGTGTCCACGACCCGGTGTTTGCCGAAGTCCTTCTGCAGGCCGTCCGTCACCCGGAAGACGCCGCCGAGGGTTCCGATGTCCTCCCCCATGAGGATGACTTTGGGGTCGTTCTCGAGGGATTTGCGCAAGCCTGCGTTGATGGCGCGGGCAAAGGTCATCTGGGTCATCAGCGTGCACCTTCTTGGGAAGTGGCTCCGGCGGGATCACCGAAGGAAGCCAGGTAGCGGGAGTAGTGGTCCTGCTGACGGTCAAGCCAGGAGTTGGGCGAGCTGTAGACGTGCTTGAAGATGTCCAGGGGCTCGGGGTCGGGCATGTTGGTGCAGCCGGCACGCATCTCGCGTGCCACGGCGTCGGCCTTGTCCTTGACATGCTGCTGCAGGTCACTGGTCAGGAGTCCCTTGCGGTCCAAAAGCGACTTGACCCTGTCGAGGGGATCCTTCGCGGCCCAGTCCTCCAGTTCGTTGGGGTCCCGATACCGTGTGGGGTCATCCGCTGTCGTGTGCGGGCCCATGCGGTATGTGACGGCTTCGATGAAGGTGGGTCCGCCACCATTCCGCGCCCTGTCCAGGGCGACCCGGGTGGCTGCCATCACGGCGAGGACGTCATTGCCGTCAACCCGGAGGCTGGGGATGCCAAAACCGGTGGCCCTGTCCGCCAGGTGGATGTGGGACTGCAGCCTGACCGGTTCCGAGATGGCCCAGTGGTTGTTCTGGCAGAAGAAGACCACGGGCGCCTGGAAGCTGGCGGCGAACACCATGGCTTCGTTGACGTCGCCTTCACTCGTGGCACCGTCGCCGAAGAATGTCACCGCTACGGAGTCGGCGCCGTCGTTCTGGATGCCCATGGCGTACCCGGTGGCGTGAAGCGTCTGTGCGCCGATGATGATTTGCGGTGTGGCCATGTTGATCGTGTACGGATCCCAGCCCGCTGACGCATTTCCCCGCCATACCCGGATGATGCCCGTCAGGTCCACGCCACGGCAATAGGCGACACCGTTTTCGCGGTAACTGGAGAACACAAAATCGTCGTCCCGCAGTGCCCTGCCCGCGCCGACCTGCGAGGCTTCCTGCCCCAGCAGCGGCGGCCACAGGGCCAGTTCGCCCTGGCGCTGGAGAGCTGTGGCTTCGACGTCGATCCGCCGCACCACGGCCATGTCCTCGTAGAGGGAACACAACCGCTCATCGGTGATGTCCTGCACCCATGGATCGAATTCCGGATGACTGATCCGCTCCCCCGCGGGATTGATCAGCTGGATCAGGTACCGCCCGGATCCAGGGATTCCTGCACTGTTGCCCGGGCCTTCCGGGGTTGTTCCGCCATGGCCCGTTTCGTCTGTAGACACGATCGCCCCGCAACCTTCTCACGTCGTTTGACCGGGGCTTAGGGACTCGTGGTCCTGCCGCCGTCCGGCCTCCCGGGCGCCGTTGCCCCGGATAATTGTGACCCTACTCACAATGCTCAATGGGTACAACCACCGCGCAAATAACTGAGCATAATGCCCTGTCTGGGAGCACCGGACCGTGCTAGCGTTGCGCATTATGCAAGCTTTGGATGGCACCGACACCCGGCTGCTTTCGGCCATGGCCAAGGACCCCCGCCGGACGGTGGTGGCCCTTGCCCAGAAGCTGGGCCTGTCGCGCAACACGGTTCAGGCCCGGATGGCCCAACTGGAGAAGAAGCACGTCTTCCTGTCCTTTGAACGGCGGATCAATCCGGCATCTTTGGGCTATCCGCTGATGGCCTTCATCTCCGTCCACGTGCAGCAGCAAAAGCTGGGGCAGTTGGCCCATGACCTGGCCAGCATCCCGGAGATCCTGGAGGGCTACGGCCTCACCGGATCCGCTGACCTCCTGCTGCGCGTGGTGGCCCTGGACGCCGAGGACCTGTTCAGGATCAACGGCAAGATCCTGGCCTGCGACGGAGTGGAGCGCACGGATACCGCGTTGGCTATGGGTGAGCTGATTCCCTTCCGCATCCAGCCGCTGCTCGAACGCGGCCCGGCGGAGGCCTAGGATCCGAGCGTTCGCTTCGTCTTTCGGTCCTGCGGATGCCGGGGCGGGACAGGCCGGGCTATAGGCTGGTCGAAGTTGAATCGAATGGGGTGCCGGTCACCGGCTCCCGCAACGAGGCAGTCCCAGTGCAGGCTGCACACTGCCGGAAAGGCTCCATCTTGAGCAATCCTCAGGAACCGTACCAGCCGGGTCATGCCGACGCCGGCGCGCGGCCGGCTGCCCCGCCGCGGCAGCCACCTGCGCAGCAGCCCGGGCAGTACGCCGGGCAGTTTGGTGCGCCCGGGCAGCAGCCCGGGCAGTACCCGGGGCAGTTTGGCGCGCCCGGGCAGTACCCGGATCCCACGCCCTTCGGCCTTCCGGGCCAGCCGCCTGCCAAGGACCGGAAGAAGCTGTGGATCATCCTTGGCATCGTCGGTGGCGTGGTGCTACTGGCCATCGTCGGCATCATCGTCCTGTTCAATGTCCTCGGCGGTGCCACCAACCAGGCCCGTGGACTCGCGGACGGCTTCACCAAGCTGGTCATTGCCGGTGACTCCTCCCAGGCCTACGACGACTACCTTGACCCCGCACTCCAGGAACAGCTGTCGAAGGAAGACTTCATCGCCGGCGTCGAAAGCCTGGAAATGGACGAGACCTGCGAGCCGGCCTACAACGATCTGAAGGTCAGTTCGGAAAACGGCAACAACGCCGCCGACATCGCAGGCGTGATCACCTGCGACGGACGGCAGGTTGACCTGGCCTACCGTTTCGAAGGCACTGACGAGCTGAAAATGACCAACATTAAGCTCCGGCCGAAGGCATAACCGGACTGCCCACGCGAAGAGCCCCGTGCTGCTGGCACGGGGCTCTTCACGTTAAGGGTGTTGTGTGTTGGCTGCCGTCAGTGGTCCACGGCCTTCTCGGCGCCGACGCCGGTGAGCGAGCGGACTTCCATTTCGGCCTGCTTGGCGCTGTCTTCACGCTTCTTGTCCAGGACCGTGCCCAGCCAGCCCAGCAGGAAGGCCAGTGGAATGGACACAATGCCCGGATTGCTCAGCGGGAAGAAGGCAAAGTTGGCGCCGGGAATCATGGACGTCTTGGCCCCGGAAACCACCGGGGAGAAGATGATCAGGATGATGGCCGAGCCCAGGCCGCCGTACATGCTCCACACTGCGCCCTGTGTGGTGAACCTGCGCCAGAACAGCGAGTAGACGATCGTCGGGAGGTTCGCCGACGCCGCGACGGCGAAGGCGAGCGCCACCAGGAAGGCCACATTCTGGCCGTTGGCGAAGATGCCACCCAGGATGGCCATAACACCGATGACCACTACGGTCCGCCGCGCAACCTTGACCTCGGTGTCGGCGTCGGCCTTGCCCTTGGAGATGACGCTCGCGTAGATGTCGTGGGCGAAGGACGCCGCGGCTGTGATGGTCAGGCCTGCCACTACCGCCAGGATGGTGGCGAACGCCACCGCCGAGATGAAGCCCAGCAGCAATGGTCCGCCCAGGTGGAAGGCCAGCAGGGGTGCAGCTGAGTTCACGCCACCCGGTGCGGTTTTAATGGTTTCGGCACCCACGAGGGCTGCTGCGCCGTAACCCAGCACGAGGGTGAACAGATAGAACAGGCCGATCAGCCAGATGGACCAAACCACGGACTTGCGGGCTTCCTTGGCCGTGGGCACGGTGTAGAAGCGCATCAGGACGTGCGGCAGGGCTGCGGTGCCCAGGACCAGGGCCAGGCCCAATGACATGAAGTCCAGCTTCGAGGTCTCGGTCTTGCCGTACTGCAGGCCCGGGTTCAGTACCGCCGGGTTGTTGGAGGTCTCCACGGCCGCGCCGAGCAGGCTGGAGAGGTTGAAGCCGTAGATGGCCAGGACCCAGAAGGTCATCACGGCCGCGCCGGCGATCAGCAGGATGGCCTTGATGATCTGGACCCAGGTGGTGCCCTTCATCCCGCCGATCAGTACATACATGATCATCAAGGCGCCGACGACGATGATCACCAGGGCCTGTCCGCCCCAGTCGCTGATACCGAGCAGCAGGGAGATCAGGCTGCCGGCGCCTGCCATCTGCGCCAGCAGGTAGAAGAAGCAGACGGCCAGGGTGGAAATGGCAGCCGCGATCCGGACCGGACGCTGCTTGAGCCTGAAGGAAAGGACGTCCGCCATGGTGAACTTCCCGGTATTCCGGAGCAGCTCCGCCACCAGCAGCAGGGCAACCAGCCAGGCCACGAGGAAGCCGATCGAGTACATAAAGCCGTCGTAGCCGTTGATGGCAATTGCGCCGGTGATCCCCAGGAACGAGGCGGCCGACAGGTAATCGCCGGCGATGGCCGTTCCGTTCTGGGACCCGGTGAACGACCGGCCCGCAGCGTAGTAGTCGGCCGCGGTCTTGTTGTTCCGGCTGGCCCGCAGCACGATCACCATGGTCACGGCCACAAACAGGCCGAAGATGCCCATGTTGAGCAGCGTGGTTTCCTTGAGGTCGGCGACGTCGACCGCCGTGGCAATCCCGATCATTTGGCTACTCCGCTCACGACGTTGCCGTCTTTATCAAACTCATGGCCTTCGATTTCGTGGCGGATCTCCGCAGCGATGGGATCCAGCCTCCGGTTGGAGTAGCTGACATACCAGCCGGTGATGGCGAACGTGGAGACAAACTGCAACAGGCCTAGGATCAGGCCGACGTTGATGTTGCCCCACACCTTGGTGGACATAAACTCGACGGCGTAGTCAGCCAGCAGGACATACGCGAAGTACCACAGCAGAAAAGCGACGGCCATCGGGAATACAAAGCTGCGGTGACGTTTGCGCAGTTCCTGGAACCGCTCCGTCGACTGGACCTGTTCGAAGTCCACGGACGCCGCTGCGTCCGGAGTGTGGGCATCGTTACCCATCGTTCCTCCTCCTTGAGTCTTGCCTGGTTCACACCGGCGGGCGCCCCAGCACCATTCCGCTGATGTGACTGCAATCACTCTGCGCCGTGGCGGCACGGCACAACAGGGGCAGCGGCGGAACGCTCGCTCAACGGTCGCGATGCTGCGACAAACGGCACCCGCCGCTACGCTGGGCACCATGCCGGACTCCCCTCTCCTGACCGCCGCAGCAGTTGCGGTGATTGTTTTGGCGATCGCCGTCGTCGTCGGCGTGGGAGCTAAAGTGCTGCGGTCCTTCCGTGAACTCGGCACCGACGCCGAGCGTGCCACCTACAACACCCTCCACGCCGCGTCCCGTGCCGGGCAGCACCTGCGCACCGGGCTCAATCCGGCGGGCGCCGCGAAGGCGTGCCGGCAGTTGCGGACCCTCCTGGGCTGCAGTGCGCTGGCGATCACCGATACTGCCGGCGTGCTCGCCTGGGACGGTGTCGCCGAGGAACTGAAACCCCGCTTGATGGACCTGGCCGCAGACGTCCTGATCGGCGGCCGGACTACTGTGCTCCAGGCGCGTGACCTGGCTGCGGATCCTGCCGCTGGCAACCTCGCCGCCGTCATCGCGCCGGTGCGTGCCGGATCACGGGTGGTGGGGGTGGTGGCCGCCTTTGCCCCCCTTGCAGGGGCCGGGCTGGTCCGCGCCACCAGTGAAGTGGCGGACTGGGTGGCGGTCCAGGTGGAACTGGCCGAGCTGGATGCTTCCCGGACGCTGCTGATGGAAGCGGAGGTTCGTGCACTGCGGGCGCAGATCAGCCCGCACTTTATCTACAACTCGCTCAACGCGATCGCGTCGTTCATCAATACCGACCCGGCGCGGGCCCGCGAACTGGTGGTGGAGTTCGCGGACTTCACCCGGTACTCCTTTCGCCGCCACGGCGATTTCACAACCCTCGCCGAGGAACTCCGCTGCATCGACAGGTACCTGCTCCTTGAACGTGCCCGCTTCGGCGAACGGGTTCAGGTCAGCCTCCGAATAGCCCCGGAAGTGCTGGGCACCGTGATCCCGTTCCTGAGCTTGCAGCCCCTCGTGGAGAACGCGGTGCGGCACGGGCTTGAGGCCAAGGAAGGGCCGGGGCACATCAGCATCACCGCCAATGATTCCGGCGCTTTCGCGGAGGTCACCATCGAGGACGACGGCGTGGGCATGGACCCTGCCCAGCTCCAGTCGATGCTTGCCGGCCACACCGACGGCGAACACGTGGGGCTGCGCAACGTCGATGCCCGCCTCCGGCAGGTCTATGGCGATGACCACGGCCTCGTGATCGAGACGGCGCCCGGGGAGGGGACCCTGATCACCATGCGCGTGCCCAAGTCCCAGCCCGACCACGACGCCTGAGCCACCCAATCTGATTCCAGCCGCCCCCGGCGGATAATGTAGGACCATGATTAATGTCCTCGTCGCCGATGACGAGCTGCCCGCAGTGGAAGAACTGGCCTACCTCCTGGGCCGTGACGACCGGATCGGCACCATCCACCGCGCCACCTCCGGCTCAGAAGCGCTGAGGGCCCTCACCACTCAATCCGTGGACGCTGTCTTCCTGGACATCCACATGCCGGCAGTGTCCGGGCTGGACATTGCCAGGGCCATCGCGCGCAGCAGCCATCCGCCGGCGGTGGTCTTTGTCACTGCGGACGAGGACTGCGCCCTGGAGGCATTCGAGCTGGCCGCCGTGGACTACCTGCTGAAGCCGGTCCGCGCCGAACGGCTGTCCCGGTCAGTGGGACGGATCAGCGAACTGCTGCGCGAGGGCGGCGGCCCGGCTCCGGAGATGATCACCGTGGACCAGGGCGGCACCACCCGGATGATCAGGCGCGACGACGTCACGTACGTCCAGGCCCAGGGAGACTACGCACGGCTTCACACAGTTGATGCGAGCTACCTGATCAGGGTTCCCCTGGCCGACTTGGAGCAGCAATGGGCGGCTGCGGGATTTATCCGTACGCACCGGTCCTACCTGGTGGCCCTGAAGCACGTGGCCTCGATGAAGCTGGCCGCGGACGGACCAAGCGTCACAGTCGCCGGGGCCAACCTCCCCATCAGCCGCCGGCACCTGCCCACTGTCCGGGAGAAGCTGGAAGCCACCCGCATACGGCCGCAATCATGACGCGGGTCCGGGTCACGGCCCCGCACTCCGCAGCCAGGCCGGCGATGCAGTCGCGGGAGGCCGCCGAGGAATCGGAGGTGGGGCAGCTTTTTGTCAGGTCACTGATCCGCACCCAGCTCCGGCTGGCGCTGGTAGTGGCCGGCGGATTCCTGCTGGTCCTGTGCTCGTTTCCGTTGCTGCTGGCGGCCGCACCGGGCCTGGCCGAGATCCGGGTGGCCGGCATCCCTTTCGACTGGCTGCTGTTGGGCGCCGGCATCTACCCGGTGACCGGGCTCAGCGCGTGGCTGTACATCCGCAGCGCGGCCCGGAACGAGTCCCGGTACCGCGACCTGGCCGAGGACAAGTGATCCTCCCGTGAGTCCCGCCGTCGGACTGGTGGCCCTTGTGGTAGTTTCCGTGGCCACTGCGGTCATCGGGTTCTATGGCCTCCGGATCTCCCGCACGACGGGCGATTTCTATGTTGCCTCCCGGACGGTCCGTCCGTGGTGGAACGCCTCGGCGATCGGGGGCGAGTACCTGTCCGCGGCGAGCTTCCTGGGCGTGGCCGGCCTGATCCTCCTCTCGGGGACGGACGCCCTGTGGTTTCCGGTGGGCTACACGGCCGGGTACCTGATGCTGTTGCTCTTCGTGGCCGCCCCGCTGCGCCGCTCGGGCGCGTACACCATCCCGGACTTCACGGAAGCCCGGCTGGATTCACGGGCAGTCCGGCGCGTGACCAGCGTTGTGGTGGTTGTGGTGGGGTGGCTGTACATCGTGCCGCAACTCCATGGTGCGGCACTGACCATCAGGATCACCACCGGGCTTCCGGGCTGGGTGGGATCCGTGTGCGTGGTGATCGTGGTGTGCCTGACTGTGGTGGCCGGCGGGATGCGGTCCATTACCTTTGTCCAGGCCTTCCAATACTGGCTAAAGCTCACTGCACTTGCCGTCCCTGTCCTCTTCATCGTGTTCACCCTCCTGGGCAACGGAAGCACCGCCGTTGCTCCCGCCGTCGTGAACCCCACCGGGCTTGCTCCCGCCGGCCCGTACCAGAACATTTCATTGCTGGTGGCACTGCTGTTCGGCACCCTGGGCCTGCCCCACGTCCTGGTCCGCTTCTACACCAACCCTGATGGGCACTCAGCGCGCCGGACCACGCTGATCGTGCTCGGGCTGCTTTCGGTGTTTTACCTGTTTCCCACCGCGTACGGGCTGCTGGGACGGATGTTCAGGCCCGAGCTCGCGCGCTCAGGACAGGCAGATGCGGTGGTACTGCTCCTGCCGGGGCAGCTGATCGGCGGAACAGCGGGAGACCTGCTCTCGGCCCTGGTGGTGGCCGGAGCGTTTGCGGCTTTCCTCTCCACTACATCAGGACTGGTGGTCTCGCTCGCCGGTGTGATCAGCCAGGACGTCCTGGGCGGCAGTGTCCGCGGTTTCAGGCTTGCCGCCGTCATCTCGTCGCTGGTCCCCTTGGGCTTTGCCTTAGCCACCGACTCCCTGGCCCTGGCAGGCAGCGTGGGCCTGGTGTTCGCCTTCACCGCGTCCACGGTCTGTCCTGTCCTCCTCCTGGGCATCTGGTGGCGGGGCCTTACCGACACCGGCGCCATTGCCGGGATGGTGACCGGCGGCCTTCTCTGCGGCGGCGCCATGGTGTCCGGTTCCGTCCTGGGCGCCGCGGGCACCCCTTTCTGGCTGGCCCAGCCGGCGGCCTGGACGGTTCCGGCCGCGTTCGCCGTGATGGTGCTCGTCTCGCGCGCCACCAAAGGGCGCGTGCCACGGACCATGTCACGGCTCATGACCCGGCTGCACACCCCGGAAAGGCCATTGGTCACCGAACGCTGAAAACCGGCTGCCCCTCGCGCGGGAACTGCCCAGGGTGGACAATTACGGCATGTCCACGCAGGACGAACGAACACCCGCCGAGTCCGAAGGTGTCCCGCCGTCGGTCCGGGCGCAGCTGCTCGCCACCGAACACTGGAGCCTGCTGGCTTCCCGGAGCACCACCCAGGGTGAAGTGCTGACCCGGATCAGCATGTTCCTGATGTTCACCTCCGCGAGCCTGGTCAGCCTTGCGCTCGTGGGCCAGGCAACCAGGTTCTCGGACACGTTTGTCATGCTGGCCATGATCGTCCTGTCCACCGATCTGCTGATCGGCCTCCTCACGCAGGTCCGTGTCCTGAACGTTGCCATGGAGGACCTGATGTATGTCCTGGCCATGAACCGGCTGAGGGCGGCCTACGTGGACCTGGATCCCGGCATTGCGAAATATATGCTGGCGGGCACACACGACGACCAACCGGGCATGGACCGGACCTATTACTTCCTCAGCGGCCGGAGTACGTGGAGCCACGTTGCCGGGAGCAGCATGGTCTTTATCATCATGGCCAACGCCGCCCTGACGGCCATCCTGCTGGGCACGTCCGTCACCCTTCTGGGCTGGCCAACACCGACGGCGGTCCTGCTGGGGTCGGCCAGCGGACTCGTCTTTGCCGGGGCTTCAATGGTGTACGGCTACCGGCAGTACCGCGACGTGTGGCCGGCGTTCACGCCGCTGTCCCCCACTCCACCGGGCGGCGACTGAAGCCAGGCAGTCAGCCCGGACGGATTCAGTCGATGGCGGCCATCAGTTCAACCACCCGGTCCAGGAAGGCGTCCACCTGGCTTTCTTCGTAGCCGTCCTTGCCGACGGCGGGACGGAAGACTGCGCGGCGGACGTTGTCCACGCTGAGCGGCTTGTCCTCTTCCAGGTAACCGATCAGCTCACGGCAGAGCCGATCCACATCCACCGTGCTGTAGCTGCGGGCCTTGTTTTTGGACGGCCGGCGGAACCGCTCGCCGTCGGGCCTGTGCAGGCGGCCGCGGAGGATTCCGGACAGGTTCCCGATCTCGCGCAGCCAGGCTTCTTCGCCGCTGGCGGCAATCAGTTCATCCCGTTCACGACGGGCAAACGCATCTTCGAGCCTGTCCAATGCGGCATCCACCACGGCGGCAGAGTAACCGCCCTTGACGGGGTCGAAGGACACGGCGCGGACGTCTCCGCTTTTGACGACGTGGGTGGCGGCCTTCGGCGTTTCCAGTGACACGCGCGCCCGCTGGAGGAACTGGTCCACCTGCTTGGCGTTGTACCCGTATTCGCTGCGCGGCACGCGTTCAAAGGACGCGGGGATGTGCCGGTGAAAGTCCAATGCCACTATGTTTCCTTCAATGCTGTTCAGCCGGATCGGTTGGGTACCAGTCTAAGGGCGCCTCCGGGCCGGCATGGTTTTTCGAATTGGGGATTCCCGGTCAGGCGCCTGCCACCAGGACGTACAGGACGAAAGCCAGGGGACATGCAAAGACTATGGAATCAAGGCGATCCATAACACCGCCGTGGCCAGGAAGGATGCTGCTCATGTCCTTGATGCCCAGCTCGCGTTTGACCATGGATTCGGCGAGGTCCCCTGCCGTCGAGGCAGCCACCACGCCCACCGCCAGGACAAGGCCCACCCACCACGGTTTGTCCAGCAGGAAGATGCTGGCCAGCACACCGATCAGCATGGCGCCCGCAATGGAGCCGGCAAAACCCTCCCACGACTTCTTGGGGCTGATTTTCGGGGCCATGGGATGTTTGCCCAGTGATGCCCCCACCAAGTAGCCGAACGTGTCGTTGGAGACCACCAGAAGCAGCATGACGGCCACCTGCCAGGCGCCTTGGGGAACCGTGCCACCGGGCCACAGCCCCAGGGGCGTCACACCGCCAGCAGCGTGCAGCGGCAACGCGGCAAAGCTGATGAAAAACGGCACCCAGCCGAGGGTGAAGACGCCGGCGAAGATGCTGTTGGCCGAGCCGGCAGCACTTTCGATCGAACGCCACAGCAGCACGGCGATACAGCTCAGGAGCATGGCAAAGAGCAGGCTCTCGAGTCCACCGAAGTAGGCGACAAAAGGCATGGCCACCGTCCCCGTCATGACCGGAACAATGGGCATCCTGGTGCCGTTGGCCTCGAGGGCGCGGAAGATCTCCCACACTCCGAAGATCGCGAACGTAGTGGTTACCGCCACGAACCCCAAGGGAAGAAAGAGCAGCCCGCCCAGGACGGCAATCAGCATGGCCAGCCCCACAGCCGTGGCTGCCGGGAGGTTCCGCCCGGCTTTGGGGGTGGGGTTGGCCCGGGCAAGCCTGCCTTTCATGTGCGCCCGTTGTGCGGGAGCCTGCTCTGCCTGGCCCATCAGACTTCGAGCAGCTCTGCTTCCTTGCGCTTGAGCAGCTCGTCGATGCCGTCAACGTGGGCCTTGGTCAGGGCGTCGAGTTCCTTCTCGGCGCGGGTGCCTTCGTCTTCGCCGGCCTCGCCGTCCTTGACCAGCTTGTCCAGGGTTTCCTTGGCCTTGCGGCGGATGTTGCGAATGGAAACCTTGGCGTCCTCGCCCTTGGTTTTGACGATCTTGACGTATTCCTTGCGGCGCTCCTGTGTCAGGTCCGGGATGGTGATGCGGATGACGTTGCCGTCGTTGGACGGGTTGGCGCCCACCTCGGAGTCGCTCAGTGCGCGTTCGATGTCCCGGAGTGCGGTTTTGTCGAACGGGGTGATGAGGATGGTGCGCGCGTCCGGGATCGCGAAGGAGGCGAGCTGTTGCAGCGGCGTGGGTGAGCCGTAGTAGTCCACCAGGACCTTGTTGTAGAGGCCGGGGTTTGCCCTGCCGGTGCGGATCGAGGCGAAGTCTTCCTTGGCTACCTCAACGGCCTTGTCCATTTTCTCTTCGGCTTCGAGCAAGGTTTCTTCGATCACGGTCTCTCCTCAGAAATCAGTGCAGTCCGGGTGCCGGTTTCCTGCACAAGCTTGGTTCAGTGCTGCTGGTTCCATCGTGGGTCCCGCCAGCGGGGATGGATCTGTCCTGAAAACATCCTAGCCGTTGCTAGGCGGTCACCAGGGTGCCCAGCTTTTCGCCGAGGATGGCGCGCGTGACGTTGCCTTCGCCTTCCATACCAAAGACCACCATGGAGAGGTTATTGTCCTTGCACATGGTCATGGCCGTCTGGTCCATGACCCTGATGTCGCGGCGCAGGGCGTCGTCGTAGCTCAAGGTCTCCAGGCGCTCGGCCGCGGGGTCCTTCTTGGGGTCGGCGGTGTAGACGGCATCCACCCCGCTCTTGGCCATCAGCACCACATCCGCATGGACTTCGAGTGCCCGCTGGGCCGCCACCGTATCGGTGGAGAAGTAAGGGAGGCCTGCGCCCGCACCGAAAATGACCACGCGGCCCTTTTCCATGTGCCGGATGGCGCGGCGGGGAATATAGGCCTCAGCCACCTGGCCCATGGTGATGGCGCTTTGGACGCGCGTCTCAACGCCGGCCTGCTCCAGGAAGTCCTGCAGGGCCAGGCAGTTCATGACCGTGCCGAGCATGCCCATGTAGTCGGCCCGCGATCGGTCCATGCCGCTTTGGGACAGTTCCGCGCCGCGGAAGAAGTTACCGCCGCCGACGACGATGGCTACTTCCACGTCAGGGACCGCCGCTGCGATCTGCTTGGCGACGTCGCGGACGGTTTCGGGATCAACGCCCAGCTTTCCGCCGCCGAAGACCTCACCTGAGAGCTTCAGGAGGACGCGGCGCCTGCTCTTCTCCGACTCGTTGGACGTTTTGACGGCTTCCATGGGTGCCTTCCCGTTCGTGAACTCTGAAAAAAGGTTATCCTGCCGGGCGGCCAAAGGTCTCATCCGGCGTTTGGCCCGGCGCATGCAAAAGGGGCGGCCACCGAAGTGGCCACCCCCTTGCAGGTTCGACTAGGAGCCGACGCGGAAACGCGTGAAGGCAGTAGCCTTGACGCCGGCCTCTTCGAGGACCTGTGCCACGGACTTCTTGGCATCCTTGGCGAATGCCTGGTCAACCAGGACCTCGCCCTTGTAGAAGCCCGTAACGCGGCCTTCGACAATCTTGGTGAGGGCAGCTTCAGGCTTGCCTTCAGCCTTGGCAGTCTCTTCGGCGATGCGGCGCTCGGACTCAACCAGCTCGGACGGAACGTCCTCGCGGGTCAGGTAGTTCGGGGCCATGGCGGCAACGTGGACAGCGACGTCGTGTGCGGCGGTGGTGGCGGCTTCGCCTTCACCGTCGACAGCGAACAGGACGCCGACCTGGGCCGGGAGGTCCTTGGACGTCTTGTGCAGGTACGCGTCGACCGTTGCGCCCTCGATGCGGGAGATGCGGCGGACAACAACCTTTTCGCCCAGGACAGCGCCTTCTTCGACGACGACCTCGGACAGCGGCTTGCCATCGACGTCGGTGGCCAGCAGGGTGTCGAGGTCGGCTGCGCCGGACTCCACAGCCACGGCCAGGACCTTGTCGGCAAGCTGGATGAACTTGTCAGCCTTGGCAACGAAGTCGGTCTCGCAGTTGACCTCGATCATTACGCCGACGCCGTTGGTGACCTTCGCGGCAACCAGGCCTTCAGCGGTGGAGCGGCCTTCACGCTTGGTCGCGCCCTTGAGGCCCTTGATGCGGATGATCTCGATGGCCTTCTCGGCGTCACCGTTGGCTTCGTCAAGAGCCTTCTTGACATCCATCATGCCGGCGCCGGTGCGCTCGCGCAGAGCCTTGATATCAGCGGCAGTGTAGTTCGCCATGTGAACCCCTCTGTCTAGAAAATGTATGTGGTGTACGGACCGACAGGACAGCAGCCCACGAGAGTGGGCCGCCGTCCTGTCAGCAGTTCCGGTGCTGCTGGCAGCGCCGGTAATCCGGATTTACTTGTGTTACTTGTCGGCGTCGGCGGCGGGAGCCTCGGCAGCGGCCGGTGCTTCCTCAGCTGCGGGAGCCTCGGCAGTTGCCGGTGCTTCCGGGGCGGCCGGAGCGGCAGCCTCTTCAGCCTTGCTGCCTTCGAGGAGTTCGCGCTCCCACTCAGCCAGCGGCTCTTCCGGAGCCTCCGTGGTGCCGGTGGCGCGCTGGTTGCGGGCGATGAGGCCCTCAGCAACGGCGTCGGCGACAACGCGGGTCAGCAGGTTCACGGAGCGGATGGCGTCGTCGTTGCCCGGGATCGGGAAGTCGACTTCGTCCGGGTCGCAGTTGGTGTCCAGGATGGCCACAACCGGGATGTTCAGCTTCTTGGCTTCGTCAACAGCAAGGTGTTCCTTCTTGGTGTCCACGATCCAGAGCACGGAGGGTGCCTTGGTCAGGTTGCGGATACCGCCGAGGTTGGTCTCAAGCTTGGTGAGTTCGCGGCGAAGGAGCAGCAGTTCCTTCTTGGTGTATGCAGAGCCGGCGACGTCGTCGAAGTCGATCTCTTCCAGTTCCTTCATGCGCTGGATGCGCTTGGAGACGGTCTGGAAGTTGGTCAGCATACCGCCGAGCCAGCGCTGGTTCACGTAGGGCTGGCCAACGCGCGTAGCCTGCTCAGCAATTGCTTCCTGGGCCTGCTTCTTGGTGCCGACGAAGAGTACGGTGCCGCCGTGTGCAACGGTGGCCTTGACGAACTCGTAGGCGCGGTCGATGTAGGACAGCGACTGCTGGAGGTCAATGATGTAGATGCCATTGCGTTCCGTGAAGATGAATCGCTTCATCTTCGGGTTCCAACGGCGGGTCTGGTGTCCAAAGTGGACGCCGCTGTCAAGCAGCTGGCGCATAGTTACGACGGGCATGCCGGCGCTCCTTCCGGCAGGTCATTCATGAGAAGGCCCTGAAGCCCTCTTACCCTGCCAATAGTTGACGGTTGTTAGCGTAGTCCGGGACGGACCGTGCTCCTGGCATCCCTTGCACTTCCCATCAGGACCATGGGGCCCTGACCGCGGGAGGCACAAGCCTCCTCACACGAAGCCGGGGGCGACAGATGAGGAGGGCTGGATGCGCGTAGTCAGCTGCTGCTCCCCCGCACCTCTGAATGAGACGTGCTGACGCATAGCGGACACACGGATTTCCCGCTGACACGACAAACGTTGAGGGCACAGCAAACTGCTCCACCAAGTGTACTACAGGCACCCCGATCCTCCGGACATCGTGGAGGCCACCGCAGAGCGTTTTCCACATAGCCAAAGCGGTCCCTGCCGTAGGTTGAAATGCAGCGGCATGCTGGGCGGATGAAAGCTCCAGCATTGCTCGCCGCGGTCCTGCTGCTTCCGGCATCCATCGCGCCATCCGGAGAGGTTCTCACCGCAGGCCCGGCCTCCATTCCGGGAGGCCGGTTTCCGGTTCTTCCGGCATCTGCCGGACGAATGCCGGCCGAGCCGGCCTGGGAGTGGCCCCTCGCGCCAAGGCCCCGGGTGCTGCGCGCGTTTGATCCTCCGGACAAGCCATGGATGAGCGGGCATCGCGGGGTGGACCTCGGAGCCGCGCACGACGGCGTTCCGGTCACCACGCCCGAGTCGGGCACCGTCAGTTTTGTGGGCGTGGTGGTGGACCGGCCGGTGGTCACCATAGATCACGGGAACGGACTCCGCAGCAGTTTCGAACCCGTGGACAGCTCGCTGCGGGCCGGAGACGCGGTGGCCAAAGGGGACACGATCGGCACCCTGCTGCCGGGACACTGTGGCACCCGGCCGTGTGTCCATTGGGGCGTCCGGCGCGGGGAGGAATACCTCAATCCACTTCGCTTCGTTGTGGACCTCAGGCCATCCGTCCTGCTTCCCCTGGCCCCTGGCCAAGGAACGCCTTGAGGAGCCTGGGCCGCGTGGTCAGGAGTCGGGGCTTTGCCTTAGCCCGGGGTGAGGACGCAGAACTCGTTGCCCTCCGGGTCGGCGAGGCAGACCCAGGGCACATCGCCCTGGCCGAGGTCGGCCTCGGTGGCACCCAGGGCCCTCAGCCGGGCCACCTCCGCCGCTTGATCGTCACCGGAGTACGGCATCAGGTCGAGATGAACACGGTTCCACACCGTCTCCTCGCCGGTCGTACGAAGCAACTCCAAGTACGGCCCCACACCCTCGGCCGAACGCAGCCTCGCGTGGTCGTCGTTTACTTCGTGCAGGGTCCAGTCCGTAGCTTCTCTCCAAAACCGGGCCATGGCCCGCGGATCCGCGCAGTTGACCACCACCGTGGCGATCGGCCCGGTGTCCCGGTAGAGCTCCCGAGGCTCCAGCACGCAGAACACATTGCCCTCCGGGTCGGCCAGGACCTTCCACGGCACATCACCCTGACCAATATCCGCAGGCGTTGCGCCGAGTTCAAGCAGGCGCGAGACAAGCTCCTTCTGATGCGCCACCGAGGTGGTGGCGAGATCGATGTGAGTGCGGTACCTCACCGTCTCAGGGTCCGGGACTGTGACCACATCGACACAGACCGCGGCGGGGTCCGGCCAGGCGAAGCCCACAGGCTCCACATTGGTCACGCCGGGCCCCTCGCTGGAAACACCCCAGCCAAGCGCCTCCGCCCAAAACCGGCCGAGGGACGAATCATCCCGAGCCTTGAAATTCACCTGAACAAGTCGCAGTGCCATAACTCCCGATCCTAGTACCGAGGCAACCTGGCCCAGTTTCTGGCACCCTTGACTGCCGCCGAGCGTTGCCGGCCTGTTGAGCGGATGCCACAATGCGTAGGTGGGCGCAGTTACGGTGACGGGCCTCGAGATTACCTACCAGCGAGCAGGATCAGGGGAACCACTCATCCTTCTCCATGGCGGCTTTGGATTCGACAGCCGATCCTGGGGCCCGCAGCTCGACGGCCTCGATGACGAGTTTGACGTCATCGCTTGGGACGCTCCGGGCTGTGGAGGATCCGCGGATCCGCCTGAGTCCTTCTCCATGGATCACTACGCGGACAGCCTTGCCGAGTTCGTGAGGGCGATCGGCCTGACACGCCCGCACGTCCTTGGCCTTTCGTTCGGTGGCGCGCTCGCCCTGGCCCTCTATGCGCGACATCCCGCCCTGCCCAGGAGCCTGATCCTGGCCGGGGCGTACGCCGGGTGGGCCGGCTCCCTGCCGCCTGACGAGGTGCAGCGGCGAGTCCAGCGGATCAGCGAGGAAGTTGCCCAGCCACCCGAGGAATGGCTGCCGAAGTACCTGCCGGGCATGCTCACCGCGTCTGCCCCTCGAGAAATGGCCGAACAGACACTCGCGCTGATGTCCGATATCCATCCGCGTGCCAGTCTGACGATGCTCCGAGCCATGGCGGATGCCGATCTTCGAGGCATACTCCCTGCCATTGATGTCCCGACGCTGGTGCTTCATGGCGAACTCGACGAGCGATCGCCGCTGGCTGTCGGGAAAGAACTGCACACGAAGATCCCCGCATCGCAGTTCGTCGTACTCCCCGGCGTCGGGCACCTGAGCAACATAGAGGCCGCCGACGCCTTCAACCTCGCGGTAAGGACGTTCCTTCGTTCGCTCAGCGGGCCCACCAGGCTTTGACCGGCAGCCAGCCTGCTTCAGGCTTTGCCTGGCCGGAGCCTAGACGATTGCGGAAATGCCCGTGATGGCGCGTCCGGTTACCAGGGTATTGACCTCATGCGTGCCCTCGTACGAGTAGATGGCCTCCGCGTCTGCGAAGATCTTGGCCATCTCGAAGTCAGTGACGATCCCGTTTCCGCCCAGGAGGCTCCGCCCGATCCCTACGCTTTCGCGCATCCTGGCCGTCGTAAAGGCCTTGGCCAGCGCCGACTGCTCGTCCTTGGCCTGGCCGGCGTCCTCGAGCTGGGAGAGCCGGACCATCATGCCCAGGGAGCTGACGGCGTTCCCCAGGATCTGCACCAGCTGGCTCTGGACCAGCTGGAACGATGCCAGGGGGCGGCCGAACTGGTGGCGCTCCACGGCGTAGCGGCGGGCTACGTCAAAAGCGGCCAACTGCTGGCCAACGGCCTGCCAGGCAACACCGAGGCGGGTGACCTTGAGGACCTTGTTGGTGTCACGGAAGCTGTTGGCGTTGGCGAGCTTGAAGAAGTCCGGCACCACCACGCTGTCCAGGCTGATGTCGGCGTTCTGGACGGTGCGCAGCGAGATCTTGTTTTCGATCTTGGTGGCAGTGAAGCCGGGGAGCTTTGTATCCACCAGGAAGCCCTTGACCTGGTTGTCGGCGAGGTCCCGTGCGTAGATGACAACCCAGTCCGAAAAAGTAGCGTTGCCGATCCACCGCTTGGCGCCATTGAGGATCCACGAGTCGCCTTCGCGCCGGGCTGTGGTGCGGGTCCCTCCGGCCACGTCCGAACCACCCAGCGGCTCAGTCAGGCCGAAGGCCCCGATCTTCTTCAGCGAATAGATGTCGGGAAGCCAGGCATCCTGCTGTTCCTGAGAGGCCAGCGCCTCAATGGAACCGGTGAAGAGGCCATCGTGGACTCCCATAAACGTCGAGATGGAGGTGTCGGCCCGGGTGACTTCCGCGTGCATCAGGCCAGCGAAGAGATTGGAGTGCCCTTGGCGCCTGACCGGGCTGACCAAGTCGATCTCGGCCAGCCTGGGAATGAGTTCCATCGGGAATTCGCCCCTGTTCCAGCAGTCCACGGCGATCGGGCGGACTTCGCGGGCCAGGAAGTCCCGCACTTCCGCGAGCCGGTCCTGCTCCTTGCCGGTGAGGAGCTGTTCAAAAGCGAAAAAGTCACCGTCGGCGTAGGGAAGGTCGTTGATGTCAATGGATTTCCTGGACATGTTTTCCTCGCTGGGGATCAGTGCTGGCGGAAGGGCTCTTAGGGATGGATGTCCCCGGAGTAAGTTACTGGTGAGTAACATACCGCATTGTCGGCCTTAAACAAAAGAAACCGCGGCCTGATGTGGCCACGGCCCTTCGGCTGCATCCAGCCATGCCGCGCTCTCATGTAGATCATCATCAAAGAGCCCCGCGTAAGTATCCAGCGTAAGAACTGCTGTGGCATGGCCCGCTATCCGCTGCACAACGTCCACATTTGAGCCTACGCGGACATGCAGGCTAACAGCAGTGGGCAGGAGGTCATGCGGCGTCAAGGTAGGCAAGCCCTTTAGAGCGGCGCGAGGTGGCCGTCCAGTCAACCTGGGGAAAGCTGTTCACTCTGGCCCTGGTTCAGGTATTGCCCTGACCACCCGGGAGGAGTGCAATAGTACGAAGACACCACCGAGCGGGAGCCGCCATGATAGTCCGGGACACTTTTGTCATCCCAAGCTCAATATGGCTCGGTGCGACGTCATGAAAATGAAGGAGCATGCCGGTCTCATCTGGGGCCTTATAGGTGCAGCCATCGCAGTCTTGGGGACGATCAAGACGCTCCTGTCCATCTCGACCGGTGACGATTTCAGCCTGCAGAAGGCCGGCTTCTACGTGGGAGCCACTGCGGTGATCATTTACTTCGGCGCCTTTATGGCGATAATCGTCGCTGCCATTCTCCTTATGATCGCCAAGCTGATGGTAGGCGAAGAAAAGAGCGAGGGTGACTCCGTCATGTATCCAGTTCTGTGGGTCGCGGGAGCTGTGGGCCTGTGGTTCGCCGGGGCGATAGTGTTCTCAGACTGGCTGAAATACGAGGATACCGACGCTTTTGGCCAGGGCGCTTTTGCGCTTCTTGGCCTTGCGGCCCTAGCCGGAACAATTTACATGTGGCGCCAGAAGACGAAAACGGCGCAGACGGAACAGTAGGCCTCGCCCTGGGTGCGCACGCGCCTGCTTTAGCCTTACCCCACCCCACCTCTACTGGACGGCGGCATCGCTGGCGTGCAGACCTGCGCGTCGATTGCTTCCTGGTTTGCGTCCTACGGCTCGACAGTCTTTCTGTGCTGGAATACCGTGGCAGCAGAGCCAATCTTTGAGGTCTGGGTTCGCCCAGTGCTGCGGGAGCCGTGCCAGGCATGGGTGCAGGCGGCAGGCCCGTAACCGTGACCGCCGTCTCCGAAGGTGGCATCACGCCGCGGTCCCTGGACGGCGTCCGCTGGTCAACGACCTACCCGAAGGCCTGCCGTTCGGTGGCCTTCTCCTCGCAAGTCTCGGAGCAGAAGCCGCCGTCGAGTCGTGGCATGTGCCGGCAGTAGAGGCAAAGCGAACCGCGCTGCTCGAACCAGCGCGCAATGCGATGGACCACAGGCAGTTCGGTTGGGCTGGTGGCTGTATCGCCGACCAAGCCCGTCCGCCAAGGCGTCCCAGGGACGTGGCGGCCAGGTTTCATGACGCTCACGAGCGAAGTATATCCACGCGATGGACATTATTGACTTGACCGTCACGTAACAAAGCAGGTAGAACGCGCGCGCGCCCTTTTCACTTCTATGGGACGGGCGCCTTTGGTTGTTTGGTTAGGCCGTGCAGCCGACGGCGAAGGCTGCCAGGTCGCGTCCGTTGAAGTGGGAGGCGTCGCCGTGTTCTCCGCTGACAGTCATCGATGAAACGGTGAAGCCGGC
The DNA here is from genome assembly GCF_042270935.1 of Pseudarthrobacter sp. NPDC055928. NCBI lineage: Bacteria > Bacillati > Actinomycetota > Actinomycetes > Micrococcales > Micrococcaceae > Pseudarthrobacter > Pseudarthrobacter sp. NPDC055928. The sequence continues at coordinate 106,166 of NZ_JBHJZH010000011.1, forward strand.
TGTCGAGAGGTATGCCGCCAGAGAGTTGGCGTTCGAGGCGGCGGGGACCATGGTGTCACCGGGCGATGCGACGATCCGGTACTGAGTGTTCTTAGGTAGGGCCGCTAAGTGGGCGGCCGGGTTGCCAGACGATAGCAGCGCCCCCGCGTAGGCTTCCGCGATCTGCTTAGCCGAATTCTGCACGGATCCAACGGCACTGAGATCAACGACAGGGTCAACGCCGTACCAGCACGACGGCGAGGCGCCATCGATCAGGGTGTTGAGTGACGTCGTGGAACCCATCGACGCCGCGATGAACAATCTGACAGGCTGCCCGGACTTCTCTTGGGCCCACGCCATCAGCTCTTTCGTGTCCTGCACGGCGGCGGCGTTGCCCCATGCGTTGCGGTGGTAATCCGAAGATGCGATGGCCCAGCCCTGCGCCCGGATCGAGTTCAGCCATGAGGAGTTCATACGGCCGTTGGCGTCGCCACCCTGGCCGTGGAACCACAGTGCAGTACCAGCGGGGACGCCGCCTGTCGGCAGGTCAATGCGGACGGTCTGGCCGTTCAACCTCGCCATGACGGTCCGTTCGCCATCGGCGTTTGCGGGAAGGCCAGTCGTTATCGGCACGGCAACCGGGCCGCTCGGCGCCGAACCAGCAGGACCAGCGGGTCCCTCGGTCGCGACGGCTGTAGGAGCCGGCACGGCCACCGAGGCCTCCTTGGGCTTGTCGGATACAAACACCCAGGCGAGGACGCCGAGGACGGCGATGGCGAGCGCTGCCCGGATTCGATCAGTCGCGGTCACTCGACAACCATAGCGAAGAGGGATAGCCCCTAGCTCCCACTCGAACCAGCCCCAGCGCGGCCCCCATGGGCCGAGCACAAAAGCCGCTGTGACGCCCGGGGAGAGCTTCGCGCAAGATCGAGGGGCTACCCCCACATGAGCCACACGCGGCCTGCTGATAGCCTGCCGGCGCTCCTGCTGGCGGCGGATGTACGGCCGCCCACTGAGGGCCTTAGATAGGCAGTTGCGGCCGTGCGCCGTCAAGCCCCTTTTGACCACCTGCGCAGAACAGGCCTCCTTCCCTTTATTGCAAGGGAAGGAGGCCTTTAAGGTTGGTAGGGCTACTCGGACTTGAACCGAGGACCTTAGGATTATGAGTCCCGCGCTCTAACCAGCTGAGCTATAGCCCCGTGCGCCCCGCGGATCCGCGTCCGTGCGGACTTCGGATCCCGCGGGGCAAAAACACTCTAGCAAATCCACGGAATGCCTTTAGACCACCTTGTCTTCGAAGCCGGCTCCCCGGTAGAGATCTTCAAAGGTCTGCAGCGTTCCCTGCATGCTGTGCGGCTCCACCATTCGACGGCTGGCCCGGCCCATTTCAGCCAACTGGTCTGCCGGCAGCTGAAGGACCCGCTTGATCTTCGCAGCGAGGTCGTCGCTGTCGTTGGGCGTGAAGAGATACCCGTTCTCGCCATCCCGCACCAGGTGCGGCAAAGCCATGGCATCGGCAAGCAAGACCGGCGTGGATGCCGACATGGCTTCCAGGGTGACGAGCGACTGCAGTTCAGCAGTGCCGGGCATGCAGAACAGGTCAGCCTTGATGTACGCCTCACGGAGATCTTCGTCGCTGGCCAGGCCCAGGAACTTCACCCGGTCCCCCAGTCCCAGCCGTTCCACCTGTGCCTCCAACGCGGGACGTACTTCACCGCCGCCAATGACCTCCAGATGGACGTTCATTTCCGCCGGTGTCTTGGACACGGCATCAATCAGCACGTCCACGTGTTTTTCCTCGGCCAGCCGCCCCACGAACAGCAACGTGGGGTGCTCGTGGCGTTCGATGACTTCCCCCGGCTGCAGCTCATAAGCCGACGAATCGATGCCATTGGAGAGCGGCAGCACCTTGCGGAGGAAGGCATGCTGGTGCATCGCCTTGGCGGCCAGCGGCGTGGGCGTGGTGATGACGTCGGCCTGGCCCATGACCTTGCCCATGTCCTTCCAGGAGATCTTGCCAATGATGTCCTTGAACCACTGCGGGAACGGCAGGAAGGGATTGAGGTTTTCCGGCATGAAGTGGTTGGTTGCCACAACCCTCACGCCGCGCTTCACGGCTTCGTACAGGACGTGCTCGCCGATCATGTAGTGGCTCTGGATGTGCACTACATCGGGCTTCACCCGATCGAACAAGAGACTGATTTCCTTTTTGATTTCCCACGGAAAGCAGATGCGGAAGTACTCGTGGGTCCACACACCGTGCGAGCGGAGCCGGTGCACCGTAGCTTCAGAGCGGAATTCCGTGAAGCTCTTCCCGTTGTCCGCCCGGCACGCCAGGACATGCACGTCATGGCCCCGTCCGGTCATTCCCTTGGCCAGGCGGTAGCCGAAAGTGGCGGCACCGTTGATGTGGGGCGGATACGTGTCCGCGGCGATCAGGATGGTCAGGGGAGGCTGGTCAGCGGGCGTTGTCACGTGGAGAGCTCCTGATGGTCTCGGTGCCGGCAGCTGAGGCTGACAGCACCGGTTGGCCGCTGGCACGGTGGTGCCGGGCCTCTTAGTGAAAATGATCTAGTGGGACGCCCGACCCGCGGCCTTCCGCGCATCCTTCTTGCGCTTGGTGACCTCGGGGTGGTGCCTGGAAAGGGCGATCACCCCAACGATAGCAAGGGAAGCAGCCGTACCCATGGCAATCGCCATCACGGCGTGGACGTCCGGGCGGAGTTCACCAAGGATGACGATGCCGATCGCGATCCCCACAATCGGGTCGATGACAGTCAGTCCAGCGATGACCAGGTCAGGTGGTCCGCCGGAATAGGCGTTCTGGACAAAGTAGGAACCCAATCCACCGGCAGCCGCGATCGCCACGACGGAATACCACTGCACATTGAGCAGGACCAGCCCGTTGGGATCCAGCAGGTGCTTGCCGATGATCCGCGTCAGGACGGCCACGAAGCCGAACAGGACACCGGCACCCAGGATGTACACGAACGCGCTCATCCGGTGCCGGAACATGGCGGCCAGCGTACCGAAAACGCCCACCGCGAGGGTCAGCAACAGCACGATGGTGAGCTCGTCGTCGTAACTGACGTGATGGTTCTCCTGCGTGACGTTGACGGCAAGGAGGACAAACAGCGCCGACCCGGTGACACAGGCAGCGATGGCCACCCAGGTTGCCCTGTTGATGGTCAGGTCCTGGTCCCGGGCGTTGACCACTGTAGTAATCACCAGCGCAATAGCCCCGATCGGCTGCACCACGGTCAGCGGTGCGGAAACCAGGGCAACAGCGTTCATGCCCATCCCGGCGCAGAGCAGGAGCAGCCCGAGCACCCAGCGCGGGTTGCGAAGGAGCCGGAGGAAGCCGTTGGAACTCAGTGCCAGCCCGCCGGTATCGGCCTTGACGGCGCTTCCCTGCTTCTGGGCACCGATGGCCAGGAAGAATGCTCCAAGTACCGCGAGCAGAACGGCCACCCACACCATCAGGTGGTGCCGCCGTCGTGATGTGACTGCATTCTGCCCTTCCGCAGGATGGCCCAGAAGTAGTTATAGGCGGCAATCCAGTGCCCGGCCAGGCCGAGTCCCAGCACCACCCAGGCAGCAATATGCAGGGCACCGGCCAGCGGGACGTCCAGCCGCGACATGACCAGCATCGGGGTGCCGAGGAGCAGCAGCCCGGTGCGGATCTTGCCGATCCGGCTCACCGGAAGGTCCGGATGGCCGCCGAAAAAGGAAAGCGTCAGGACGAGCAGGACGGCGTCGGGAATGACCAGCGCGGCGAGGTAGAGCCAGTGCACGACGCCGGCGATCACCAGTGTGACTGCGACGGCGATCAGCGCCAGCCTGTCTGCGATCGGGTCCATGACCCGGCCCAGCCTGGATGCCTGGTCGAAGCGGCGTGCCACATAGCCATCCACCCAGTCGGTGCCCGCCATGACCACAAGGACCAGGACAGCCCACCCATACTCTTTCTGCGCGAGGACCAGCCAAATGAAGAGCGGGACGCCCATGAACCGCAGGACCGTGAGGGCGTTGGGCACGGTAAAAACAAGGTCGTGGTCAACCTGGGGGCGGCCCGGACGGGAGCCAGCACCGATGAACCTCATCCCGTCCCCCTTTCCTAAAGCATGATGTGCAGCAGAGCGTGTCGGTTACGGTTCTTTCAGCAGTTTGCGCAGCAGCACCACAAACACGGCCGCCGCGCCGGCAAAGGCGGCCAGCGGCTTCCACCGAAGGGCCGTTCCGCCGGTGCCTTCTGACAAACCGGAAATCTTCTGCGCGGCGACGTCCCGGCCGTGGTTCATCAGCGCCTGGCCCTCCCGCAGCTTCTGTTGGGCGGCGCCCACGAGGAAGCGTACCTGGGGCTTGATGTCCAGTTCGGTGTCCAACTCGTCGCGGACCTCGGTGAGGTGGCGACGGCGCTGGTCCAGCCGGCGGTGCAGCTCGGGTTCGGACGCGTGCGGGAATTCCTTCTCGTGCGTCTCGGCCTTGGCTTCCTTCTCGGCCTTGGCCTTCGCAGCAGCTTCGGCCTTGGCAGCCTTGGCGGCTTTTGCCTCCGGGCTCGCCGGATCGAGCAGCGCGGCGTTGAAGTCCGAGCCCTCCTTGGCAACGCCAAGGTCATGCTTGATCCCCCGGATGGTTTCCTCCGGTACCAGTGGCATGGCCTTCTTGAACTTCTGGAGCCCCACCAGGCCGCCCACCAGGGCGATCAGCAGGAACGCGGCGCTGACGAGAAGTGCCGCAAGCCACGCAGGCATGATGGTGGCCAGCCCCATGATGGCTGCAACGATCAGTCCCACCACGAGGAATGCCACAAAAATCAACGCAATGGCGAAGAACGCTGCGGCGACTCCCAGCTGGATGCCCTTGCGCTTGATCTCAATCTTGGCGAGGGCGATCTCGTCATTAAGCTGGCGGGGGGCCAAACGGAAAAGGAGTTTTAGCGTCTTGGGCAGCGCGGTGATGCGCAGGCCCTGGCTGGTCCGCCCGCTGTGACGTCCGCTCATCGGTTCCGCCTAACTGGTTGCATGGTCGATTCGGCTTCCGTGTACTGCCGGAGAGTGCAAGTGCACAGTCCCGCCCACAAAACTATCATTCAGGTTCAGGACGAACTTCGGGGCATGCGGAGCGGCGTGCCCTGCAACGCTGTAAATGTACGACGCTTCGGGCCTAGGATTGGTCTCCGTGACCATAACCGCCAATCCGGGCGATCTGCTGACCCGCCGCCGGAAACTCCTGTACATCCTCCTGCTCGGTGCTCTGACCGCCCTGGGACCCTTCACCATAGACCTGTACTTGCCGGCTTTCCCCGCGCTCGAGGCCAGCCTGGGTGTCACTGAGGCGCAGGTCCAGCTGACCCTTGCCGGAACCACCGTGGGCTTTGCCTTGGGCCAGTTGGTGGTGGGTCCCTTCAGCGACAGGTTTGGACGGCGTCTTCCACTGATTCTCGCCACTGCCCTGCACATCGCCGCCTCGGTGGGGGCAGCACTCTCCACGGACATCACCACACTGGGAATTTTCCGGGTACTGATGGGGGTCGGCGCTGCGGGTGGCGGGGTGGTAGCCATGGCTATGGTCCGGGACCTGTTCTCGGGCTACGCGATGGTGCGGATGTTCTCCCGGATGGCACTGGTGAACGGACTCGCGCCCATCCTGGCGCCCGTCATCGGCTCCCAACTGCTGCTGGTCATGCCGTGGCCCGGGATTTTTGTGTTCCTGGCCGGCTACGGCACTTTGGTGATCATTGCTGCGCTGTTCCTCGTGCGCGAGACGCTCCCGCCGGAAAAGCGTGGCCAATCCGGCTTGACGGCCGGCCAGCGCTACAAGGTCCTCTTCACGGACCGGATCTTCGTGGGGCTCCTTCTGGTGGGCGGCATGAACTTTGCCGGCCTGTTTACCTACTTGTCCGCTTCGCCGTTCCTCTTCCAGGACGTGTTTGGCTTCTCCCCCCAGCAGTATGGCCTGCTTTTCGGCATCAATTCGCTGGGTATCGTCGCTGGCGTCCAGACGAGTTCCCGGCTGATCAAGCGCGTGCCGCCACAGTGGATCCTGGCGTGCTCCACGGCCTGGATGTTCCTGATGTCCCTGCTGATCGTGCTGTTCGACCAGTTGGGAATGGGCTTGTGGGGGGTCATGGTGCCCCTCTGGTTCTACATCCTCGGCACAGGTTTTACTTTCCCGTGCGTGCAGGTCCTGGCACTGGCCAGCCATGGGGACAAGGCCGGGACGGCCGCTTCACTCCTGGGGGCCGCCACGTTCATGATGGCCGGACTCATCTCGCCCGTAGTGGGCTGGCTGGGGATTGAGACGGCCACGCCCATGGGCGCCGTGCAGGCGGCGTGCATCCTCCTGGCCATCGCCGCTCTTTGGCTGGTCGTCAGGCCCCGCACCGTTCCGTCCATCCACTGATGGCCGGCACCCCTGGCGACCGACGGCAGTAGGGTGGGACGATGACTCGCAAGCCACACCGCAACCGAAGGGGACTTTTCCTCGGGGCGGTGCTGGGCGCCGTCGGGGGCTACTTTGCCGGCAGGGCGCTGGGTAGTCCGGCCATAGGCATCATCCTGGGCATGCTGGCCGGATCGGCCCTGTTGTACCGCGTTAACCCGGGCCCCTGGAACCGCTCCTGACGTTCTTGGGGCGGCCCTGCAAAGCTCCACTGGGCCGTTCACTGCCCCGGGACACCCCCTGCCGCGCCGGAGCCTTGGCGGGATAAAATAAGTCCGTGCACAGCTGGCAGGCCCATCCGCCACTTCCGGCCACGTGGCAACGATGCGACACCGGCATATTGCCCCTGTGGTGGGACCGGTTGTGCGCCCAGACCGGTGAGCAGTCCGCGGCTCTCTACGCCGCGGGGCTTTTTACCGAAGACCGGCGCCGGCCCATCGCGCAGTGGTTTAACCCGGCTTTCAACGCGGCGCTGCTGGTAGCCCCCGAAACCTCCCCCGAATGGCCCGTGCAGCGCTTCGGCATCTTCTACGCTCCACCGGACTCCGGCTTCGCCCGCGTCCACTCCGCACCCCATGAATGGCACCCGCGCGAGCCCCGCAAGTCCCCCACCGAGCAGGAGGCCTTCCAGACTGCCATTGCCGAGGCAGAGCGCTTCCTGCAGGTGGAAATGGACTTCGTTTGAGTACCTTCCACAGGATGCAATGCCAGGTTTCTGTGCAAGCAAAAAAATCCCCGCCCTCACGAAGAGGGCGGGGATTTTGTGTTTGCTCCTCCTGCTGGACTTGAACCAGCAACCCTTCGATTAACAGTCGAATGCTCTGCCAATTGAGCTAAGGAGGAATGAAGCAGGTATGACATTAGCAAACGTTTCAGGCCTATGGGAAATCGGCGCCATTACAGGGAAGCAATACCCTCCCCGGGTATAGAAAAAGTCCCCGTTCCGGAAGCCCGGAACGGGGACTGAGCGCTCCTCCTGCTGGACTTGAACCAGCAACCCTTCGATTAACAGTCGAATGCTCTGCCAATTGAGCTAAGGAGGAATGAAGCGGGTACTAGCCTAGCAAACACCCCGCGCGGAAACGAAATTGAACCCCGGAGCCGGGCCTGCCACGATGGCGACGGCGTTGCCTACGCGTCCGAACGCAGCGCCCGGCGCTCCATTTCCAGCATCATCAGTTCCCTGTTCAGCCGCTGGAAATCCTCCCGGTCCGCGGCCGGATCCAGCCGCTGCAGCTGGCCCATTTTGTCCGCCTTCACCCGCGTGATCTGCAGCTCGAACAGCCTCGAAAGGATGTCCTTACAGTACTTTTGCACGGCTTCCTCGGTGCTCGCGGGCAACGGAACTACTGCGAGTTCGGACACGAGGGGCCGCAGGGGCTCCGGGACCTCGTGCATGACCTGCTCCACCCAGCGGACAGGGTCCCCGATGAGCCCGGACCCGGATGCCCGCATGGCATCATGAACCACTTGGAAGGCCGGTGTGACGAATCTCGCAGCCGAGAAACGCTCCCAGATGCCTCCGCCGAGCAGCGAGGGCTCCTGCAGCGCAACCTCGAGTGCCTGCCGCTCCATGGAAGCAACGGGATCCCGCGGGTCCGGACGGTGATAGGACGGAACAGCGCCCGACGCCGGTCCGGCAGCTACGCCGGGTCCGCCCGCCTGCGGCGTGGGAGCCGACGTGGGGGCAGCCGGGGCAGGACCGCCTCCCGGAGCGGCCGAGGGACCAGCGGCAGAACGCTTCATTGCTACCCCCACGGCGCGGCTGACGTCCTCCACCGACATGCCTAGCCAGCCGGCCAGTTCACGCGCGTACGCGGGCCGAATGCCGGCATCGCGGATCTGGGCCACCACCGGCGCGGACTCCCGCAGCGCGGCCACGCGGCCTTCCACGGTGTCCAGGTTATGCCGCTTCAGCGTGGCCCGGATGGCAAATTCAAACAGCGGCCGGCGGGTGTTGATAAGGTCCCGCACAGCGGCGTCACCCTTGGTCTGGCGCAGGTCACAGGGGTCGGCCCCCGTGGGCTCTACCGCCACGTAGGTCTGGGCCGTGAAGCGCTGGTCCTCCTCGAAAGCCCGCAGGGCAGCCTTCTGGCCGGCAGCGTCACCGTCGAAAGTGAAGATGACCTCTCCCCCGGTGCCGTCGTCGGACAGCAGGCGGCGGGCGATCTTGATGTGCTCGGTGCCGAACGCCGTGCCACAGGTGGCCACCGCCGTCGGGATTCCTGCGAGGTGGCAGGCCATCACGTCCGTGTAGCCTTCCACCACCACCAGTTGGCGGTCCTTGGCGATGTTCCGCTTGGCGAGGTCGATCCCGTAGAGCACCTGGGACTTCTTATAGAGCGTGGTTTCCGGGGTGTTCAGGTACTTGGGGCCTTGGTCGTCCTCGTAGAGCTTGCGGGCGCCGAAGCCGATGGTGTCCCCGGCTATGTCCCGGATGGGCCAGATGAGCCGCCCGCGGAAGCGGTCATATATACCGCGGTTGCCTTCCGAGAACATGCCCGTCAGCTTGAGTTCCTGGTCCGTGAACCCCCGCCCGCGGAGGTGCTTGAGCAGCGCGTCCCAGCCCTGCGGCGCATAACCGACGCCGAACTGTTCGGCGGCGGCGCGGTCAAAACCCCGGCCATGCAGGAAGCTTCGGCCCTCAGCCGCACCGGGAGTCAGCAGCTGGGCACGGAAGAATTCGTCGGCGATCTTGTGCGCATCGAGGAGCCGCTGGCGCTTGCCCACCTCTTCGCGGTTGGGCCCCGTGCCGCCATCCTCGTAGCGCAGTTCATAGCCGATGCGGGCGGCCAGCTTCTCCACGGCTTCCTGGAAGGAGGTGTGGTCCTGTTTCTGGACAAAGGCGATGACGTCGCCGTCTTCACCGCAGCCGAAGCAGTGGTACCTGCCCACCTGGGGGCGCACCGTGAACGACGGCGAGCGCTCGTCATGGAAAGGGCACAGGCCTTTGTAGGTTCCCAGCCCGGCACCCTTGAGCGTGACGTAGCCGTCAATCACTTCCTTGATGTCCGTGCGCTGGCGTACTTCGTCAATGTCTTCGCGTTTGATCAGGCCAGCCACAAAGCCATCCTAGTCCCGGCCGACAAACAGACTCGCGGTGCTGCCTCGGTCACCACAGAGACGGCAGGCTCCCCACTAGCCGTTCGTACATAGCCAGCGCCGAGCCGTCGGTCAGCGACGCCACCTGGTCGATGACCACCCTCAGCCGTGCGCCGTCGTCGGCCGCGTCCCGCCAGTCCGCCGCGAACATGGGTTCGAGGTGGCGGTCACCGGTGGCGCTCAGCGCCGTAACGAGGGAATGCAGCACCTCGCGCTGTCGCTCGTAGATCGGCTGGCGGTGTTCGGTGGTCATCACGAAAGTGGTGGCCAGGCCCTTCATCACGGCGATTTCCATCACCGTCTCGTCCGGGACCATCAGCTCGGCGTTGTACCGCGTCAGGTTTTCCGGTCCGTACAGGGCGCGGGTGGTCTCCAGGGCGCTCTGGCAGAATCGGCCGATCAGCTGGCTGGTCATGTTCTTCAGGGCGGCCATGGATTTGCGGCTGCCGTCGGCCTCGCGCACCCAGACATCGGTGGCTTCCAGCCGGGCGAGCGCGGCATCTATGGCGGCGGGGTCATTGTGCGGGAGGTACCACTGCTTGGCGTAGCCCACTACCCGGGCGCGGTGGTCCGGGTTGTCCATCCAGCGCAGCTGGAAGTGCCCGGCCACAATCGCGTCCTCAACATCGTGCACGGAGTACGAAATGTCGTCGGCCAGGTCCATGACCTGCGCTTCCAGGCAGGACCGGCGCACCGGCGCACCCTCCCGGAGCCAATTGAAAATGGGGAGGTCGTCCTCGTAGGCGCCAAACTTGCTGGTGCGCTGCCCATGGATCACCGGTGCGTCCAAGGCAGACCACGGATACTTCGCGGCGGCGTCCAGGCTGGCCCTGGTGAGGTTCAGGCCGGCCGGGCGGCCGTCCGTGGCCAGGACCTTGGGCTCGAGCCGGGTGAGCAGGCGGAGTGTCTGGGCATTGCCTTCGAACCCGCCAATGGCGTGCGCCACCTCATTCAGCGCGGACTCGCCGTTGTGACCGAAGGGCGGGTGGCCGAGGTCGTGGCTGAGGCAGGCGGTGTCCACCACGTCGGGGTCGCAGCCCAGTGCGCGGCCGAGTTCACGGCCAACCTGGGCGACTTCGAGGCTGTGGGTCAGGCGGGTCCTGACGAAGTCGTCCGTGTCAGGTGCCACCACCTGGGTTTTGGCGCCCAGGCGCCGCAGCGCCGATGAGTGCAGCACCCGGGCGCGGTCCCGCTCGAAGTCGGAGCGGTATGTGGTTTTGGGCGGTTCCTCCACCCAGCGGGCGGAATCGTGGGGTTCGTAGCCGGGGAGAACCGGTGCCGTGGTGCGGGTTTCAGCCACCGGAAACATCCAGTTCCGCAGCCGCGATGTCCTGGGACTGGGCATCGTTGAGCGCGCGGGATTCAAGCCAGTCCTTGGGCAGCGCCGGCTTTTTGGGTGATCCGGCACGGCCGCGCGGGCCTTCGGCGTCCACTCCGGGGTACGGCGAATCATGGTCCAGTTCAGCCAGTGTCTCGCGCAGCACCTGCAAGCTGGTCACCAGTGCCAGCCGCGTGCGCAGTTCCCCGCCCACCACATAGCCCTTGAAGTACCAGGCCATGTGCTTGCGGATCTCGCGCAGGGCCTTGCCCTCGTCGCCGAAGGTCTCCACCATCAGTTCCGCATGGCGGTACACTCCTTCAGCTACCTGGCGGAGGTTCGGCTTGTGCCTGGTATCACTGCCTTCGAACGCCGCCTGGAGGTCCCCGAAAAGCCAGGGCCGCCCCTGGCAGCCGCGACCCACCACCACGCCGTCAACCCCGGTCTCCCGGACCATGCGCACGGCGTCCTCGGCGGACCAGATATCTCCGTTGCCCAGCACAGGGATGTCCGGCAACGCCTCGCGGAGCCGCGCGATGGCGGTCCAGTCTGCCTGGCCGGAATAGAACTGAGCCGCGGTGCGGCCGTGGAGTGCGACGGCGGCGACGCCGGCATCGCGCGCGATCCGGCCGGCGTCGAGGTACGTCAGGTGGTCCTCGTCGATGCCCTTGCGCATCTTGATGGTCAGCGGGACGTTGCCTTTGGAAGCTTCCTTCACTGCGGTCTGCACGATCGAGGTGAAGAGGTCGATCTTCCAGGGCAGGGCCGAGCCGCCGCCGCGCCGGGTCACCTTCGGAACGGGGCAGCCGAAGTTCAGGTCGATGTGGTCCGCCCGGTCCTCTTCCACCAGCATTCGCACGGCGGCGCCCACGGTCACCGGGTCAACGCCGTACAGCTGTACCGAGCGGACCTTCTCGTCGTCGTCGTGCGAAATGATCCGCAGTGACTCGGGGGTGCGCTCCACGAGGGCGCGGGAGGTGACCATCTCCGCCACGTACATGCCGCCACCGTATTCACGGCACAAGCGTCGGAAAGCGGAGTTGGTAATGCCCGCCATGGGAGCCAGGATCACGGGGGTGTCCACTGTGATGGGACCCAGCTTCAGGGGCGGGAGTTCCAGCTTGGGGGCGGGAGGCGTTGCAGTAACAGTCACCTGTCCATTGTCGCAAAGCCGGGCAAATCGGGGCGGCACCTCCGCGCAGCCGCTGTCACCGCGGGCGTAGCGCGTTCCAGTCAGCGGCGGTCTGCCCGGCGGCCCCGCCGAGTTACTGCGGTCCCCGTCTCTGCCACGCGCGTTCTTGCCGGCCCCGCCTCAGCAGTCCGCGTTTCTCCAGCTATGGCCGCCGCGGCCGCGAGCGCCCCGGTATCGTCCACATCGTCCGGGCTGACACTGTGGACCGGGCCGCCGTCGTGGTCATGGCCGATACCGTGGTCCCCCGCACCGTGGCCGGACGGAAGACCGGTGTTGCGGATGCCCGTTGCCTTGACCACCAGCACGGCGATCAGGGTGGTCACGGGAATCGCGAGCACGAGGCCGATGGAGCCGACCAGGGTCCGGATGACTTCTTCGGAGAGCTCGGCACTGGTGAGGGTGTCTCCCAGCGGGCGGTCGTAAAGCATCACGATGATCAGGATGGGCAGGGCTGCCCCGGCGTAGGCGAAGGCAATGGTGTAGACGGTGGAGGCGATGTGGTCGCGTCCAATCCTCATGGCGGAGGTAAAGAGCTTCCGTGCGCTGGTGGCGGGCGCAAGTTCGTACAGTTCCCAGACTGCCGAGGACTGTGTGATGGTGACATCGTTCAGGACACCCAGGCCCGAGATGATGAGGCCGCACAGAATCACCCCGGAGATGGAAATGTTGGCCGACGTGTTGACCAGCGTGGCGGCGTCGTGGTTTCCCACGCCGGCGAGGTTTGCGGCGTCGGTGGCCCAAGCTGCCAGCAGCGCCGTGATGGCGAGGCCGAAGATCGTGCCCAGCAACGCCGTCGACGTCCGTGCCGAAAAGCCGTGGGCGAAATACAGGACCCCGATCATGATCACCGTGGAACCGACCAATGCCAGCAACAGCGGCGGTTTGCCCTCTACGAGGCCCGGAAGCATAAAGCTGACCAGCACAAAGTAGGCACCCACCAGTCCGATCAAGGCGCGGAGCCCTCGCCACCTGGCTACCGCGATCACCACCACCGCATAGAGCAGGGCGAGGAGCACAATGGGGAGGGTCCGAACGAAGTCAACGAAGATGTAGGCCGGCGAACCCTGCCCCGCGGATGCCCCTTGGGCGTTGGACAGGTTGAGGTAGCGGATCTGGTCCCCCGGCTTCACGCCGTGGGATTCGGCGACGTCGGGGTTGATGACCACCTTGACGGGGCTGCCTCCCTGGTCCGGTTCAGTGAAGGCGAACGTACAGTCTGAGCCTTGGCTGCCCGAACCGGCCTGGCCCGAATTCGGCTGGCCGGCATCCTGTCCGCCGGCGTCCGCCGGGTTTTGCGCCACGGAGCCCTGCATGCAGGGCTCCACCACCACGCTCTGGATTTTGCCGGTGTCGAACGTCACACCCGGCGCGGCCGAATACGGGTTTGCCAGCGAAATGCCTTCCTTGCTGCCGGACGGCCACAGCATGGCCATCGCGGCGAGGGTCAGCAGGGTGAGCGGCACCAGGATGGCAGCGAGGATGTAGTTCGCTTTCCTCCGGGCAGCAATCGCTTGAGCCGTCGGCTCCGAATGACGTTGTGAAACGTGGGTGTGACCGGAACCCATCAGCAGTTGAACCTCATACCTTGAACTCTACGTCCGGCGCCATAGGGTTGATAAATGGACCACCAGGAACCGGGAGGAACAGCGCGTGACCAAGCGCAAGGCTGAGGGAAATGGCTTGCTTCACTCCACCGGGGCCACAGGAAGGCCCTCCCGCCAGGCGGTCCTGAGCGTCCTGGAGCCTGCCGGGCCCACCCTGGGCGTGGCACTGGTACTGCACGGCGGCAAGTCGCACAGTTTCGAACCTGTGGAGGCCCGTCACCTGAGTCCGGCGCGGATGGTTCCCTTTGCCAGGCACCTGCACCGTGCCGGCAAGGACCATGGCCTGGCCGTGTGGTCGTTGCGAAACAGCACAAGGGGCTGGAACGGCCAGGACATGACGCCCCTGCAGGATGCCCGGTGGGCGTTGGAGCAGATCAGGCAGCAACACCCGGGCGTCCCGGTGTTCCTGCTGGGCCACTCCATGGGAGGGCTGACCGCCGTATCAGCGGCCGACGATCCCCAGGTGGCAGCCGTAGTTGCCCTCGCACCCTGGCTCAGCGGCGCGACGCCCTCCTCCCGGGTTGCAGGGAAAAGGGTACTGATCGTCCACGGGACCACCGACCGCTGGACCAGCCCCTCGGAGTCGCTTAAGTTTGCCCGCCGCGCAACCGGTGAGGCCGCGTCCATGCAGTACGTGACCCTCAGGGGGGCGGGGCACTTTATGTTCCGGCGGGTCCGCTTATGGCATGCCTTGGCGACAGGCTTCATCATTAAGGCCTTTGCCGAGGCAACCGGGGCGGGACCCATTTCGTCCAGGGCGCTGGATGAACTGTTGCCCGCATCATCGGTACAGGTCACCTTGTGAGCCCTTTCCCGTGGCCGGAATTCGTGGCTTCGCTCCCCTGGACGGCCTTAACCGTTGTCCTGGTCCTGGCCGTTACGTTCGCCGTGGCCGTCCGGCAGGACAGGCATTCCGTCATGGATGTCGCCTGGGGACCGGGTTTTGTGGCGGTTGCTGCAGTGTCTTGGTTTCTCTCCGCCAGCTCCGGCGATGACCTGAGGCGGCTGCTCCTGCTGGTCCTGACGGCCATCTGGGGACTCCGCCTGGGCACGCACATCGGCTGGCGCGCACGCGACGGCCACGAAGACCCCAGGTACAAGGCGATGCTGGACGCGGCGCCGCATTCGCGCAACGTCTATGCGCTCCGACGTGTCTACCTGCCCCAGGGCGTGGTCATGTTCTTTGTCTCCCTCACCCTCCAGGTGGGAATGTTCTCCACAGGCCCTGCGGGGTGGCTGGCAGCGCTGGGAGTCATGTTCTGGCTGACCGGCTTCGTTTTCGAGACGGTGGGCGACTGGCAGTTGGCGCAGTTCAAGAACGATCCGTCCCGTCGGGGCACCGTGCTGGACTCGGGCCTCTGGCGCTACACGCGGCACCCCAACTACTTCGGTGATGCCGCGGTGTGGACTGGCCTGTTCCTCATTGTTGCCGAGTCCTGGCCGGGCGCCCTGACGCTGCTCTCACCAGCCCTGATGGTGTGGACGCTGGCGGGCAAGACGGGCAAGCCCCTGACTGAGAAGGCGATGTCCGGCCGTCCGGGCTACCGCGAGTACGTCGAGTCCACCAGCGGGTTCATCCCCTGGCCACCAAAGCGACGGTGACGCCCCCAAGTAGGTAGCAGCAGGTGTCGTTTTGAGGGCTCATAACGACATCTGCTGCTACCTAGTTGGGAAGGGCGGGTCAGTCCGAGACGATCAGCGTTTCCGCACCGGCCTGCCGCGCCTTGCCGCTGTCCAGCAAAGGCTCGACGGCGGCACGCAGGGCCGTCATGGAGTCGTCCAGTTCCAGCATGACCGGGTGCTGGTACGCGATGAGCGAGAGCAGGTCGCGGACCGCTTCGGCGGCGTCGGCGGCGTCAAGGGCCGGATCATGCCCAACAAAGACGTCCGTGGCCGCCGAACCAGGTGCGGAACCTTCCTGGGCCAGCGGGTCCTGGGATGCCTCGGCATAGCTCACTGCAAACGCACGGATCCGCCCTTTCTTGCTGGGCGCAACCCCAGAGCCAAAGGCGGACTCCGGCTCGGCCCGCAGCACGATCGCACCGTGGGCGCCGGTGAGGTCGTCAAGGAAAAGCTTCTGCACCTGCCCCATGGACAGCACGCCCGGTGAATCCCAGTCGTGGATGGACGTGTAGTACCGCCCCACCACATCGGTCAGCTCGACGGACCCGGTAGCGAGATCCATGACAACGTCGGAGCCGGCGTTTTCGTCGTTGGCGGGCCGGCCGCCGTCGTCCTTGGCCGGGAAAACCGGCAGCTTCAGGGCGCCGGGTTCCACTACCACCAGCCGGGAACGCTGGATGGCCGACAGTCCGAAGGCTTCGGCGAACGCGGCCCCGGGGCTGCCGGGCTGGACCTTCGCGCGGAGCTTGGTGACGCCCGACGGCGCGTGTTCGGCTTCGCGGCGGAGCATGGTCAGGAGCGTGGCACCGATGCCTGACCGGCGGTGGTCCCGCGCCACTTCGATGTAAGCCCACAGGCGTTCAGGGTGCAGCGAAGCCTCGTAGACCACGCCTGCCGCCACCGGAATGCCGACGCCGTCAATGACGTCCTCGGCCACGATGGTCCGGCGCCAGGGAGTCCCATCCGTACCTGCTGAGGAAACCGTCAGGGCCCCGCGGAACTGGCCGGCCTGGAAGGTTTCCGGATCGCCCCAGATTTCCAGGAGCGCGAGGTCATCGCCCTCTCGCCACTCGCGGTATTCGATGGCCATGCTCAGGCGCCGATCAGGCGGGCGGCCAGGTAGCCTTCCACCTTGTCCAGGGACACGCGTTCCTGCGTCATGGTGTCCCGCTCGCGGATGGTCACGGCGTGGTCGTCCAGGGTGTCGAAGTCCACGGTGATGCAGAACGGGGTGCCGATCTCATCCTGGCGGCGGTAGCGGCGGCCGATCGCGCCGGCGTCGTCGAAGTCGATGTTCCAGTTCTTGCGCAGCTGCGTGCCCAGGTCCTTCGCCTTCGGCGACAGGTCCTCGTTGCGGCTCAGCGGCAGCACGGCTGCCTTGACCGGGGCGAGGCGCGGGTCCAGCTTCAGGACAGTGCGGACATCGACGCCGCCCTTGGCGTTGGGAGCCTCGTCCTCGGTATAGGCGTCGATCAGGAACGCCATGAAGGACCGGGTGAGGCCGGCGGCGGGCTCGATCACGTAAGGCGTGTAGCGCTCGTTGGTGGCCTGGTTGAAGTAGCTCAAGTCCGTGCCGGAGGCTTTGGCATGGGTGGAGAGGTCAAAGTCCGTACGGTTGGCGATGCCCTCGAGCTCGCCCCATTCCGAGCCCTGGAAGCCGAAGCGGTATTCGATGTCGGTGGTGCCCTTGGAATAGTGGCTGAGCTTCTCCAGCGGGTGCTCGAAGAACCGCAGGTTGTCCTCACGGATGCCCAGGCCGGTATACCAGGACATACGCTCCTTCATCCAGTACTGGTGCCATTCCTCGTCCGTGCCGGGCTCTACGAAGAATTCCATTTCCATCTGCTCGAATTCACGGGTGCGGAAAATGAAGTTTCCGGGTGTGATCTCGTTGCGGAAGGACTTGCCGATCTGGCCGATGCCGAACGGTGGCTTCTTGCGCGAGGTGGTGAGGACGTTGTTGAAATTCACGAAGATGCCCTGCGCGGTTTCCGGGCGCAGGTAGTGCAGGCCTTCGTCGCTGGCGACGGGGCCCAGGAAGGTTTTGAGGAGGCCGGAGAATTCCTGCGGTTCGGTCCATTCGCCGCGGGTGCCGCAGTTGGCGCAGGCGATGTCCTTCAGGCCGTTTTCGGCCGGGCGGCCCTTCTTTTCCTCGTACTCTTCCTCGAGGTGGTCCGCGCGGTACCGCTTGTGGCAGGACAGGCACTCCACCAGCGGATCTGAGAAGACGTCAACGTGGCCGGAGGCCTCCCAGACCTGGCGGGGAAGGATGACGGACGAGTCCAGGCCAACTACGTCCTCACGGCCGCGGACCATGGACTGCCACCACTGGCGCTTGATGTTTTCCTTCAACTCGGCACCAAGGGGCCCGTAGTCCCATGCAGAACGTGAACCACCGTAGATCTCACCGGCCTGGAACACGAAGCCCCTCCGTTTGGAGAGGGAAATGACCTGATCGAGAACGGATTTTGGTGCCATGGTGGAACTCCAATTTCTACAGGGCCGCTGGGTGCGGTCCGCGGGTTATCTGGCCCCCGGAATCACCGTGGGCGAAACACCTCTGGTGGCCGGGCGGGGCGGGCGAAGGAAACATTGCAGAAAGCTGCGTGTCCTAGCCTACCGGCCGCTACCTCCGGAAGGCGCCCCGGGGCCAGGGCAGTGTGGCCAAGACGATGGCGGCCAACGTGAGGATGGTGCCCAGCACGGTGGCGGGCGCCACGATGGTACCCGGAGCTGGGACCAGGAGGTCAAGGCCAAGGGAACCCAGCAGTTGCCCGGCGATCATGCCAAGCCCGGTGACCAGGACCCCGAGGCTGCGGACCAGAAGAGCACCGAGTCCGATGAACACGCAGCCCATGGGTCCGCCGACGTAGTACCACCACTCCCCCGGCAGCGGGCTTCCCGGCCCTGCCAGCGCAACCTTGATTCCCCAGGCGGTCCACAGCACCACAGTGCCTGCCACGAAGTTGACCAGCGTCGCGGCGATGGGCGTGCCGTAGTGGACAGTGGCGGTTCCGTTCATGGCCTGCTGGAAGCTCATCAGGAAACCCGCCGCCACGGGGAGCAGGAGCGGCAGCAGCAAGGCGGCGGGGCCGCCGTCGGCCGCTGTACCGGACCCGGACCCCGCTGCGAACCGCGGGGACACAGCCCAAGCCACAGCGGCGATGGTCAGGACGCAACCGATGATCCGGATGCCGGTCACCGGCTTCTTGCCGGCAGGGCCGATGCCCAGACGGTCCACCAGCAGGCCGCTCAGGGTCTGGCCGGTCACGGTGGCCACGGTGAACAGGGCAACGCCCAGGAGCCCGACCGTGAAGGACTGGGCAAAGACGAAGAGCGCCCCAATTCCGCCGGCCAGGACATAAACGGGAGGAAAGGCGCGGCTGCGGACGGCGGGAACGATCCTTGCCAGGCCGGCGCGCCCCTTAGGCAGGACCAGCGAAATCAGCACCATCAGGACCAGGCCTGTGCTGAAACTCACCACGGACGCGGCTATCCCGTCATTGAGCCTGGCACCGAGGGCGCCGTTGATCCTTCCCTGGACCGGGATCGCCAGGCCTGCTCCGACTGCCATCGGAAGGCCTGCCAGCAACGGCAGCCGGGGGGTGTGGGTCATTGAATTCACCTTACGTCAGGCATCATTGCTTGTATGAGCAACCCGGATATTGAAGAGATCCCCATCCGCGACAGCATGATCCGCCTCGGCCAGCTCCTGAAGCTTGCCAGCCTCGTGGAGGACGGCGTGGAGGCAGCCGAGCTGATCAAGAACGGTCTCGTCAAAGTCAACGGGGATATAGATGACCGCCGCGGGCGCCAGCTGCGCAACGGCGACACCGTCACCGTCAACGGTCAGACCGTGAAGGTCGTCGCGCCGCAGGCCTGATATTCCCGACGGCGTGCGGCGGGCCGGACACTGCGGCCGCGCGCCGCCGTCGTCCGCTTTTCTGGCTCAGTAATCTTTACTTCTTCAGGACCTCGTGCGTCAGGAACTCGGACACGTGCCCGATTTCCTGCTGGTTGATGCCGTGCCACATGCCCGTGTAGAGCACCTTCGTGAGCTTCACGTGCTTGCGGACCCAGCCCATGGTGAAGTCGATCTTGTCCGGGGTGATCACAGGGTCCTGCTGGTCTCGGCCCCAGAACATGGGGATGCTGCCATCCAGTTCGGAGTCGCGGAACGTGGGATCATCGCCCGCGTCAATCGCAAAGCCGGAAAGGCCGACGACGGCAGCGAAGTCAGTGGGGCGCTGCCGCAGCAGCGTGGTAGCCATGGCCATGCCCATGGAGAAGCCGAGCAGCGTCACCGAGGGATGGCCAACCTTAATGGTGTCAATCCATTCCAGTAGGTAGCCGGAGGCCCTCTTCACGGCGTCCAGGGAGTAGTCGATCGACGCCGTCAGCGGGAACCAGGTAAAGCCCGGCCCCATGGCCATCGGAGCACGCACCGAAGCCACCGCAAAGTCCGCCGGCAGCATGTCTGCAAGGCTCAGGAGATCCTGCTCGTTGGCGCCGTACCCGTGCAGCAGCACCAGCAACGGCTTTCCGTCACGCTGGTCCTCGGGCTGGGACCACAAAACAACAGGGGCAGGAAATACTTCGGCTTCAGTCATGGTTTCCATTCTTACAGTTACCCGACGGTAACAACCTACGTTGGCGTAGCTTGAGAACGAACAGGCAGGATAGGACCGTGAGTGAAGCCAAAGCCATGCAGAACCCGCCTTCCGCTGTGGAATCCCATCCCTGGACCCGCTATGTGGCCATGGGCGACTCCTTCACGGAGGGGATCGGCGACCCCGAACCGTCCCGCCCCGGTGGCTACCGCGGCTGGGCTGACCGGGTAGCAGAGGAGCTGGGCCGGGGCCAGGAGGATTTCGCCTACGCCAACCTCGCCGTGCGGGGCAGGCTCCTCCAGCAGATCGTGGACCAGCAGCTTGCACCGTGCCTTGCCCTGAAGCCTGACTTGGTGACGCTGTCGGCCGGCGGGAACGACCTCATCCGGCCCGGCGGCGACCCCGACGCCCTCGCGGAGAAGCTCGATTCTGTGGTGCAGATATTGGGCATGGGCGGAGCCACGGTGGTGCTCTTCAACGGCCCGGACACCGGGTCGTCAGTCCTGGGCCGGGTCCGCAGCAAGGTGGCCATCTATAACGAGAACCTGCGGACCGTCGCGGCCCGGCATGACGCCATCATCGCCGACATGTGGTCCCTGCGGCAGCTCAGCGACCCGCAGATGTGGGACGAGGACCGGCTGCACTTCTCTCCTCTGGGACACCACACCATCGCGGCCATGGTCCTGGACGCACTCAACGTCAGCCATACACTGGAGCCGCTGCAGCCCAAGCCGCTGCCACCCCGCACCTGGCGTGAGGCCCGCACCGGGGACCTTGTGTGGGCACGCGAATACTTTGTGCCGTGGGTAGTGCGGAGGCTCCGTCACCGTTCCTCCGGCGATGGGATCACCGCTAAGCGCCCGACGCCGGGACCCGTGTTCGGTCCGGGCGTCCCCTTGGGATCCGGTGAAGGTCCGCTCGGTTCCACCGACGCGGGCCGGCACTAGCGGCGGAACGGCCCGGGGCCGGCAGGGTGCAACGGGGGATGGCCATGGAACCGGATACGGTGGTGCGGCTGCGTCTCCGGTCCCAGATGCTCCGGGGATCGGCCGCGGAATCTCCCGAGGCTGCCCTGCGCAAGCTGCTGGCCGTGCAGGCACAGGAATTTCCCTACGCCCGCTGGAGCCTGGCGCAGCGCGCCTCGCAGCACACCTTCGGGGACCTGGACCGTTCCACCGATGGAGGACCAGCCGCCACGGCCGCGGACGTCGAGGAGGCCGTAGCAGACGGCCGGATCCTGCGCACGCATATCCTCCGGCCCACCTGGCATTTCGTCCACCGGGACGATCTGCGGTGGCTGCTGGCATTGTCCGCGCCCCGGCTCCACCAAGGCAATGCAGGCATGTACCGCCGCACCGGCATCGACGCCGCCGTGGCCGCCCGGAGCGGGGAGGTGCTGGCCAGGGCCGTCGCCGGCGGAAACCACAAGACCCGGGAACAGCTCGCGGCCACTCTTCAGTCTGCCGGCTACGCGGGAAAAGGACTGGAACTCGCCTACCTGATCATGCACGCCGAAATCAGCGGCGTGCTGGTGAGTGGTTCGCCGGTGCGGAGCCGGGGCGGTGCTCTGAAGCAGACCTACGCCCACTTTGACGAGCGGGTCCCGGCGGGACCTGTGAAAGTTCCCACCCGGGAAAACGCGCTGGCCGAACTCGCCGTGCGGTATTTCACGAGCCGCGGCCCCGCGACGGTCAAAGATTGCGCCGACTGGTCGGGGCTCACGATGGCCGATGTCCGGCAGGGCGTGCTTCTTGCCCTGGACCGGGATCCCGGGGCCCTCGGCACAACGGCGATTGACGGCGTGGTGTTCTATCACAATGCCGGGCCTGGCGGCTCCGGTGACGAGACCGGCAGCCAGCCCAGCGGACCTCGGATCGACCTCATCCAGTGCTACGACGAATATGTGATGGGCTACTCCGCAACAAGGCACTACCTGGGCGGCTCCGCCCCGGCGCTTCCTGTCGACGGTGCCCTGATGCACGTGGTGCTGCTGGACGGTCGGATGGCGGGCTCCTGGCGGCACACACTGCTTTCGGGCCGCTGCGAACTGGATATCCGGCTGTTCGCCTCCACCGATCCGGCACCAGGCTCTGCGCTGGACGTTGCCATCGGCGACGCCGTGGACAGGTATGCGGCTTTCCTGGGCATCCCCGCGGTCCGGGTGCCGTCCGGGGCTAAGCTGGAAGGACACACATGAGAGGCGTTACACCGTGAACAGCTTGTTCTTCTGGATCATCATTTTGTCGTTCCTGATTCCGATGGCGATGCGGATGTACCGGAAATCCGTCAACAAGCGGAACCAGGACCAGAGCTTTTCCGGGCGTTACCCCGACCAGTTTCCGGGCGGGGGCCAGTTCCCCGGGCCCCAGAGCCGCCAGCCGCGGGACGGCTACACGCAGCAGGATTACATGAGCGGCGGATTCCGCCAGATCAACGGCCCGCAGCCCCTGCCGCCCAGCCAGCCGCTGCCGCCCATGATGCCAGTGCCGCCCGCAGACCAGCAGTTCCCGCCCTACGGCCAGCCTGTGCCGGGACAGGCAGCGGAGGCACCCCAAAAGCCTGCCGCCCCTGCAACTCCCCCGCCGCCGTCGGCCCCCCAAGGCTACCGGGCCCGCAAACTCGCGGAACTGGACCAGCAGTACAGCAACGGCGAGATGGCCGTGGACGAATACATGAAGCGGCGCTCCGAAATCATGGACGGCTGACCAGCCGGCTTCCTAGGCTTCCGGAACGTTCGTGGCGCCGTGAGGCGCCCGGTCAGACCAGGAAATTCTTCCGGAGTTGGCTCCCCAGCTGGCCGATCTCCGTCAGGAAGCCGTCGTGGCCAATGGGCGCTTCGATAACGTGGACATCCACGGCTCCCGGAAGCGCGGCAGCGAGCTCCTGCGACTGCGACGGGAAGTAAAGCCGGTCCGAGTCCACCGCGGCAACAAAGAACTTTGCGGACGCCCTCGCCAGGGTTTCGTTGAGGGTTCCCCTCCCCCGGCAGACGTCGTGGCTCATGAGGGCCTCGGTGATGGCGATGTAGCTGTTGGCATCAAAGCGGCGGACAAGCTTGCTGCCCTGGTGGTCAAGGTAACTCTCCACCTGGTAGCGCCCACGGTCCCCCAGCGCGGCTGCCCGCAGCGGCGTTTCGGGAGTCTGGGCCGTCCGCCCGAACCGCCCATCGAACTCCTGGGCTGATCGATAGGTGATGTGGGCGATCCGCCGCGCCAGGGCCAGCCCGTCCTCCGGGAAAGGCCCTCCATAGTAGTCGCCACCGTTGAAGTTGGCGTCCTGGCGGATGGCGAGCGTCTGGGCCTGCGCAAAGGCGATCTGCTCGGCGGTGCTGGCGGCACCGATCGAGATCACGGCGCAACGCTCCACCCGTTCGGGGTAAATGAGCGCCCACTCCAAGGCACGGGCACCGCCCATGGAACCGCCCAGCACCGCGTACCAGCTCCGAATGCCCAGCTGGTCCGCCAACCGGGCCTCGGCGGCGGTGCTGTCACGGAGGGTCACCAGCGGAAAGCGGGAACCCCAGGGCCGGCCGTCGGGAGCAGGCGAGGACGGCCCGGTGGAACCGTAGCAGCCGCCCACAATGTTGATGGACACCACAAAGAACCTGTCCGTGTCCACCGGCGCGCCTGGACCGGCAAGTTGCTCCCACCAGCCCGGCTCGTCGCTGTCACCGCGTGTCACGTGCGTGCTGCCGGTCAGGGCGTGCTCAATGAGGACGGCGTTGGAGCCGTCCTCATTGAGCGTTCCCCACGTTTCATAGGCGAGCGTGACCTCGGGCAGGTATCCGCCCGCTTCCAATTCAAGGCCGCCGATGCTGGCGTAACGGACCACGCCGTTTTCGGGTACTGCGGTACGGGAGACGGTAATCGTCATGTGGAGACCTTTTCTACGCGCTTGCCCGCCGTCGAATGACCGGCAGGCCAGGTCTTCACCCGGGGCACCCCGCCGCGAAAGGAGGGTTGCCGGCCAGCAAGCCGGGGCTGTCGCTGGCACTCATGACCTTCTCCGAGTGTACGAAACCAGCCCCGGATCTGGCTAAGAGTGTGACTGGTTTGTGACTCCACAATGCCTCTCCTGCCGGGCGCCGGACTCCCGGGGCCGGGAATCCGGCGCTGAAACCGCCTTAGAGAGCCGCCTTGGCCGCCCGGAAACCTGCCTCCAGGTCCGCCAGGATGTCATCGATGTGTTCGATGCCCACGGAGAGGCGGACCAGCCCCGGCGTAACGCCCGCAATTGCCTGCTGCTCCGGGGAGAGCTGGCTATGGGTGGTGGACGCAGGGTGGATGACCAGGGACCTGACGTCGCCGATGTTCGCCACATGGCTGTGGAGCTCCAAGGCGTCCACAAACCGCTTGCCCGCCTCGGCCCCGCCGGCCAGGTTGAAGGCCACCACGGCTCCTGTGCCCTTGGGGCCGTACTTGCGTCCGCGCTCGTACCAGGGGCTCGAAGGCAGCCCCGCGTACGCTACCGACTCGACGTCGTCACGGGCTTCCAGCCACTGCGCCACCGCAACGGCGTTCTCAACGTGCCGCTCCACCCGCAAGCTCAGCGTCTCCAGGCCCTGGGCGATGAGGAAGGCGTTGAAGGGCGATACTGCGGAGCCGAGGTCTCGGAGGAGCTGGACGCGGGCTTTGAGGATGTAGGACAGGTTGGCGCCCAAGGCGCCGCCGGCGCCAAGGTCACGGGCATAGACCAGCCCGTTGTAGGTGGGATCCGGGGTGTTGAAACCAGGGAACCTATCCGGGTCTTGACCGAAGTCGAAGTTGCCGGAGTCCACGATCACCCCCGCGATCGCCGATCCGTGTCCGCCAAGGTATTTGGTGGCCGAGTGGACCACAATATCGGCGCCCCACTCCAGCGGGCGTATGAGGTACGGCGTGGAGAGCGTATTGTCCACCACCAACGGAACGCCGGCCTCGTGGGCGGTCCGGGACACCCCTTCGATATCGAGGACATCCTGGCGCGGGTTGGACACGACCTCGGCAAAGAACAGTTTGGTGTTCGGGCGGACGGCCTCGCGCCACTGGTCCAGGTTATCCGGGTCCTCCACGAACGTCACCGAGATGCCGAACTTCTTCAGCGTGTACCCCAGCAGGTTGTACGTGCCGCCATAAAGGCTGGGGCTTGCCACCACATGGTCCCCGGCTTCGGCGATATTGAGGATGGCGAAGGTTTCGGCCGCCTGCCCCGAGCTCAACAGGAGGGCAGCCAACCCGCCTTCCAGGCTGGCGATCCGTTGCTCCACGGCGTCCTGGGTGGGGTTGCCGATCCGCGTATAGATCGGTGCCAATTCTGCGAGCGCGAAGCGGTTGGCGGCGCTTTCGGCACTCGGGAAGACGAACGACGTCGTCTGGTAGATCGGGAGGGCACGCGCCCCTGTGGCGCTGTCCGGCTCCTGGCCGGCGTGGATCTGGCGGGTTTCAAAAGACCATCCGTCGGACATTCAAGGCTCCTTTGACATGGGCCCGGCATGCTGGGAGCACCACGGGCCGCGCTTGCCGCCCGGCCGTTGCGGGGCAGCCAGGTCCTCACCCGGGGCACCCCACCGCGGATGGAGGGTTGCCGGCCAGCGAGCCGGGGCTTGGCGCTGGCGCTCATGACCTGCGTTCAGTGTAGGAACCGTTCGACGGCGCGCAACAGCATTGTGACGAACATGGTCACCCGGCGCTCTTCCCGGGGGTGATGGAAAGCCCGATGTCCACTCGTGACGCACCCGAAAGTTGGTAAGGATACCCTTAGCTGAGAGCCCGATCACAAAGTGCCAAGATGAGGGCATGCGCATGGATCACGTCTCTTACGCCTGTGAACACGATGGCCTGGCTGCCACCACCGAACGTATTTCGTCCGCCCTCGGCGTTGAAGCCGTAAAGGGCGGAGTGCACCCCCGTTTCGGAACCCGGAACATGATCATCCCTCTCGCGGGGCACAAATATCTGGAAGTAGTCGAGGTGCTTGACCACCCGGCATCGGACAAGGCACCGTTCGGACAGGCCGTCCGGGCACGCTCCGCTGCCGGCGGCGGCTGGATGGGGTGGTGCGTCGAAGTTGACGACCTCGCCCCCTTCGAAGCACGCCTCGGCCGCTCCGCGGTCAACGGAAACCGCAAGTTTCCCGACGGCCGCGAACTGGTCTGGAAGCAGATCGGCATCCTGGGCCTGATCGCGGACCCGCAGGTCCCGTACATGCTCAAGTGGGAAGGCGATCCCGCCCTCCACCCGTCCAACGCCTATGACAGCAATGTCAAGATGTCCTGCCTGACCATCGCCGGTTCCGCTGCACGGGTGACCGAATGGCTGGGCGAACCGGTGGAGAAGCCACTTGAAGACGTCGCCGTGGACTGGGTAGCTCCGCACGGGACCCCTGGCATCCTGTCCGTCACGTTCGAGACCGCCTCCGGAGCAGTCACCATCTGATTGCTTTCTTCCGCCGGGCCAGCACGGCCCGTCGGGCAGCCATGCCCGGCAACATACTTCGGCCGCCATCAGCGGGTGCCAACGATGCCACCCACCGATGGCGGCCGAATCCCTTTAACTTCCCCGGTTAACTTCCCCGGCCTTAGTCTGCCTAACCGAGGCCGACGGCCTTCCCAAAGAGGCTGAAGCCGACAAACGCCACGATGTCCAGCAGGGCGTGGGCAATGACCAGCGGCATAACGCGCCGGGTCCTGGTGTACAGCCAGGCGAAGACCACCCCCATCACAGCGTTCCCAATGAAGGGCCCGAAGCCCTGGTAGAGGTGGTAGCTGCCGCGCAGCATGGAACTGGCGAAGATCGCCAGCGGAACGCTCCAGCCGAACGCGCCGAAGCGGTTCAGGAGGTACCCCACCACAATGACTTCCTCCACGACGGCATGCCGCAGGGCGGACAGGATCAGCACAGGCACCGTCCACCAGTACGCATCCAGTGCGCTGGGGATGATGGCGGTGGTGATGCCCAGGGCCCGGCCCGCAGCATATAGGCCGAGGGACGGAACGCCGATCAGCGCTGCGAGGCCCAGCCCCTGGAGCATGTCGCGACCGGGCCGGGCAAAGTCGAAGCCGAGCTTCCGGAACGCCGAGCCGCCCTGCGGGGCCCCGGAGGTGGACTGCCGGTGGTCAGTGAGGAAGTAGATGACCAGCAAGACCGGAACCAACGCGAAGATGATGTCCAGCAGCTGGTAGGTGAGATCAAAGTATTCGCGGGTGCTCTGTGAGCGGTTAAGCGTGGAGGTACCTTCAGCCAGCGGGGCGCGCGTCATCTTATCCAGCAGCTGCACCACTGAGTAGACAGCGGACTGCCCCAGCGACAGGCCCAGGACGATCCATACTTCGAGCCGCAGCCGACGGCGGGAGGGAACCAGCATGTTCCCATCTTGCCTGCAGTTTCTGGTTCTTTCCTGATTTGGGCTTCCCGGGAGGGCGTGGGCACAGGACTTATGCTTGGGGCTTATGAGCGCGCCAGGGAAAATCATCATGATCCGGCATGGCCAGTCCATGGCCAACGCTGATACGTCCATTTACAACCGCGTGCCGGACTACCGTATCCCGCTGACTCCCCTGGGCCTGGAGCAGGCCACCGAGGCAGGCGAACGGATCCGCCGGGAACTTGATGGCCGCCAGGTCTGCGTCTATGTGTCGCCGTACCTGCGTGCCCATCAAACCCTGGAAGCACTCAACCTCGGCAACCTTACGGAACGGGTGATCGAAGAGCCGCGCCTCCGGGAACAGGACTGGGCCAACTTCCAGATCAGCGGAGACATCGAGGACCAGAAGGAACTGCGCAACGCCTACGGCCACTTCTTCTACCGCTTCCGCGAAGGCGAGTCCGGCTCCGATGTCTACGACCGGATCTCCTCCTTTATGGAAACCCTCTACCGCCACTGGTCCAAACCGGACTACGCGCCCAACACCCTGCTGGTGACCCACGGGCTGACGATGCGGCTGTTTTGCATGCGTTGGTTCCACTGGTCGGTGGAGTACTTCGAGTCCCTCAACAACCCGGACAACGCCGACGTGCGGACCCTGGTGCGGACTGACGCGGACAAGTACGAACTGGACATTCCGTTCAGCCAGTGGGTGGAACGCCGGGTGGACGAGACGGTCCTGGACGCCCCGCCCATGGTGTTCTAGCGCTGTGGCGTCCTAATGCGGCGCCACGATCACTTCGGTTCCGTTGGCCTCGAATGCGGCCTTGTCCTCGGCAGAAATCCCGGCATCGGTGATGAGGCGGGTGAAGTCATAGCCGTCCATAGTGGCGAAGGCACGTACACCCACCTTGGAGGAATCGGCCAGCACGTAGGACACGCGCGCCCGGCTGGCGAGGAGTGCGTTCACCGATGCCTCCCCTTCCCCGGTGTTCGTGGGGCCAACTATCGGGTCGATGCCGTTGACTCCGATGAAGGCGATATCCAGGACCACCTTCTGCATGATGATGTCCGTGTACGGTCCCACGAGCTCGTAGGAGCGGGGATTCAGGATGCCGCCGGTCACCATGACCTTGATGTTGGGCCGGACGGCCAGCTGCGAGGCGATGTTGATCGCATTGGTGACGACGGTCAGCGTTGGCTGGTTGGCGGGGGCGTTGAGGTCCTCGCGGGTTGCCAGGATCTGCGCCAGGGCGGTGCTGGTGGTGCCGCCGCACAGGCCGATCACGGCCCCGGGCCTGATCAGTGCCGAGGCCGCCTGGGCGATTTGTTCCTTGGCTTCGGCGTGGTCGTCTCGGTTGTATCGCCCGGGAAGGTCGTAGGCGAGCGCTCCGGTGGTGGCGCCGCCCCGGGTGCGGGTCAGCAGCCGCCTCTTGGCCAGGCTGTCCAGGTCGCGGCGGGCCGTGGCGGGCGAAACAGCAAGCTGTGAGACGATCTCCTCAACCTCGACCTGGCCGGTCTTCGCGAGGATATCCAAGATGGCCGTCAGGCGGTCGGTACGGGTCATGGGGGCCTCTCAGCGTCAAACAGTCACTCGATTATGACGTTTTCTGATTGTATCAGACCCGCAACGATCATAAAGCGTCAAAAACTGCCTGAGGCTCAGCGCACCCGTACACCCGCCCGCCACACAGCGTACGTGAGCGGCATGCCCGGGCGGTAGGCGAGATGGGTGGCGGAGGGTGCGTTGAGCATGTGCAGATCCGCCCGGTGTCCGACGGCGAGGGATCCCACCGCCCGTTCGCCGTCGGCGTCGTGCCCGGAGTCCCGGTGCAACGCCAGCGCGCCGCCGTACGTCGCGGCCCGGACCGCCTCATGGACGCTGAGCCGCATCTGCAGCACGGCCGTTGCCACACAGAAGGCCATGGAACTGGTGTAGGAGGTGCCGGGGTTGCAGTTGGACGCCAGCGCCAGCTGCACCCCGGCGTCCAGCATTGCCCGTGCCGGGGGCAGCGCCTGCCGGGTAGAAAGGTCGCAGGCGGGAAGGCACGTGGCGACGGTCCCGCGCACGCCGGTGCCCGTTGCGGGGTCCCAGCCAGCCCAACTCTCAGCCAGCGCGGCTACGTCTTCAGCCGACAGGTAGTTGACGTGGTCCACGCTCGCCGCGCCCAGATCCACCGCCAGCTGCACCCCGGGGCCCTGGCCCAGCTGGTTGCCGTGTACCCGGATCCCCAGCCCGGCATCCCGGCACGCCTCAAGTACGCGGCGGGACTGCTCCGCAGTGAAGGCCCCCTCCTCACAGAAGACGTCCGCCCAGCGGACATAGGGGCGGACGGCGTCCAGCATGGGCCCGCAGACGAGCTCTGTGTAGGCATCGGCGTCCGAGCCGGCGGGTACCAGGTGTGCGCCCAGGTAGGTGACTTCGTCGACCACGGTGGAGGCGATCCGGGCACTCCGGGCCTCGTTTTCGGTGTCCAGCCCGTACCCGGTCTTCGTTTCGAGATACGTGGTGCCCAGGGAGACGGCCTCGGAAACCCGTGCCATCGCCAGCCTCGTGAGGTCGAAATCGGACGTCTGCCGGGTGGCGTCGACGGTAACAGCGATCCCACCGGCCGAATAGGACTCTCCCGCCATCCGTGCTTCGAACTCCGCGGTGCGGTCGCCGGCGAAGACCAGGTGCGTATGCGAGTCAACCCAGCCGGGCAGCACCGCGCGGCCGCCGGCATCGACGGTGTCATCGGCGGCCGGGGCTGAGGCGGCGGCACCCAGCCACGCAATCCGTTCCCCTTCGACCACTATGGCGGCGTTTTTCAGGACCCGGTGTTCCAGGTCCTGGGTCATCAGCTCGGCGATATTGGTGATCAGGGTGCTCATGAGTCTATTCTTCAACGCCGAATGGACCAGCGCGTGGCGGCCAGCGCCTCCGCTGTCCGGAATGCCGGACTGTGGTCGACGCCGGTCCCGGAGCCCTGCCCGGCGAGGATCTGGGCGGCCGCGAGCTCGGCCATGGCCGCCGAGGTCTGGAACCCGTAACCGCCCTGGCCGGCGAGCCAGTAGAACCCGCGTGCCTCCGCGTCGAAGCCGGCCACGGGCACGCCGTCGGCCGCTTCGGTCCGGAGCCCGGTCCAGGCACTGCGGATTTGGCCGATCCCGAGGGTGGTGACCTGGTTGAGCTTGGCGATCAGCCGCTCCACGTCGCCGGGCCGGGGCCGGGCGTCCTCCGGCCCGCTGGGGACAGTTTCCGAGGGCGAAATCAGCACGTCAGTCCCCTCTCGCCGGAAGTAGAACGTGTTGTCCGCTGCCGCCACCATGGGGCTGTGCTCAGGCAGGGGACGTTCGACGCCGACAATCGCCGCGGTGCGCCGGTACGGCTGCAACCCGAGCTTCTCCACTCCGCTGATGACGGCGAGTTCGTCGGCCCAGGCGCCTGCGGCGTTGACCATCACACCGGACTGGAAAGCCTCCTGCCCGGCACCGATCTCCCAGCCTGAGCCCAACCGTTGGGCGGAATGCACTCGGGCGCCGGTAATAATGTCCGCGCCGGCGGCTTCCGCCCGCTCTCGGTGGTCGGCCAGCAGCAGGGGGGCGTCGCAGCCGAAGGATCCGGTATCCAGGCCCGCGGCGGAAAACGTGTCCGGCACCAGCGCCGGACACAGCTCCAGTGCTTCGGCCACTGAAATGGGGCTCATGTGGCCGCTGGCCTCGGCACGGACAGCCTCCTCAGTGCCGATGAGCATAAAGCTGCGCGGCGACAGGACCGGCCGGGGCAGTTCCGCATCCCTTGCCGCCATCAGCTCCAGCGTGCGGGCCGTCAACTGCTGCACTACGGCCGGACCGTAGCTGGGGATCAGCTGCCGGGCTGAGCGGGAGGACGTGTGGTACGCCAGCTCCTGTTCCGCCTCCACCAACGCAACGCTGCAGCTGGCGGCGAGTGCCGACGCCAGGGACAGGCCCGCGATACCGCCGCCGACAATGAGGACATCGTAATGTGCTGCCATGGCTCCATCCTTGCAGAGTTGCCGTGCGGCCGCGCCGAGCCTGGCGCCAGACCAGCCCCGGGGGCCTAGCCCGCTACGGCGGCACGGCTGGCGACGAAGGCACCCACGCACGCTTCGACGTCGTCCGCCGAATGTGAGGCTGAGAGCTGCACCCGGATCCGGGCCGCACCGCGCGGAACCACCGGGAAACTGAACGCAGTGACGAAGACGCCGTGCTGGAGCATCTGGTCAGCCACCTTGGCGGCCATCACGGCGTCCCCGAACATGACGGGGACAATCGCGTGTTCGCCATCCAGGAGTTCGAAGCCTTCCTCGGTCATCCGTGACCGGAAAAGCCGGGCGTTCTCGAACAGCCTGGTCCGCAGTTCGCCGGAATTCTCCACCAGGTCCAGGGCCTTGATGGTCGCTGCCACGATCACGGGGGCCAGGGAGTTGGAGAACAGGTAGGGGCGCGCCTTCTGGCGGAGCATGGCCACCACTTCGCTGCGGCCAGAAACGTAGCCTCCGGACGCGCCGCCCAGGGCCTTGCCGAACGTGCCGGTGTAGATATCAACGCGGTGGGACACACCGGCGTGTTCGGGGGTTCCGGCTCCGGTGGCACCCATAAAGCCGACAGCGTGGGAGTCGTCCACCATGACCAGGGCGTCGTGCTTCTCCGCGAGGTCGCAGATCGCCTCCAGCGGGGCGAGGTAGCCGTCCATGGAGAACACGCCGTCGGTCACGATGATCTTGCGCCGGGCATCTTTGGCTTCGAGGAGCTTGGCTTCGAGATCGGCCATGTCCTGGTTCGCGTACCGGAAGCGCGGGGCCTTGCAGAGCCGGATGCCGTCGATGATGGAGGCATGGTTGAGGGCGTCGGAAATGATGGCGTCCTCCGGCCCGAAGAGGGATTCGAAGACCCCACCGTTGGCGTCAAAGCAGCTGGAGAACAGGATGGTGTCCTCGGTCCCGAGGAATCTGGAGACCCTGGCTTCGAGTTCCAGATGCAGGTCCTGGGTGCCGCAGATGAAGCGGACACTGGCCATGCCAAAGCCACGGGTGTCCATGGCTTCCTTGGCTGCGGCGATGATTTCCGGGTGGTCTGCCAAGCCTAAGTAGTTGTTAGCGCAGAAATTCAGCACCGAGGTGCCGGGCTGGCCAATCTGCCCCGCGGTGACGTGGCTGGACTGCGGGGAGTTGATGCTCCGTTCGGTCTTGAAGAGCCCGGCGGTTCGGATGTCGTCCAGCTCTGCCTGGAGTTGGTCCTTGATGGCGGTGTACATGGTGCTCCTTAGAGTTCGGTCCAGTCGAGGACAACTTTGCCGCCGACGCCGGCGCGGGCAATGTCAAAGCCTTTTTCCCAATCCCTGGCGGGAAGCCTGTCTGTCACGACGGCCGAGATGCCGGCGTGCAGCACCGGGTTGGAGGACAGCATGGCACTCATGGCGTACCAGGTTTCATACATCTCCCGGCCGTAGATGCCCTTCAGGGTCAGCATGTGCGTGACCACCTTGCCCCAGTCGATGGTGATGTCCTGGCTGGGCAGGCCGAGCATGGCAATACGCCCGCCGTGGTTCATGTTGTCGATCATCTCAGGAAGCGCGGTGGGGTGGCCCGACATTTCCATGCCGATGTCAAAGCCTTCCCGCATGCCCAGTTCCCGCTGGGCATCGCGGACCCGGGTAGTGGAGACGTCGATGGCGAGGTCCACGCCGAGTTGCCGGGCCAGGTCCAGGCGGGGCTGGGACACATCGGTGATGGCGATCTTGCGCGCCCCTGCGTGGCGGGCCACCGCGATGGCCATGAGTCCGATGGGTCCGGCACCGGTGATCAGCACGTCCTCGCCCACCAGGGGGAAGCTGAGGGCCGTGTGCACGGCGTTGCCGAACGGATCGAAGATCGCGCCGAGCTCGGGGGTGATGGAGGGATCGTGGTGGACCCAGACGTTGGTCTCGGGGATCACGACGAACTCGGCGAAGGCTCCGTCCCGCTGAACACCCACGCTGACGGTGTGGATGCACATCTGCCGCCGGCCGGCGCGGCAGTTGCGGCAGATCCCACACACCACATGGCCTTCACCGGACACCCGGTCGCCCACCTTGACGTCGCGGACGTCCTTGCCGGTTTCCACTACTTCGCCATAGAACTCGTGTCCGGGAATGAGCGGCGCTTCGATGATGCCCTGGGCCCATGAGTCCCAGGACTGGATGTGCAGGTCTGTGCCGCAGATGCCGGTAGTCAGGACGCGGATCTTGACATCGTCAGGCCCCGCTTCGGGTTCCGGACGGTCAACCAGTTCGAACCCGGCGTGTGCGCCGGACTTGTAAAGGGCCTTCATTGGCTTCCTAACTCTTGGTTGTCGCCCTGGGCTGCGGGCGGAGATCTCCCTTCATTAGAGCTATTACAAAGCGTTAGCACAAGCAGTATTTTCTCAATCGACGATGAAGCTACGGCTTATGCGTAGACTGGCTGAATGGAAATTCACCAGCTGGAAATCCTCCGCGAGCTTGGAGCCCTTGGCAGCGTGAAAGCGGTGGCGGAGACGCTGATGGTCACACCCTCCGCCGTGTCCCAGCAGCTGTCCCTGCTGCAACGGAACGTCGAGGTGCCGCTGACGCGCAAAGAGGGCAGGAACCTGGTGCTCACGGAAGCCGGCCAGGTGCTCGCCGACGCCGGCGCCGCCGTCGTCAGTGCCATGGCGGATGCGCGCACCGCCATCGGCGCATACCACGGTTCGCCGGTGGCGCCAGTGACGCTCTGCGGGTTCCACAGCGTGGGCCAGGCTTTGTTCGCCCCGCTCGCGCGGATGCTGGACGCGCCGGGCCAGCCGAGGATCCAGCTCTCCGACGAGGACGTGGCGCAGCACGATTTCCCGGCGTTGACCGCCCGCTACGATTTGGTGCTCGCCCACCGCATGGACCACAGCCCGCGCTGGCCGCAGGAGCGGGTCGCGGTGATCCCGCTGGCTCATGAACCGCTGGATGTTGCCCTGCCGGCGGACCACCGCCTCGCCGGCCAGGCCACGGTGACCGCGGCCGACGTCGTGGGCGAAGCCTGGGTGACCAGCCACACCGGTTACTCTCCCGCGGACGTGCTGTCCGCCGTCGCGGCCGTGTCCAGCAAGGAACTGAATATCGTGCACCGGATCAATGATTACTCCACCGTGGCGGCCCTGGTGGCGGCGGGCGGCGTGGTGGGACTGTTGCCGCGGCATACGGCGCGGCCTGTGCTCAATCCCGGGATTGTGCTGCGGCCGCTCGAGGGCATCAGCACCCGGCGGCGGATCGACATCCTGGCCCGCCCGGAGAACCTGAAGCGGCGTGCGGTGACGATGGTGTGCGAGGCGCTACAGGCGATCATGACCGGGCTGGTGGACCCTCCCCCAACTAAGTAGCAGCAGATGTCGCTATGAGGGCTCAAAAGGACATCTGCTGCTACCTACTTTTCGAGCCCTTTCCCGTGGCCTTTGCGTGCTTCCTTGCCGAGGCCCTTGCCCATGCCTTTGCCCAGGCCAAGTCCCGGACCCGTTCCCGCGCCCTCGACGATCTTGTCCGCCGTGGCAGAGTCGCCGCTTTTCACACCGGAGACCCGGACCGACTCACCCGTAGCGATCTCCGCGATGGTTACCTCTGAGGGCTTAAGCCGCTTGCCGTCCTCCCCCGTGGCAGGAGATCCGTCCGCCGCTGGAGCGGGGAACTTGATGATCTTAGTCTCTGCGTTGACGGCGTAACTCTGCGTGAAGCCGTCCTCGCTCTTGACGGTGACTGAGGTCTCGCTGACGGCCTCCACTGTGCCCTGCTGGCTCAGGTGGGTTTCAAACGTCCCGTCGGCCTTCTTCACTACGCTCTCGCTATGCAAATGCTGGGGTCGCTCGGCCTTGTCCTGCTTCTTGTCCTGCTTACCCGGGGCCGACTCCGACGGAGAAGGCGACGGCGGGTCAGTGGCGGACCAGGCGATCGCCACCCCCGTACCGGTCAGGCCCAGCGCCACCACGCCGGCCAGCAATGCCTTGCGGATTCTCAACGGTTCTCGGACCGACATGGCCATACCTCCACAGCACGGGCAGGGCCCCTGTGCCCTGGAACTTCAGTGTAGGACCGGGAACCGCCGCTGAACACGAGTACTTTTACGCCCGCAGGATACGAGTACTACCTAGAAACAAAACTGGGTCGCAGCAAGTGTCGTTATGAGCGTTCTCAACGACATTTGCTGCGACCCAGTTGGGTTAAATCAGGCGAGTCAGCCCTCGACGCCAAGCTTCTGCAGGATCAGTTCCTTCACGCGGCCTGCATCTGCCTGCCCGCGGGTGGCCTTCATGACACCGCCCACGATCGCACCGATGGCCTGGAGCTTGCCTGCGCGGATCTTGTCCGCGACGTCGGGCTGCGCGGCGAGGGCGGCATCGATGGCTTCAAGCAGGGGGCCGTCGTCGGAAACGACGGCCAGGCCGCGCTTCTCGACGATTCCCGCCGGGCTGCCTTCACCAGCGAGCACGCCGTCAAGGACCTCGGTGGCCATCTTGTTGTTGATCTTGCCGTCTTCCACCAGTTTGTTCAGTTCAACAATGGTGGCGGGCTGGACGCCCAACTGGCCGGGATCGACGTCCGCGTTCTTGGCGCGGCCCACGATCTCGCCCATCCACCACTTGCGGGCCACGGAGGCCGAGGCGCCGGCCGCAATGGTTTCCTCGATTTCGTCCATGACACCGGCGTTGACGACGTCCCGGAATTCCAGGTCCGAGTAGCCCCAGTCGGCCTGCAGCCGCTTGCGCCGGGCCGCGGGCGGCTCGGGCAGGGTGGCACGCAGTTCCTCAACCCACTCACGCGAGGGAACAACCGGAACCAGGTCCGGCTCCGGGAAGTAGCGGTAGTCGTCGGCGTCGGACTTGGCCCGGCCCGACGTCGTCGTGCGCGTGTCCTCGTGCCAGTGGCGGGTCTCCTGGATAACCGGCTCGCCGGACTCCAGAACGGCAGCGTGCCGCCTGATTTCGTAGTGCACAGCGTGCTCGACGGCGCGCAGCGAGTTCACGTTCTTGGTTTCGGAGCGAATGCCGAAGCGTTCGCGGCCGTGCGGGCGGAGCGAGACGTTGGCGTCGCAGCGGACGTTGCCGCGTTCCATCTTCGCGTCGGACACACCAAGGTTCTTGACGATCTCACGGACCGCAGCCACGTATGCCTTGGCCAGCTCGGGGGCACGGGAACCGGCACCTTCGATGGGCTTGGTGACGATCTCGACGAGCGGCACGCCAGCGCGGTTGTAGTCCACCAGCGAGAAGTCGGCGCCCTGGATGCGGCCGGTGGCTCCACCCATGTGGGTCAGCTTTCCGGCGTCCTCCTCCATGTGGGCGCGCTCGATCTCCACGCGGAACACGGTGCCGTCCGAGAGCTCGATGTCCAGGTAACCGTCGTACGCGATGGGTTCGTCGTACTGGGATGTCTGGAAGTTCTTCGGAGTATCCGGGTAGAAGTAGTTCTTCCGGGCGAAGCGGCAGGACTCAGCGATCTTGCAGTTGAGCGCAAGGCCGATCTTGATAGAGGACTCGATCGCGGTCTTGTTCACCACCGGCAGCACGCCGGGCATGCCAAGGTCCACCTCGTTGACGTTGGTGTTCGGCTCGTCGCCGAAGACGTTGGGCGCCGAAGAGAACATCTTGGTCTTGGTGTTGAGCTCAACGTGGACCTCAAAGCCCAGGACGGGATCGTACTTCTCCATGGCCTCTTCGAAGCTCAGGGTAGCGTCAGTGCTCATTATTTTGCCTCCTTGGCGTCGACAAGGGTGGGGACCGGTCCGGCCAACGTGGACTCAGCCAGGTCCGGGGCCTGGGCGAGGAGCGGTCCGCCCCACTTCGCCTCCAGGAGGGATTCCAAAACCGCACCCACCCGGTAGAGGCGGGCATCCTGGCGGGCCGGTGCCAGCAGCTGGATGCCGACGGGCAGGCCGTCCTCGTCAGCCAGGCCGCCCGGAAGGGACAGTCCGGGGACGCCGGCCAGGTTGGCAGGGATGGTGGCGACGTCGTTGAGGTACATCGCCAGGGGGTCATCGAGCTTCTCCCCCAGCTTGAAGGCCGTGGTGGGGGCCGTGGGCGAGATCAGGACGTCGGCCACCGTGAACGCAGCTTCGAAGTCGCGCTGGACCAGCGTGCGCACCTTCTGGGCCGAGCCGTAGTAGGCGTCGTAATAGCCTGCGCTCAGGGCGTACGTGCCAAGGATGATGCGGCGCTTGACTTCGTCGCCGAAGCCGGCGGCGCGGGTGGCCCCCATGACGCGTTCGATGGTCATGGGCCCGTCTTCGGGGAGGACGCGCAGGCCATAACGGACGCCGTCGAACTTTGCCAGGTTGGAGGACGCCTCCGACGGCATGATCAGGTAGTAGGCGCCGAGGGCGTACTGGAAGTTGGGGCAGGAAACCTCAACGATTTCCGCGCCGGCCTGCTTGAGCAGTTCCAGAGAATCGTTGAAACGGTTCTCGACGCCGGCCTGGTAGCCCTCGCCGTGGAGTTCCTTGATGATGCCGATCCGCATGCCGTCCACGTTGCCCAGCCGGGCGGCAGCCACGAGGTCCTCCAGGGGGTCGGGCAGGGAGGTGGAGTCGAAGGGGTCGTGCCCACCGATGACCTGGTGCAGGAGCGCCGAGTCCAGCACTGTCCGCGAGACCGGGCCTATCTGGTCCAGCGAGGAGGCCATGGCGATGGCGCCGTAGCGGGACACGCTGCCGTACGTGGGCTTGACGCCCACGGTGCCGGTGACGGCACCGGGCTGGCGGATGGAGCCGCCGGTGTCGGTACCGAGGGCCAAGGGTGC
This sequence comes from Pseudarthrobacter sp. NPDC055928, assembly GCF_042270935.1. Classification (NCBI taxonomy): domain Bacteria; kingdom Bacillati; phylum Actinomycetota; class Actinomycetes; order Micrococcales; family Micrococcaceae; genus Pseudarthrobacter; species Pseudarthrobacter sp. NPDC055928. The sequence goes on from NZ_JBHJZH010000011.1 coordinate 144,156, forward strand.
TTCAAAGGCGGCGACGGCGGCTGCCGAACCGCCGCCGGACCCGCCCGGGATTCGGTCCAGGTCCCAGGGGTTCCTGGTGGGCCCGTACGCGGAGTGCTCCGTGGAGGAGCCCATGGCGAATTCGTCCAGGTTGGTCTTGCCCAGAATGGGCATTTTGGCCTCGCGCAGCCGCTTGACCACCGTGGCGTCATACGGGCTGTGCCAGCCCTCAAGGATCTTCGAACCGGCCGTGGTGGGCTGGCCGATAGTGACAATGAGGTCCTTGACCGCGATCGGCACGCCGGCGAGCTCGTGCAGCGCCTCGGCCGCGGCGCCGCCGGCGGCGCGGATGGCGTCAACTTCGGCGGCAACGGCAAGCGCCTCTTCCGTGTTGACGTGGAGGAAGGCGTTCACGCCCCGTTCGCCGCCGTCGACCTCTGCGATCCGGTCCAGGTGGGCCTGCACTACCTCGACGGAGGTGATTTCGCGGGCGGCGAGCTTCTCGGCCAGCTGCGCTGCGGAGAGGCGGATGAGCTGGTTGGTATTGGTTTCAGTCATTGGTGTCTTATGCCTCATCCAGGATGGCCGGGACCTTGAAACGGTTCTCATCGGAGTCCGGAGCTCCCGAAAGTGCCTGGTCCGCGGTGAAGGTGTGCCCCACAACGTCCTCGCGGAACACGTTGCTCAGCGGGATCGGGTGCGAGGTTGCCGGGACGTCGTCTCCGGCGGCTTCGCTCACGGATTTGACTGATTCAACGATGACGGCGAGTTCGCCGGCCATCCTGTCCAGCTCTTCAGCACTCATCTCGATGTGAGCGAGCCGCGCGAGGTGCGCGACGTCGTCACGGTTGATCGCAGCCATGGATCTCCCCTGCAAAGTTCGAATTGTTTTCCGAACCAGTCTAGTGGGGAAACGTCGGTGCCCGTCTGACGACCCCCAGCGGGCGTCAGACGGGCACGTCGGTGCCGTGGTCCCGGCCACGAGGGCCAGCCACAGGCAGGACAAGACTAACCGATTCCGATGGCTCCAGTCAGCATTCCCACACCAAGCATTACGAGGGAGATGACGGCCGTGCGCCAGAGGACCTTTTTGTGGTGATCGCCCAGGTCAACCTTGGCCAGGGAGACAAGCAGCAGGATGGCGGGAACAAGTGGGCTCTGCAGGTGGAACGGCTGGCCGGTGATGGAGGCACGGGCCATCTCGGCGGCGCTGATGCCGTAGTGGCCGGCCGTCTCGCTGAGTACCGGCAGGACACCGAAGTAGAAGGCGTCATTGCTCATGAAGAAGGTCATGGGGATGCTGAGCACACCGGTGATCACCGCCATGAAGGGGCCCATGCTCGAGGGGATGATCTGGACCAGCCAGGCGGACATTGCCTCCACCATGCCGGTTCCGGTAAGGACGCCGGTCAGGACTGCGGCGGCCATGACCATGCTCACCACGGCCACGATGGACGGTGCGTGGGCGATCAGCTGCGCGCCCTGCTCCTTGACGTTGGGGAAGTTCACCACCAGCGCGATGGCGGAACCGACCATAAAGACGAACGGCAACGGCACGAGGTCGGCCACCAGCATGACCATCACCGCGATGGTCAGGACCAGGTTGAACCAGATGAGCTTGGGACGCAGGGTGCTGCGGTTGGGGTCCAAAGCGGTGTCCGCCATCGCGGAGTCGTGGTCGTCCACGAGGGTCTCGGTGCGTTCCAGGACGGCAACGGAGGACCCCGCCGGGAAACCGCCGACGGCGGGAGTGCCACTTGCGGGGGTACCTGACCCCGAACGGCCGGTTCCCGACCCACCAGCGGTGGTGCCGCCGTCGAACGCTTCCGGTGAATCCGGCACTCCCCAGATTTCCGGCTCAGTGGCGCGGAGGCGGCTGCGTTCCTGCAGTCCCAGCAGCCAGGAGAAGGCGAATACCACCACGAGGCCGGCGATCAGCGACGGGATCATGGGGACAAAAACGTCATTGACGTCCAGGTGGAGAGCGGTGGCGGCGCGGGCCGTGGGGCCGCCCCACGGAAGGATGTTCATCGTGCCGTTGGCCAGGCCGGCCACGCAGGTGAGGACCACCGGGCTCATCTTCAGGCGCAGGTAGACGGGCAACATGGCCGCGGTGGTGAGGATGAAGGTGGTGGAGCCGTCACCATCCAGGGAAACTGCGGCCGCCAGGATTGCGGTGCCGAGCACCACCTTGGCGGGGTCGTTGCCCAGCTTGCGGAGGATGAACTTCACCAGCGGGTCGAACAGCCCGACGTCGATCATCAGGCCAAAGTAGATGATCGCGAACATCAACAGGGCTGCGGTGGACGTCATTGACTTCATCGAATCAAGGACCATGTCCCCGATGCCAAGCCCGGCGCCTGCAAAGAGGCCAAAAACGGTGGGGACGATGATCAGCGCCAGCACTGGCGTCAACTTCTTCGTCATGATCAGCACCATGAATACCGCGATCATGGCGAATCCAAGTAATACCAGCACGGCCGGCTCCTTCTTGTGAACAGCGACACAACGGTGTGACGCGTGCTACAGACGTTATAGTGGCGGCCATCACCGCCGTGCCTTTGCCTCAATTGATTGGCATACTGCTTATTGCGAGCATTTTGCGCATTGTGCTCACGGCATCCCATCAGCCGACCACACCAGGAAATCAAGGAGGATCATGCAGCGTTCCGCGCCCCGTCCGCCCTTGCGGTTCTCCACCCAGACGCTGCTCCTGCAGCTTGGCGTGGTTCTTTTGGTGGTTCTGCTCAGCGCCGCCGTCCACTCCTGGCTGACGTACGACAGGGTGGGCGCCGAGGCTGAAAACCAGGCGCTGACGCTGGCGCGCACTGTCGCGTCGGACCCGTCCGTCCGTGCCGATGTGCTTGCCATCAGTGAGCAGGCCGGCACTCCCCCGGCCAGCGAACTTTCGGCCGGGCCCCTGATGGCCGCCGCCGAAGCCGCCCGCGCCCGCACCGGAGCCCTTTTTGTGGTCATCACCGACGAAACCGGCCTGCGGCTCGCCCACCCGGACCCTGCCCGGCTCGGCGAAAAAGTCAGCACCGATCCCACCGAAGCACTGGCCGGCCAGGAGGTGACCACCCGCAACACCGGCACGCTCGGCCCGTCGGCCGGGGCCAAGGTCCCGGTGTACGCACCGGGAACAGAGACTGTGGTGGGCGAGGTCAGTGTTGGCTACTCCATGGAAACGGTGGGCCAGAGCGTGCAACGCGACATCGGGCCTGTTGCGCTGACCGCTGCCGGCGCCCTGCTGGCAGGCGGACTGGCGTCCTTCCTGCTGCGGCGCAGGCTGCAGCGCCTGACCCTGGGCCTGGAGCCTGAGGAGATCAGCACACTGGTCCATGACCAGGTGGCAGTGCTGCAAGGCGTGGACGACGGCGTGATCGGCGTTTCCGCCGACGGTAGGATCAGCGTCTTCAATGCGGCAGCACAGCGGCTCCTGGGCCAGCGCGACCTCGCTGGGGGCCTGTGGGCGGATGCTCCGGTCCCCGGCCAGCTGAAGTCGTTGACGCTGCCGGACGCCGAAGAGGCGGATGCCATCGAGCTGGTGGCGGGCGGGCGCGTGCTGGTGGCCAGTGCGCGGAAGGCCCTGCACCGGCGCGAGGACCTGGGCTGGGTGGTGATGCTGCGGGACCGCACCGAGCTGCAGCAGCTCACCCGGCAGCTGGACGCCGTGGGCACCATGTCCACCGCTCTCCGGGCCCAGCGCCACGAGTTTGCCAACCAGTTGCACACCATCGCCGGGTTCATGAGCATCGGCCAGCACCACCAGGCCCGGGAGTACCTGGCCCGGCTCGCCGCAACTGGCCCGCTGAAGTTCCCCGTCGACCAGGCCGAGCTGCTCCAGGACCCCTACCTTCAGGCTTTTGTGGGCGCCAAGGGCGTGGAAGCCGACGAACGCGGGGTCACACTCCGCATCGGGCCGGAGACGCTGGTCCGGAGCCAGGTCACCGAGCCGCAGGACGTGACCACCGTGCTCGGAAACCTGATCGACAACGCGGTGAACGCCGCCGTCGCCGGTACTTCTCCGGACCGCTGGGTGGAACTGGAAGTTTTGGATGAACCGGACGACGCCGGCGGCACCCTGCACATCGTCGTCGCCGACTCCGGTGACGGGTTGGGGGCTGGGACGGAACCCGAAGCGGTGTTTGCGGAGGGGTTTACGACGGCGGGCTCCGGAACGCCTGCGTCCGGACCGGCTGTCTCCGCCCGGGCCGGGGGCCAGGGACTGGGACTCGCCCTGGCCCGTCAGCTGGCCCGGCGCCGCGGCGGGGACGTGAAGGTCCTGGAGCCGGGCTCCGAAGGCGGACCTGGCGCCGTCTTTATGGCCTCCCTTCCGCACACTACGGCGGGAATAAAGCCTTCCGCCGGAGAGGATAACGATGCCTGAGGATTTCAGGGTGCTCATAGTGGACGACGATTTCCACGTGGCCAAGCTGCACGCCGCGTACGTGGATTCGGTGCCGGGCTTCCTGGCGTTGTCCCCTGTAGGCTCGGCGTCCCTTGCGCTGCAGGCCATCCACAGCCTGCGCCCGGACCTGGTCCTGTTGGATGTCTACCTGCCGGACGGGTCAGGGCTGGACCTGCTCCAGCAACTGGACGTGGACACCATGATCCTGAGTGCGGCCTCGGATGCTGCCTCGGTCAGCAGGGCCTTCCGCCGGGGAGCCCTGGGCTACCTACTCAAGCCCTTTACGGCCGAATCCCTGTCCCAGCAGCTGCGGTCCTACGCCCGGTACCGGCGCATCCTGGGCCAGGCGGGCGCACTGGACCAGGACGCGGTGGAACGCGCGAAGCGGTCCCTCATTCCCGGCGAAGCGGCACCATCAACCAAGCCCAGGTCCGCCACGGAAGCCGCCGTCCTGGAGTCACTGGTTCCAGGGGAGCAGTACTCAGCCGCCGAAGTAGCCACCCGGGTAGGCGTCTCCCGGGCCACGGCGCAACGGTACCTGTCCTCGCTGGCCGACGACGGCGCCGTCGACATCCAGCTGCGCTACGGAACCACGGGCCGCCCCGAACACCGCTACGGCCTCCCGGCCCGCTAAGCCCTGGACGGCTTCTTAGCTGGCGCTCTTCTGGGCTACGAGCTCGATCTCCACGAGCATTTTCGGGTCCAGGAACGGCAGAACGTGTACCAGGGAGAGCGTGGGGCGGATCTCGCCGAAGACTTCGCCGTGGGCACGGCCGGCCTCTTCCCACTTGCTGATGTCCGTGAGGTAGAGCTTGGACTGCACAACATCGCCGAAGCCGAAGCCGGCGTCGGCCAGGACAGCGCCGAGCTTCTGAAGGATGTACTGGGTCTGGGTGTAGAAGTCTTCGCCCACAATGCCGTCTTCGCCGCTGGCAGCCGTCGCCGAGATGTACAGCGTGTTATCCACCTGGACGGCTCGGGAGTATCCGAGGGTCTGTTCCCAGACGGAGCCGGTGCCGAATGTTTTGCGCATGGTGGGCCTTTCAGTCCTGAAATGAGTCGGCACCACTCTAGGGCGGCTAGACGTCCAGCCGGTAAACCAGCAGCTTTATGTCAGTGCCGGGAACGAACCAGTCGCGCTTTGGCACTCGCTGGAACCCGGTCTTGCGGTATAGCCCGTGGGCGCTTTCCCATGTTTTTCCCGTCGTGAGCGCCACCGCGTTGATGCCCTCCAGGGACCGGGCATGGTCAATAATGGCCTCCACCATGGCCTTGCCGGCTCCGCTGCGCTGCGCTGCGGGGTCCACCACCAGCATGCGGAACTCCAGCTCATCGGCAAGGGCAATGTCCGCATACGGCTCACCCGCCACCGCCAGCGTCACGGAGCCCACCACCTGGCCGTCACGCTCGGCTACCCAGATGGTGGCCTTCGCCGCACGCTCGGCGACTTCCTGGACCTGCCGCATATATGGGTGGTCCGCGTCCTCGAAGTAGCCCGCGGCGAGGTAGGAATCCCGGGTGATCCGGGCGATGACGTCAAAGTCGGACTCGACGGCGGGACGGACGGTTATCTGCGGCTGCACCTGACAATGCTAGTAGCGTCCGCCGGGCGGCGGCCTTGAAAGGGCACTTTCCGTGACTGAACTATCACTGCCCGCCGATGTGGCACTCCAGCCGTGGCGGGGATGCCCTCAGAGGGGGAACTTCCCCGAGAGCTCCAGGCTCGCGGCGCACGTCCAGGCTGCCAGCCTGTCGCCGTCCTTGGGCCCGCCCCGGAGCGGGCTGGTGAGGCGCGGCCGCCGTACCCAGCAGCCTGCCTCCTCGGCGATCAGCGCTCCGGCGGAGAAATCGTGTTCGTTGAGGCCGCGTTCGCCAAAGGCGTCGATGGTTCCGTCAGCAACCATGCAGAGGTCCAGGGCGGCGGAGCCCAGGCGGCGGACGTCCGCGAAACCGTCCATGAGTCCGCCCAGGGCAACGGCCTGTTGCGCGCGGACGGTGGGATCGTAACTGAATCCGGTGGCCAGGATCTGCCCCTTCCGTCCGGCTACCGGGCCTTCCAGCCGGGTCACCCTGCCGCGCGCTTCAAGCCATGCGCCCTGCCCACGGGAGGCGTAGTACACGCGTTCCAATGCAGGTGCGTGGACGACGCCGGCCAGCCAGACGCCGTCGGGATCCGCCACCGCCACGGACGTGGCGTAGTAGACGATATTCCTGATGAAGTTGGTGGTTCCGTCCAGCGGGTCGATGGACCAGCGGTATCCGCTGGGAGCCTCCGGCTTTGTGGTGCCATGCTCCTCGCCCGTGATGGTGTCCTGCGGCCGCGCCGCGGTAATGGCGCGGCGTACCGCGTCCTCGGCCGCGACGTCGTAGGCCGTGACCCAGTCCCCGGCGTCGCCCTTGTTGCTGACGCCCAGCGCATCACCGTTCCGCGACGCCAGTACAGCGGCGCCGGCAGCAGCCGCCAGCCGGGCCACCGCCAGCAACTCAACGGTGAGGTCCAGGCGACTCACTCCGCTGCCTGTTCGGACTCGCCGGCTTCTGCCTCAGTTGAAGGAGCAGGACCGTTTTCCAGGAGTTCCCGGAAGCCGTCCTCGTCGAGCACCGGAATGCCGAGCTGCTCCGCCTTGTCCAACTTGGTGCCCGCATTTTCCCCGGCCACTACATAGCTGGTGTTTTTGGAGACGGAGCCGGCAGCCTTGCCGCCCCGGGTGAGGATGGCTTCCTTGGCTTCGTCCCGGCTGAAGTTGGGCAGCGAACCGGTGACGACGATTGTGAGGCCTTCGAGGGTGCGGGGCGTGGATTCGTCCCGTTCGTCCTCCATCCGGACCCCGGCAGCAGCCCAGCGGTCGATGATTTCGAGGTGCCAGTCCTCGGCAAACCATTCCTTCAACGCAGCGGCGATGGTGGGACCCACGCCGTCAACGTGAGCGAGTTCTTCCTCGGAGGCCTGCCGGATGGCGTCCATGCTGCCGAAGGCCTGCGCGAGGGCCCGGGACGCCCGCGGTCCCACGTGCCGGATGGAGAGCGCCACGAGCAGCCGCCACAGGGGCTGGGTCTTGGCTTTTTCCAGCTCCCGGAACAGCTTTTCGGTGGTGGCCGTGGGCTTGGAAGGAGTTTTTGCCGTCCCTTTGCTCCAGAAATACGGCACCAGCTCAAACTCGCCGGTGGCCACGCCCTTGGAGCGTTTTTCCCGCCTGATGCGTACGTCCGCCAGGGATTCCGGGGTGAGGTCAAAAAGGGCCGCTTCGGTGGTCAGCGGCGGTACCTCGGGTTCGGCGGGCTGCGTGAGCGCTATGGCCGCTTCCCAGCCGAGGGCCTCGATGTCGAACCCTCCGCGGCCTGCCAGATGGAAGACCCGCTCACGCAACTGGGCCGGACAGGACCGTGCGTTGGGGCAGCGGATATCCACGTCCCCTTCCTTGCCGGGCGCCAGCGGCGTTCCGCAGGAGGGGCATTCGGTGGGCATCACGAAGTCGCGCACCGGCGGATCCTGCTGCTCGCGCAGGGCGAGGACTGGGCCCACGATTTCGGGGATGACGTCGCCGGCTTTCCGCAGGACCACGATGTCGCCGATTTTTACGCCCTTGGCTTTCACAACATCCTGGTTGTGCAGGGTTGCCATCCCCACCGTGGAGCCTGCCACCTTGACGGGCTCCATAATGCCGAACGGGGTCACCCGCCCGGTGCGCCCAACGTTAACGGCAATGTCCAGGAGCTTGGTGTGGACTTCCTCCGGCGGATACTTGTACGCCACCGCCCAGCGCGGAACCCGGGTGGTGTATCCCAACGCCCTTTGGGTGGCGAAGTTATCCACCTTGACCACGATGCCGTCGATTTCGTGGAGGAGCTTGTGCCGCTGATCGCCGTATTTCCTGATGAAGCCCAGGACCTCGTCCAGGTTGTTCAAGACCTCGAAGTATGGGCTGACCGGAAGGCCCCACTTTTCCAGGAGGGCATAGGTGTCAGACTGGCTCTGTGCTTCCAGGCCCTCCCGGGCGCCGATGCCGTGGACGAACATCCGCAGCGGCCGCTTGGCGGTTTCGGCAGGGTCCTTTTGCCGGAGTGAACCGGCCGCGGCGTTCCGTGGATTAGCCAGCGGGGCCTTTCCGGCCTCGATCAGGGCTTCGTTGAATTCCGCGAAAGCCTTGGACGGTATGAAAACCTCGCCGCGGATCTCCATCTCGGCCGGGAAGTCGGTTCCCCTGAGTTCCTGCGGGATTTCCTTGATGGTGAGGACGTTGTGGGTGATGTCCTCGCCCGTAAAGCCGTCTCCGCGGGTTGCCGCGCGGACCAGTTTTCCATCGCGGTACAGCAGGTTGACGGCGAGGCCGTCGATTTTCAGTTCCGTCAGCCAGACGGGGCCGGCCGTGCCGTTCCCGATTTTTGCGACGGAGGCTTCTGCCTTGGCAAGCCAGGCCTCCAGCTCCTCGAGGGAAAAGACGTCCTCGAGGCTGTACATGCGCTGCAGGTGCTCGACGGCGGCAAACGCCGCGGAGACCTCGCCGCCCACTTCCTGCGTCGGGGAGTCATTGGACACCAGCTCGGGGTGCAGGGCCTCGATCTCCTCCAGCCTGCGGAAGAGGTCATCAAATTCGGCATCCGAAACCAGGGGCTCGTCCTCCTGGTAGTAGGCGAACCTGTACTTCCTGACGAGATCGGCCAGGTTCTCGTACTCCTCACGCACGGACTCGGAAGGGATCACCTCCGGAGCCGTGATTCCTGGCTCAGTCCTGGTGGTGGTCTGTTCTGCGGGGCCTGGTGCTGTGCTCACAGACCTATCTTGCCTCATGGCACTGACATCCCGCCGGAATGCCCGCGGGCCCCGGACACTGTGCTGTGTCCGGGGCCCGCGGTTCGCGTGCTGCGTGGTGGCGCGGCAGTGGCTAGCGTGAAGCCTGGTCCTGCTCGTTGGCGTTCTTCGTGGCCTTCTGGCCGGCGTCCTTCAGTGCCTGGATGACCTGGTTCAGGGCCGAGGTGTGGTTCCCTGACCATTCACTGCGGAAGTTCTGCGCGTCCGGGCCTTCCCAGGTGGTGCTGTCCAGCACGCGGGTCAGGTTGGTCCGCTGCTGCTCGATCTCCGAAGCACCGGCCTGCAGCTTCGTGCCAAGAGTCCTGAGCTGCTCTACATCTGCGCCCCAAATAGCCATCAGTTTCTCCTCGTTTAGTCTTGGATCCGATCAAGGTCGGCATCCCCAGCGGCCCCCGGCTGATCCGGAAGATCCATTACCTAGAACCTATCCCGGCCCCAAAACAGTGTCGATGGGGACCGCTGCCCATGCACCACCGCCCATGCACCACCGCCCATCGCGGAAGACCGCAACCAGGATGGGGCAGGGGGTCAGCCACACGGGCTAGTGGGCCGAGGTGCGGTTTCTGCTCCACCAGGCGAAGGAAACCCCGCCCAGTGCCACAAGCAGTACGCCTGCCATGATCGGCAAAAGCCCCGAGCCGAAGTCGGGGCCACCGCTATCCGATACCGCAGCAGCGTGGGTGGGCCTTGCCGACTTCGTGATGGGCTTGTTCCAGTTGGATTCGGTCGACGGGGTTGCCGTCGACGGCGTGGGGCTGGGGGACGCAGCGGTTGGCTCTTCTGTGGCTGTCTCTTCGGCCGTTGCGCTGGGCTCGGGCGCGAGGGTGGGCTCCGGTTCGGGCGCCGGCCCTGCGGGCACCTGTTTGGCGGGTGGGGCTGGGGCGGGATCCACCGGCTGAGTCGGGACCGGGGGCTCCTGTGTGGGCTTGGGATCCGGCTTGCCTTGGTCTTCCCCAGGCCCGGTTGTAGGTTGCTCACACGACTCGCAGACGGTCGGTGAGGGTTCCGCCGTCGGAGAATCCGCGTGCGCAGCCCCCACCGCACCGAGGCCGACCGCCAGCGCCATGCCAACGGCAGCAATGGTCGCGGGGACAGCGCGCGGCACTGGGGAGGATCGGATCATGGTTACCTTTTCGACATCGCGCGGCTCCCCCTCCGCGGCAATTAGTGTTCCCGGTAGTCTGCTACAACACGCCGCGGGGCCGCAAATCCCCCCGGATTCACGGCACCCAACGTATAAGGAGCCTCAGTCCCCCATTGCTCAATGGGCGGAGGCCCGGTTCCGACCCCACCAGGCGAAGGCCAGGCCGCCCAGGCCCACCAGCAGCACCCCGACCAAGATGGTCAGCAGCCCCGGGTCCCCGAAGCCGGGGCCGTCGCCGTTGGAGACGGCTGCAGCCTGGGTTGGTTTGGTGGACTTGGTGATCGGTTTGTTCCAGTTCGATTCTGTGGATGGAAGGGCAGTGGACGGCGTGGCACTCTGGGCACTGGTGGCCGCCTCACTGGACGCTTGCCCGGCCAGCTCACTCATCTCCGGGGCCATGGTGGGAACCGGCGCAGGGGCGGGTTCCGCGGGCGGCGGCGCGGGAGGTGCGGGGGCCGGCGGAGCAGTGGGTTCTTCCGAGGTGGGTTTGGGGCGGGGAGTGCGCGGATCCTTCGGGTCGGGTTCAGACAGACCCGGAAGGCAGATCAGTCCGCACGTGGGTGTTGGTTCGGACGTTTCAGCGTTCGCAGGCGCCACCACCCAGAGGCCGATCGAAAGTGCCAAAACCGAAGCGGCCGCCGTCGCCGATACAACTCTGAGCGCGGACGGTTTTTGTTTCATTGATACCTTTTCGACAGCGCGCGGCCCCCTCCGCGCATCACTGGTTTCCCGGCAGTCTGCTACAACTGCTCCCTGGAGTCTCCTACAACACGCGGTTAAGCACTAAATCCCCCGTGCTTAACGTCCCGCTCTTTGCCGTCTGTCTGGCCCACGCTCTAGTCCCTGTTTTCCGGCGGCAGTGCGATCTGGAGCTTGCGTGCCTTGCCGCGCCCCACAATGTAGCCGCGGCCCGGAATGAACTCCGGACTGACCCGGCCCAGCGAAGTGTTCAACAGACTGTCACCCTCAATATCGCCGGGGTTGACGAGCAATCCCCTGCGCCCTGATTTGAACGGCTGCGACAGCGACCAGGCCGAGGACCAGGTGGAGGTTTCGGACTCTCCGATGACCCATTGGTCGGCCTTGATGGAGGCCGTCACGAGCTGCGCCACCCCGGATTCGGCGACCGTGTCGGTGAACTCGGTCAGGCCCTCGATGAAGATGGCAAGCTTGCCAGGGTTTCCGGAGGAGTGCCCGGTCAGGTCCTCAACGATGTCGGCGAGGTCGTCCGGCCCGACGATCGACCGGTTCCAGATGGGGAGCGAGGCGACTGCAGAGCGGCGGGATCCGATGTAAACCAGTTCCGTGTCCGGGTTGGAGCGCCGGAGGGCGTACGCCATCGTTACGAGGGCAACGGTCCGTCCTGAGCCGGGAGGGCCGGCCAGCAGCAGCGGACCCTTGGCCATGATTTCGGCGGGCTGCAGCGTTTCGTCGTCGACACCGATGACCGGAAGGTCCGGGCTGCCGGCCGGCAGCACGTCCAGGTCCACCTGGTCCGGGAGCCGCTGGATCCGGGGCGCCCTGTCCAGCCTCTGCCGCAGCATGGCCTCGCTGAGTTTGTGCACTTCCCTGGCCTGCAGGGCAAGGTTGGAGTCGCCTCCCAGCACTGCAAGCTGGACTTCGTGGCCGCCCAGCAAGCCCCGACCCGGAGGGGAGGTGCTGCTCAGGACGTCCTTGGGGACGTCCATGGACAGGTAGTCGTCTTCGGAGGACAGGCGCAGGACCAGCCGGCGCTGGATGGAGGCCAACAACGACGCCGGCACAGCGTTGGGACGGTCACCGGTAACTATCAGGTGGATGCCGAGGGGACGGCCGTCGGTGGCCAGCTGGAGGAAAATGTCCCACAACGCGGAGAGGCGGCTGTATTCGTACGTTTCGCGGAACGATGTCATGCCGTCCACGAGTACGAAAATCCGCTTCTCATCCGGCCGGTTGGCCAGTTTCCGGTACTCCACAATGGTGGAGGCCCTGACTTCGGCAAACCGGGCGGAACGTTCGTCGGCGATGTCCCGGAGCAGGCGCAACAGGCGGCCGACTCGTTCCACGTCGTCCCCGCCGATGACCTCGCCCACGTGCGGCAGCTCTTCGAGCATCTTGAGCCCCGAGGATCCGCAATCGATGCCGTAGACGTGGACCGGCCCGCCGCGCGGCGTGACGGCGGCGGCGATGGCGATTCCGCGCAGCGCCGCGGACTTACCTGAGCCACCGGTGCCGTAGATGGCCATGTTTCCGTCTTTGTCGGGTTCGTAGAACACCGTGGGCTGGTCCTGGCGGGCGGGGTCATCGGCGACGCCGAGCAGCAGCCGCTCGTCAGTCCGGGGATTCGGCAGCTTGGAGAAGTCGTACGTCTTCGCCAGTTCGTCCAGCCAGGGCTTGCGTGGCGGACGGATGGCCAGCGAGTCGGCCGCCCTGACAATGTTCGCCGTCATCCGGGCGATGTCGTTGGGGCCGGCGGGTTCTTCCTGGACCGGTTTTTCCGGGGCGGGAACATCCCAGGCGGGTCCGGATCCGAAGGCCATCTCCACGATGTCGATCTGGGGCCGCTGGGGTTTTTCGGTGGTCCAGCCGCCAGCGTAGCCGGTTTGGAATCCCTGAATCCGGCCGGGGCCGGTCTTGGCGGCGCCACGGCCGGGGATCGACGGGTCGAAGTAGGCGGCATCGGGCACACCGAGGATATCGGTGGCGTCGTCCTCGTCCGCCATGCGCAGGGCCACGCGGAGGTTGGTGTTGGCGCGCAGGCTGTCCTTGATCACGCCGGCAGGACGCTGTGTGGCCAGGATCAGGTGCAGGCCGAGCGACCGACCGCGGGCGGCAACGTCCACCACGCCGTCAACGAACTCGGGAACTTCGGTGGCCAGCGCGGCGAACTCGTCCACGATGATGATCAGGTACGGCGGGGCTTCGGGGTCGGCTTCACGCTGGAGGGCCAGGAGGTCCTTGGCCTTCTTCCGGTTCAGGAGGTGTTCGCGGTAGTGCAGTTCGGCCCGGAGGGAGGTCAGGGCGCGGCGCACCAGGTGCTGGGAGAGGTCCGTGACCAGGCCCACGGTGTGCGGCAGGTGCAGGCAGTCGGCGAACGCCGCGCCGCCCTTGTAGTCCACAAAGAGGAAGCTCACCCTGTCCGGGCTGTAGGCCGCGGCCATCCCCATCACCCAGGACTGCAGGAACTCGGACTTTCCGGCACCGGTGGTGCCGCCCACCAGGGCGTGCGGGCCCTCATTCTTGAGGTCAAGGTAGAGGGGTTCGACGCCCTTGGACCCAACGAGCGCGCGGAGCGTTCCGTTGTCCTTGCGGTTGGCGACTGCCGTGGCGTGGACGGAGTTGTTCTCGGTCCACCGTTCGGCCACAGCCTGGGGGCTGTCCAGGAAGTCCTTGCCAATGAGGGTTGCATAGGAGACGGCACGCGGCAGGTCGGAGTCATCGCTCATGGGCTTGCCCACGTCCACCACCGGGGAAAGCATCCGGGCCAGCTGGCCGGCAAGTTCGGCGTCCAGGCTTTCGCAGCTCACCGGGTAGCTGTGGCGGCCCAGCCGGACCTGGCCTGTGGTGGTGCCGTGGTCGCCGTCCACCACCATGAAGTCGCGGCAGGCGGCGGGAAGGGCCTGGATGTCGGTAGCCACCCACATGACGTGGACGCCTGAATCCGGACCACGTTCCGCGAGGCGGGTCAGGCGGCCGCGGTCAACGGGGGCGTCGTCCTCCACGATGACCAGCACGGCCGGCAGCATCGGCCCCGGGATTTCGTCCTTGGCGGGGTCGATGTCCGGGCGCAGGTCCGGGCCTGACCGGCCGGCCGCGGCTTCCCGGGCGTCGAGCAGGTCTTCCAGGCGGGCCAGGAGGGAGGAGCCGCTGGCCGAGCCAGCGGCCAGGTGGTCGCCACTGAGCGGGCTGTGGCCCGAACCGACGTGGGGCAGCCATTGCAGCCAGTTCCACCGTTCCCTGGACTGCGCCGAGGTGATGGCAGTGACAACTGCTTCCGCGGGCGAGTGGAGGCCCACCAGCTGCAGGACCATGCCGCGGGCGACGTCGTCGACCAGGCCGCGGGCACCTGCCACGCCGAATGACCCCGCGGTCCGCAACTGCGAAACGACGGGCACGCCTTCAATGTCCCTGAACTGCTTGATGCACTCCTGGATCTCCCGCATGTATTCGACTTCCGTGCCGTTCTCGGCCGGCTCCTCGAACGTAATGCGCGACGGCGCCGTGCCCAGTCCGAACCGCAGGCCGAGGAAGCCCTTGTGCTCGGGACGGTGGGTCCAGAGCAGCGGGCCCAGCTTGTAGATCGAGTCCACGGTGTCGCTGACAGAGGGCGCTTCCTGCAGGCGAACGGCGCGTTCCACATGCTGCAGCTCGGTGATGTCCTGCCGGAAAGCGGCCATGGAGGCCCGGAAATGCTTGAGCTGTTCCTTTTGCTGCCGCCTGGTCTGCATTTTTTGGTCCACGTAGTGGCCCACGATGAACAGCGGCATCATGGCCATGAAAATGACGGAGAGCATGTTCCCGGTGACGGCGAACAGGACCCCGCCCATGATGAGCGGCGCCACCAGCATGATGTACGGGAAGGGCTGGTGGTCCGGCCGCTTGGGCCCGGCGGGCAGGACACGTTTCGGCGCGTCGAAGCGCGGGACCACCCGCGGGGACCGGTTGAAATCGACAAGGGGCGACGTCGGTGCTGCCGCATGGTTGCGGCCCAGCGGCACCACCGTCACGGTGGTATCGCCCAGGGTCACCGTGTCGGAGGAATTAAGCGTTGCCCGGGTGACGGGCAGGCCGTCCATCAGGAGGCCGTTGGCCGAGTTGGTGTCAACGATCTCGATGCTCTCGCCCACGGTGATGCGGGCATGGCGCTTGGAAGTGAGCGGGTCCGAAAGGCGGATGTCCACGTCCCTGTCCCGGCCGATGTAGCTGGTACCGGAGGGAAGCGAAAACTCCTGGCCGACGTCGGGACCTGAAAGGATCCGCAAAGTGGCGGCTGCCGGGCCCCGGTTGGCGCCGGGGACATCGAACTGTTCACTGACCTGCGTCAGGGACACCACGGAACCAGGCCGCAGGCCGGATTCGAGGAGGTTGTCCGTGCGGGTCAGGATGTTGCCGCGCATCCCGCCGGCCACAAAGGCCTCATCGATCCGGAGCGAGAGGTTCTCCGGTGCCGGAGTCCCTTTCCGGTCGGGGTCGGCAGCCCAGAGCTGGGTGGCGATGTCCGCCACGGTCGCCAGGCCGTCCACGGTGACCGCGAGGTCCTTTGTCTCCGCCGGATCCCGGCGGAGTGTCAGGCGGATTCTCATCCTTCGTCCACGCCCCTCATTTTTTCCAGCAGATAGAGGTCTTCGGGGGTGACCAGATGGGATGTCACGGCATGCTCCACAAGCCTGGCGCGCCGGTTGGTGGCGAGTTTTCCGCCGCCGCCGCGCAGCCCCACAACACCGACCCGATCCAGCTTGTCGCAGACGTTGTCCAGCTTCCGGTTGAACCGGGTCAGCGCCCAGCCAAGCGTTTTGGCCGCGGCCGCCGACGACGGAATGGCGCTGAAGCCTGTCCCCTCCCGGCGGAGCATCGGCTCGGCGAGGGCAACGATGAGGGCCTTCTGGGAGTCGGTGAAGACCACCGGGCCGATCGTAGTGTCTCCGTTGCTGTCGTCGTCTCGCGCTTCCTGCCGGAACGAAGGCGTCTTGAGGTGGACGGCGAATTCGTAGGTGGTGGGGCCGGCCGTGAAGATGATGTTGGTGTGGCTGAAGACCAAGGGTATGCGCGCGCCAGGGGAAAGCCACGCCTGCATTCCGCCGGAGCCGTCTGCAACGGTGGCTGAGAGCATGCTGCCCACGTTGCTGAGCCACCAGATCCCGTCGTAGCGGGCCACCTGCAGGAACTGCCGGTGCAGGTACGGGTTGTCATCAACCTCAAGGTCGCCTTCGCGGCCGATGTTGAAAACATCCTCGTCCGAGGGTTCGTACCATTCGCCACAGAAATCTATTGCCAGATCCCCCATTTTCCGTGCCTCCTCAAGGGCAATGCCAGTATCGCCAAGTTTTTCGGTCTGCCGTGCCGTGCTCATTCGCGGACACAGGCTATGGAGTCGTCCTCAAGCGGTGAGAACGCCCCGTCGCTGCGGACGATCATCACCTGGAGGCAGGTCGGTTCGTTGGGATTGGCCGCAACCTGCGCACTGAATCCATCGGTGGACTGGTATTCGGAGCCGCTCTCACCCAGCGTGTACACGCGCCATTTGTACGTGTCACCGGGCTTGGGCTGCGGATTCTCCCAGGTGAAAGTCACCTTGCCGCTGCTGTCCCGGAATCCGGACAGGCCGGCGACGTCCGGCACTGACCCATTGTCCAGTGCGTCGGGCGGCGGCGTGCTGGCCTGCTCCGTGTCTTCAACCTTGGGAGGGGGCGCCGATGTAGCCAGGACAATCCCCACGACCACCGCAAGGACCAGTACCGCGGCACCCGTCAAGGCGAGCCACAGATTCCTTTTTCCGTGGTCCGGGCCAGACTCCGTGACGGGCTCCTCGCCGCGGACCGCCCGGGTGACCGTTGCGTCAAGCTCAGGCTCGCGGCGGCCGGACGAACCTGTGCCCGGCTGCTGATCGTTACCTTCCGGTCCTCCCGGGAGCAGTGCCGGACGCTGGACGGTGGCGTCAGCGGTTCCCACGGCTGTCCCGTAGTCGGCTGCGCCGCCGCGCAGCATGGTGGCGTGTGACCACTCGGCGGCAGGCTGGCTGCCGGTCTGCGGGCCTGTCCCAGGGCCGGCAAAGAGACTGCCGGGGACCTGCGGCTGAACAGGTGTGCCGCGCCCGTCCGTCGGTTGCGATGAAGCAGGCTGCAGCGCTGACGGCTGCGTCGCGGGCGAGGCCCGGGTTGGTGACTGTGCGGGCGTGGACGGCCCGCCGGCAGGCGGAAACAACGACGGCGGGACGCTGCCTGGGCCCTGCGGCCGGGTTCGTGCCGGGAAAGTGGGGGCGCTGCCTGTCCGTTCCGGGTCGATGGCCGCGATGCTCCGAACACGGGTTTCTTCGTATCCGTCGTCGGGATGGCTTTCTTCAGGGTGCGGCTCTTCCAGCACTTCGAACGGCGTGACCGACAGGTTCAGTTCGGCCTGGATCCGCTGCAGGGCAAGGGCAAACGCGTGGGCGGAGGAATAGCGGGAAGCGGGGGATTTGGCCATGGCCGTGGACAGTGCGAGCTCCAGTGATTCCGGAACGTCCGCCCGGCCAAGGCGTGGCAGCGACATGGTGGAGATGCGTGAAATGAGCTCCCGCTGTGAGTTGTCCGCCCCGGGCATCACGAACGGCGACCTGCCGGCGAGCAATGTGTACAGCGTGGCGCCGAGGGCCCAAACGTCAACCATCACGCCGTCGGTTCCGCCGTCCGTGAACTGCTCCGGCGGGGACCAGGGGATGGACATTCCGGCGTCGTCGTCGGCGTCGGACCCTCCCAGGGTTCCGGATATTCCGAAGTCCGTGAGCGCTGGACGGTTGTAGTCGGTCACCAGGATGTTGGCGGGTTTGATGTCCCGGTGGGCAATACCGGCACGGTGGGCGGTTTCGACGGCGGAGGCCACCTGGATGCCCACGGCAAGGACCTCATCGACGCTGAAGCGCTGCCTCCGGTACCGCACGTCCAGGCTGGGCCGGGAGCAGTACTCCATGGCCAGGTAGGAGTGTCCGGCGTCGGTGACCTCGGCCTCGTATATGGTCACGATGTAGGGGTGCGAGGACAGTTGGGCCATGAGGTTGGCCTCGGACTCAAACCGTCGGCGCGCACCTTCGGTCTTCAGGTCCGAAAGCAGGACCTTGACCGCCACCCTGCGGCGGGGCCGGTCCTGTTCGTAAAGGTAAACGTCTGAGAAGCCGCCTGACCCCAACAGGCTGATGTAGGAAAACCCCGGAATGTGGGGTGGCGGCGCTACGGGCCGTTTGGAACTCAAAGAATCTCCTCAAAGCGAAGCGAAATGCCGTCGCCCAGTTCTGCGATGTCGCCATCAAGCAGGATGGCCATTTCGTTCTGGGCCAGGCGCCTTGGCTGCTGGCCTTCCCGGACGAGGACGGTGCCGTTCGTTGCTTTCAGGTCGCACAGCATCACATGCCAGCCCTCGAGGCGGACCTGGACATGCGAGCGGGAGATGTCGCCGCTGGGGCTGGCAACCTGCACCAGGCGCGGCATCACGCCGCCCTGGACGCGCGAGACCGACGGCTGGCGGCCGATCACCAGAGACTGGTCAAGGTCCACAAGCTCGCCGCTGGAGACCCGCATGCGGCCCAGCCGGGGCCGGGAAACCTGGACAGCATCCGACGGCAAGGGCTGCCCGCAGACCGCACACTGGGCGTGCGTCGGCGGATTCGCATGGCCCTGCCCGCAGACCCGCGCAAGGACCATGGGGCCGGCGGATCCCGCGGCCTCCGTGTCGGCGACGGCGGGCGCGGGATGCACGGCCATCCCGGCCAGATCGCTCTTCATGATCGTCTGGCCGTCGTGGTCACCATCGTCGCGGACTGCCTCACCACGGGCTGCCTCACCACGGGCTGCGTCACCACGGCCACCGTCACCACGGCCACCTCGGTCATCACTGCCCGGCCCGGGCTGTGAGGACATTCCCCCGCCAGTGTTCCAAGGAACTGAATCGATCAGTCCGCCGGACGGCGCAGGTGCCGGTGCTGGTGCTGGTGCTGGTGCTGGTGCTGGTGCCTCAGTCGACAGCATGTTCCCCGCGGCGGGTGTCTCCGCTGGGTCCGCAGCCGAGGGCGTCTCCGCAGCGTCCGCAGCCGCGGATGTCTGCTGTGCAGGGGGCTCGGACAGCAGGCCGTCGGGATCGTCACGGACAGCAGCGTCTTCTATGCTGCGGACCACAGTGCGCTCCCAGAGGTGGTCGTACGTGCTGGTCTGTTCGGAGGCCGGGGCCGGGTCCGGCGCCGGCTCTTCCTCCACCAAGGAAGCCGCATCCCCGGTTTGAAGGACAACATCCTCCGCCGGCCCGGAATCAGGATGTTCGGCGGGAAGGTCTTCGAAGTCTTCATCCATGACACCGATGACGGTTTCGGCCGATGCGCCGTGCTCCGGGGCATCAGCGGCAAACGTGGCATCCGGCACGGACTGGGCCACAGCCCCGGTCGGGGCCGCGGGTTTCTCAAACACGGCTTCCTCAGGGTCCAGTGCCACCATAGCGCCAGGCTCTGTGGCCGCCACCGCCGGCACAGTTGCCGGCACCGCGCCTGCAGGCACCACAGCGATAGGAACGGGTGCGGCCGCAACTGGTCCGGCCGCAACTGGTACCGCGGATACAAGCGGTGTTGGGACAGCAGCATCAGCGCTGCCGTCCAAGTCAACGGTCAACGCCTGCAGGAGGACCACGCCCTCCTGAAGGGGCAGCGCAGGACCCGTGGTTTCACTGCCCGGAACGTCAAAACCAGGAACGCTGATGCTGTACCACTCGGGGGCCGCGAGATGCCGTTCGGCCCACGTCGTCACGTCACGCCCATGAAGCTCCACCGGTCCGGTGGGCAGCTGCACTGTCAGGTCAATGTCTCCGCGCAGGAAAACCCGCAGGGAGTCGTTGAAATCCACGATTCCGAACGGAGGTATCTGGGCCAGCGACACGCCGAAGCTGCTGGTGACGGCGTGGAGCAGCTCATGGACCTCAGGTCCGCTTTCCAGCATGTCCCACAGGGAGTGGACCAGCTGAGGGGGCGTATCGGGTCCCAGAAGGACGGCCGTGCGGGACCGGACAATGCCGTGCCATGTGCCTGGCACATAGTTATTCCCGGTCATCGTCTGGCTCCTCGCTTTCGTCCTCGCCTGACGTTTCCGGCCGTGCGGCGTCCACAACCTGGGACCGCGGCAGGGTGATCTCGTCCTCCGCGTCCGAACCGGGCCGAGGCGCCGTAGTGGCGATGCCGCCGTCGTTCATGACGTTCCTGGCGTCCACCACGATGACAGTGACGTTGTCCCTGCCTCCGTTCCGGAGAGCGGCCTGGATCAGCGCATCCACCGCGTCCTGCGGATGGCCCACGGTACTGAGGATCCGGAACATGTGCTCGTCCGTGAGTTCGGCATTCAGCCCGTCCGAGCAGACCAGGATCCGGTCGCCCTCTTCCACCGGGAGCAGCCAGTAGTCGGCTTCGGTCTCGTCCCCGGTACCGAGGGCCCGGGTCACAACATGGCGGCGAGGGTGGACAGTTGCCTCCTCCGGCGTGATTTCGCCGGCATCGACAAGTTCCTGGACCTCGGAGTGGTCCACGCTGACCTGGGCAAACTGGCCCTGGCTCAGGCGGTAGGTCCGGGAATCGCCGATGTTCATGACCAGCCAATAAGGCATGCCCATCTGCTCCACCACCACAACCCCGGTCAGCGTTGTGCCGGCCCGGGCCCCGGTGGCCTCGCGGATGGAGTCGTCGGCCTTCATCAGGTACTGCTGGATAACTGCGGCGGTGACGCTCCGCTCTCCCGTGGCCAGTTGCGGCATGGCCGCCAGGGCGCGGACGCACATGCCGCTGGCGATCTCGCCGGCTTCATGGCCGCCCATTCCGTCAGCCACGGCAAAAACCGGGTCCGAAGCAATGAAGGAGTCTTCATTGAGCTCCCGCCGCAGCCCACGGTCTGTGCCGTAGCCGTAGCTGAGGCTCAGCCCGGAGTCGTGGTCTGCGGCGGCGGGAACACTGGCGGCTTGGGAATTCATGCCTGTCCTAGGTGGAAGGAGCGGTCACCAAAGTGGACAGTGGATCCCGGGCTGACAAAGGCGGGCACGCCCGGCTTGAGTGGGGTGCGCAGGCCGTCCGGAGTGGTGACGGCGCTCCCGTTCGTGGAGTTCCGATCCGTCACCCACACGCCCGCGCCATCCGAGAGGACGTGAAGATGCGTTTTCGAAATTGATCGGCCGGGGTCGTCCACGGCCAGCAACTGGGCCTGCTGCTCGCCCGCCTGCCCCACGGGGTTGCGGCCTACCAGGACGTTCCGGTCAAGCTGGAAGTCCCGGCCGTCGTCGAGCCTGATCCGAAGGACGGCCACGGGCGCCACCTCACGGAATCCCCCGCGCATCTGCGTGCGGTCGTGGTCGTCGTCGGGGTGGGCTGCTGCGGGAGCCTGGCCTGGGGCACTGTGTTCCCTCGGAGCCGGATGGGCGGGGGGAATCGGCGCGGCGGGTTGGCCCGGCGTGCCGGCTGTGCCATGAGTGCCAGGCGGCACGGGTGCGGCTGCGGGGGCGGGCGGCGTGAAAGGCTGCGGAGCGAACGCCTGGGGAGCGGCGTAAGGCAGCTGCGCGGCTGGCTGGGCTGCCGGCCCCTGAGGGGTGGCCGGGGCGGGCGGAACGGCCTGGGCCATTGGTGCAGGCTCCGGGTGTACGGCGGCGCGTGGTGCCTGGCTGGCAGGTTGCCCTGCCGGCGGCTGCCACTGGTTGGGGTTCAGGGGCGCCTGGGCGTTGATGACCTGCGGGGCTTTGGCTGCTCCGGCCACGGGCGACGCGACCTGCTGCACGGGCGGCAGGTCCAGCGGCGCGAAACTATAGGGTCCTTGGATCCCGCCAGTGGCAATGGGGTTCCGTCCGGCCTTGACGTCAAAGACGAGGGTTTTCGCGGCGGTGTCGTGCCAGCCCCGGAGCTTGCCGTTCTTGTCCCAGGAGTTCGAGACCACCACGAGTACCGCCCACGCGGCACCGGCCAGGACCAGCGGCGCCAGGATGAAGAGTGCCGCGTCGAACCACTTGAAAATGACCAGCGCAGCCGCCGCAACGACGGCCAACAGGACGCCCGCTCCAGTGACAAGCCCGCGGAGGAAAACTGCTCCCCCGCCCGGCGCATAGCCGTCGTTGTCGGCGCTGCGGATGCCCATGAGCCGGTTGCCGATCGTGATTCCGGACCGGCCTTCCAGACCCAGCAGGACGACAATATAGACGAGCGTCAGCCCGAGGCCAATGCCGCCGAACAGGACCAGCGATCCCGTGTCATAAATGATGAATCCACCGCTTTGGGTGCGCGTCACCCCGGCGAAGCCAATGGCAAATGTCACTCCCAGGACCACCAGCGGAGCGAGCCAGTCCAGCACGGCAGCCCCGAGACGCTTACCCGACGCAGCCGGAACAAGCCCAAGATTAACTGCCATGCCCGTTCCTCCCCCTTGACCGTGGACGGCCTGTGCCATTCCGGGACCGCTGTCAGCCGGGACCCGTTGTACTACCGGGATAGTACCGGGAATCGCGGCGGCATGCTCAGCCGCACGTTCCATCAACGCCTGCTGGGCGTGGTCCACGTAGCGGGCATTCCGGGCAGCCCTGTTGGGCAAAGGGGCTCCGCAGGCGGTACAGAACGTGGCACCGGCGCGGATCAGCTGCTGGCAGCGCTGGCAGCGCTCGGAGTCTTGCGTCATGGTTCGGTGTGGTTCTTCCTGCCAGGGTTCCTCAGAACAGTGGACTCATCAGGTTCGGAGGGGCCTGCGGGGGTTGCCGCCGGACCGCTCTCCACCCTACCTTCGGCCGACTGCGGCACAGCTGAGCCAGCCTGCGGTGCGGCGCCGGGCTGCTTTACGTCGCGGGGCTGTTTTGCGGCGTCGCCTGGCCGCCGCAGCGACGCCAGCCCCCGGCCGGTGCTGCGCAGCTTGAGGGCTGCCCGCCCGTCCGCCAGCAGGGACCTGGGTGAGAACCTGGCCCGCTGCCTGCGCCAGAAGCCCACGGTCGCGGTCATTTCCTTGAGGGAGCCGTCCACGATGGTCCAGTATTCCTTGACCTCTTCCTCGCTCGGCTGCCCGGCGCCAAAGATTGACGCGTCCGCACGGCGGGCCAGCATCGTTGTGGTGGTCCCGGTCGAAGGGAAAGCTTCCGCCACTACCGCAGCGCTTTCCCGCCGCGTGGCGCGGGTGTCGATTCCCGCCCCCATGTCCGTGGCGAGGCTCAGCACCTCGTTCCAGCCCCCGCCGACGCGCTGCGCCGGGTGGCCTTCGGTGAACCGGGACTTCCGTCGTCGTGATTTGAGCAGGGCGATGATCAGCAGCGGCAGCGCCAGGATCGACAACGGAATCAGGGCAACCCCGAGGGCGCTTAGGAGCGCGCCCCAGAACAGCCAGGGGTTGTTCTTCTTCTGGTCCGCATCCAGCGCATCCGGGGAGGAGTCCGGCGGCAGGTCTGCGGGCTCCTGCGGGGGCGGGGGCGGCTGAAGCACCTGTGGCTTGGGTTTGGATTTGTTTTCCGGGTCCGGCGGGATGGGGATGTTGTCCTTGGGCGGTGTCGGGTCAAAGCTGACCCAACCCACGCGGTCGAAGGCCACCTCCACCCAGGCGTGGACGTCCTTGCCGGTGATCTTCACTTCGCCGGCGCCGTTCTCCGGGCTGGTCGGATCGGGGTAGAAGCCCATGACCACGCGTGAGGGGATCCCCAGGTGGCGGAGCATCAGCGACATCGCCACGGCATACTGTTCGTCGTCGCCGAGCATTTGCTTGGCCGTCAGGAGGTTCCTGATCCGGGACGAGCTGTGCCCGGAGACGCTGGGCAGCTGCCCTTCGGTGACCAGCCCGTTGCTGAAAGCGCCGGTCTTCTGGAAGTGGGCCTCGATCTGGCGGACGCGGTCGATGGCGGTGGGTGCGTCGGCCGAGAGGTCGTTGGCCTGCGAGCCGACCACCGGCGGCACCTCCAAAGCGTCAGGCAGGGTGACTTTGGCAAAGTCGTACTGGGTCAGCTGGCCATGCTCCAGCTTGACCGGATCGGACACCTGGACACTGTAGGAGTCACCCTTCGAGAGGCCCTTGGTGGTCACTGCGGTGTCCGTGCCCGAATTGAAGTACAGGCCCGAAGCGGCCCCTGACGCACTTTGGTCAAAGCTCAGCCCCGTGGTCTTTCGGCCCCCCGGGACGAAAAAGCCTTGGTAGTCCTCGATGGTGATGTCAATGGCGTAGTCATTGGTAGGCACAACACTGGAAGTATCGGCCAGGGTGTTGATGGATTTGGTATCCCCCACCTTGCTGAAATTGCCGGAACCGTTGGGGTCCATGTTGTAGTTGGTGCCGTTGAACGCGTCCAGCGCCCCCAGCCGCACCCGTCCGTCCCGCGGCAGGCCCGTGACCACAAACAGCGTGTCGTCCTTCTTGTCCTTGACGAAGGTCCGGAAGCTTGCCAGTGGCGTGATGTAGTCCTTGGGGTCAAATGGCGGGACCACCACGTTGCGCAGCACTTTCCTGTCGTCGCTCGCCGTGACCAACGGGGCCGCGACGGCGGTGATGGCCATGCTTGCGGCGATGACGGCAGCGGCGGTGCCGAGCCTGCGGATCCTGGCGCGCTGGGCAGTGCCGGCGTCGCTTTGGGGGCGGTTGACGGACACTTTCCGGGTGTCGCTTCGGCGCAGTGCATCACGGCGGAACGTGGCCCAAGCGATCGCAATGACCGTCAGGCCAATGCCCCGCTCCACCGTCAGGAACGCGGCGTTGGTGCTGAATGCAATGCCCGTGACAAAGAGGGCAAGCACAGGCAGCAGCGGCCAATAAGGAGCCTTGGCCCGCCAAGTGAGGATTCCTGCCACCAGCGCGGTGAGCAGGGAGCTGAGGAACGGAACAATGAGGACTCCCCCGGCGGTCCCCACCGGCACACCGACGGTCAGCATGTCCTTCCAGGCGAACACCACCCCCAGGAGCAGCGTTCGGAGGGAGTCCAGGCTGGGGACGAAGCCCGCGATGGCTGCGTCCGGCACGGCCAGCACGGTTCCCAGCACCAGGTAGGCGCCCAGCGCCAGGGCGGAGGTGATCAGCAGGCCAAGCCGCAGGTGGGCGTTGGCGGCGGCGAGGCCGAGTCCGAGGATGATGCCGCCGAACCCGGAGATGAGATAGTAGGCGTCCCCGCCGAAGCTGAGGCTGAAGCCCAGCACGCCCAGCCCGAGCAGGATGGTGAGCGCACCGGCGTCGACCATAAAATGCCACGCAGGCTGGCCATCCGCGAATGCTGACTCATGCTCTTGCTGCTGGCGCTTTTTCTGCCGGGATGCCCGGGGGCGGAGGTCGGATGCGGAGCTCATGCGGCCGCCTTTCTCAGGACGATGGCGAGGTCGGCGAGGTCGCCCAGGGTCAGCACCGTCAGGTCGGCGATGTTGGCCCGCGACGGCGCCGCTCCGGTCTGGAGCCGCACGGCGAGGCTGCGGACGCCGGGAGCGACCGAGGCGGCAGCGGAACGAAGCTGGGTGGGCGTGACGTTGCTGCCCACCACAAAGAACACCACAGAGGCGTTGGGGACCGTGTCGGCCAGGGACCGGGCGAGGTCGACGGCGGTGCGGCGCATGGGTGCCCCGACGATCCTGGTCATGTCGTCCAGCATGTTGCGCCCGGTTTCGCAGCGCAGTGGACCCTTCTGGGTCAGGACGTCCAGTTCCCGCTGCTCCCGGATGGCTTGGCGGCCGATCGAGGCGGCGGCCGAGATGGCCATCTCGAATTCCTGTTCCGAGGCATACTCGTCCGTGTTGATGGACAGAGAAATGGCCAGGTGGGCGCGCCGGGTTTCCTCGAACTGGCGCACCATCAGCTTGTTGGTCCGCGCGGTGGTCTTCCAATGGATGTGCCGGCGGTCATCCCCCGGCACGTAGTCCCGCAGGGCGTGGAATGACACGTCTGCGCTGGAAAGGTCCGTGGTGGGCATGCCTTCAAGGTCGCGGATGAAGCCCGCGGCCGAACCAGCGAGGGCAACGGTCCGGGGATGGACGAAAAGGTCCTCCGGTTCGGTCCACAGCACCTGGCGGCGCAGCAGGTGCAGTGGGTCGGCACGGACGGAGCGGACCGGACCCACCACGATGACGGCGCGGCGGGCGGTGGGAATGGTGAAGAGGTCCTCGTGGACCTGCTGGGGCTTCATTCGCGGAAGATGGAAGACGGCGGTAGCGGCACCGACAGGCAGTTCGAGGGCGGCCGGCAGGAGCGGACGGGCGGAGGTGTTGGAGACCGCGATGCTTCCCACGGCGCTGTCGCCAACGGCGACGCGGGTACGGGCGAGGTCCAGGACCACGCCGTAGGATGACCGGCCCAGGATAAAGCCGACCGCGATCGCAAAGAGTACAAACGCAGCGATGGCCGCCGCTTTGGCTTCCTGCCAGCCGAACGACTGGCCGGTGGCCCACAGCAGGATGGCGGCGGCGAGGACGGACCAGCCCAGGATGCTCACGACGGACAGCACCGGCCACACGTACCGGAGCCAAAGGCCCCGGACTTTCTGCCAGGCCGGTGCAAGGGCCAGGCCGGCCGTGCTGGTGGCCTCGGCCCAAAAAGCCGGGGGGTGCAGCCGAGTGGGCTTGCCGTTCCGGTGGAAAAGTTGCCGGAGACGGTCAGCAAGCCGGATCAACGGAGTGCTGCTGGACATAGTGGTGCCTTCGTTTGCGCTGGGTGGTGGTCGGGAGGTCCTGGAACCGTCAGGCGGTGGCGCGCTGCTGCGGGGCTGCAACGTCGGACAGGACCCGGGCCAGGACTGCCTCAGGCGTGGCGCCGGAGAATTCAGCCTCGGGATCCATCACGAACCGGTGCGTCCACACCACGGCGGCAAGTTCCTTGACGTCGTCCGGGAGGACGAAGTTCCGCCCTTGGCCCGCAGCCCAGACCTTTGCGGCGCGGACCATGGCGATGGCTCCACGGACGGAGACCCCCAGCCGGGTCTCGGGCGCGTTGCGGGTCTCTTCGCAGAGCCGGGAAATGTACTCGAGCACGGCGGTGTCCACATGGACGGTGGCCGCGAGGTCGGCCATGTCCGCCACGGCCTGGGTGGTGATCACGGCGGTGATCTCCTTGGAGCGGTCCTTCAGGTTGGCGCCGCCGAGCAGCTTGACGGTCGAGGCGTGGTCCGGGTAGCCGATGGAGGTCTTGATCAGGAAGCGGTCCAGCTGCGCCTCGGGCAGCCGGTAGGTGCCGGCCTGCTCGATGGGGTTCTGCGTGGCCATGACCATGAACGGCCGGCCGGCCTCGTAGGTGACACCGTCCACGGTGACCCTGGATTCTTCCATGACTTCCAGCAGCGCCGATTGGGTCTTTGGCGAGGCACGGTTGATCTCGTCGGCCAGGACGATGTTGTTGAAAATGGGTCCCTTGTGGAACTCGAACTTCTGCGTCTTCTGGTCGTAGATGGTCACACCGGTCACGTCGGACGGCAGCAGGTCAGGGGTGAACTGGATGCGGTTGTTGGATCCCTGCACTGTGGCTGCCAAGGCGCGCGCCAGCGAGGTCTTGCCGGTGCCCGGCGCGTCCTCGAAGAGCACGTGGCCCTCGGCGAGCATCGCCGTGAAGGTCAGCCGGATGACATGTTCCTTGCCCAGCACCGCCTGTCCGACATTGGCAACGAGCTTTTCGAAGGTGCCTGCAAACCATTCGGCCTGCTCGGTGGTCATTGTCATGGAATTTTTCCTTTGTCTTGGTCAAGGTTTGGCCGGACCCGAGGAGTCCGGACCCAACAGTTGCTTTGGTGGTAACTGACTAGCGGTTTGGCATCCCGTTCGGCGGGTTGCAGCCAAGGTTCGATGTGTCGCAACGGAGCCAGTTGCCGGCCGCCATGCCGCTGGTGAGGTGGTACCAGATGCCCGTGGGGTTGTTGGACGTCTTGTACCAGACCTGGTAGCGGTCGGATTGCGCGGCGGCACCGGCGTCGAGCCATTTGCCTTCACCCACGCACGAGGACGGGTTGCCGGCGCGGAAGCTGTCCGTCCCCTTGCGTGGTTCGGTGCAACTGCGAACGGGACTCGCGGTGATACTCCACGACGAAGGTGGCGGGGGCGTGGGGTCCGTTCCGGAACGCGAATTCGCCTGGCCTGCCGGACCCACCGCCGCAGTAACCGCACGGACCTTCAGTGTCCGGACTTGGTCCCAGCCGCCGGCGGACCGGTCGAAGCGGTTTGCCAAACCGACGTTGATCCACGCTCCCCCTTCGTAGCTGACCTCAAAGTGATCAAGCGGGCGGCCGTTAGTTGTCGGGTTGTTCCAGGTCCAGTGAACGTCGCCGTCTCCCTGGGCCGACGTCCGTCCGTCCACGTTGGGGGCATTCGGCGGGCCGTAGGGGTTGCCGGAGCCGATGTTCTTGGCATCGCTGGAAACGTTGTTCTTGGTGGAGGTGGCGATGATGGTGACCGTGATATCCCGGCCGTTGGTCATCCCGTTGATGGTTCCACCACCGGCGGGGATAGTTCCCGACCTGCCGTCCGCGTTGTACGTGTACTGGATTTCACCTTCGGTGGAGCCGTTCCGCTGGGCCTGGGTCAGCGGGGTGAAGGTCACCTTGAGCTGGCCGCTGGTACCCGTGTCTGCAACTGTGCCGCCGCTGACCGGGTCAGGCTTGCCGGCCGCCCGGATCTGGGCGGACGGGCTGCTGGTCCCGCTGGTGCCGGCCTTGTTGGTGGCCGAGACGGTAAAGGTGTAGTTGGCCTCGGAGTTGTCCACCGTGACGTTCTGCGTAGTTCCTCCCGTCACTGCTTGGGAGGCCACCACTGCCCCG
Source organism: Pseudarthrobacter sp. NPDC055928 (assembly GCF_042270935.1). Taxonomy (NCBI): domain Bacteria; kingdom Bacillati; phylum Actinomycetota; class Actinomycetes; order Micrococcales; family Micrococcaceae; genus Pseudarthrobacter; species Pseudarthrobacter sp. NPDC055928. The sequence continues at coordinate 172,917 of NZ_JBHJZH010000011.1, forward strand.
CCCCGAAGGGTAGTGAGGGTATACGAGGATACGGCGTCACCGTTGTTGTTCGGCGCAGTCCAACTGACCTTCAGCTGGCTCTGTGGCCCCACGGAGCCGGCCTGCGAAGCGGTCGGAGCTGCAGGGGTGGCCGGCGGGCCGGCAGGCACTGCGGCGGCTGAGTACGGACTCCACTCGGACGGATCCTTCGCATCATTGCGGGCCAGCACCCGGACCTTGTACGAGACGCCGTTTTGCAGTCCCTTCCAGACGTAGCTGACCGCGGTCAGGTTCTGGATCTGGGCGTTCTGGCCGGGTGGGGCGGGCGAGATCTCCAGGTCATAGGACTTGACCGGGGAGCCCTTGCTGGCCGGTGCCACCCAGTTCACGGAGAGCTGCTTGTCGCCGAAGTTCAGGGTGGGCGCCAGCGGGGTGTCGGGCTTGACGTCGGGACGGACCTCAGCGGACGCCGGGGAGCGGTCCGACTCACCGAATTCGTTAGTGGCCGTCACCTCGAAGTGGTACTTCGTGTTGTTGACCAGCCCGTTCAGGGTGCACGTGTTGGCGGGGCAATCCTGCCTGAAGCCGGACTCACCGTACACCGTGTACTTGGTGATGGGTGACCCGCGGTCTGCCGGGGCGGACCAGTTCAGCAGGGCCGTCTGGTCCCCCACGCTCTGGGCCTGCGGTGTGGTGGGTGCAAGCGGCTTGTCCTTCACGGTCAGGCGGATGCGGGCCGTTGCCCGCCGTGAAGATTCCTCAGTTTTGTCGGCAACTGTGTAGGACACCACCATGGACCCGGAGAATCCCGGAGCCGGTGTCACCACCACTGCATCGCCGGATACTTCTACGTTGCCACTCCCGGTTTCGGCACCGGCCGCGACGATCTTCAGAGCCGTTTCGGGGAACGGGTTGGAGTCGTTGGCCAGGGCTTTTACAGTGACGGGCTTCCCGGCCGCCGCATTGGGCTCCACGTCATCGTTAGCCACCGGTTTGGGCCTGTTGGAAGCCGTCACTGCCAGTTGGTAGGTCGCAGTTGCCTCAAGGCCGCGGGAGTCCTTGGCCTTGACCTGGACGGCGCCCGTGGTGCCGGTCGTTGTTGAACCATCAACGGACGTTTTGAGCGTCTTTCCGTCTATCCTGGCGTTGAAGCTGGCGGGGTTCCCCCCGACAAGTTCGTATTTCATGTTGTCCACGTCGTCCCGGTCCGGATCCGACGTCAGCCGGCTCAGATCCAGCTCCGCAGTCTCGCCCTTGGGGACCTCGACAGTGGCGCCCAGCAGCGTGGGCGGGTTGTTCCGGTTCGGATCGGGCAGGACCTTGGTGCGGATGCTGAGCGTGGATTTCAGGCCCTCGGGATCGTCCGGTCCAGTGCCGTCAGTCACCTCGAAGCTGAGCGATCCCGGCCCGACGTAATCGGTACCCGCGGTGTATTTGAGCGACGTGGCGCTGCCGGCTGTGGGATCGCCGCCATCTGCACCGATGAGCTTGATCCGGTCGGTCTGGGTCAGGCGCGGGGAGCGGCCTTCCCGGACTTTGACCCACTCGTTCAGGTTCACAGTGGCGGACTGGCCGGCAATGACCTCAATCACCTCGTCCTTGGCGAGCGTCGGCACCTGCTGTCCGATTCCCGGCACCCAGATGATGGCGGTGGACTTCTGGCCGTCCACGTCCTCCACGGTGTAGGGAATCAGCTGCGGCTGTTCAGTCAGGTCAACACGCATGTTGCCGTCGGCGCCGGGACGGGCGGTGGTGGCCTCCGTGCTGATTTTGAGGTTTTCGCCCACGCCGTCGGGGTCTTCGTCGTTTTTCAGGACCGGAACGTCCACGGCCGTCTTGCCCATGGTCTGGGCGGAGGTGACCCTGTCGTCGCGGGCGATGGGTGCCTGCAGGGGTACTTCGTTGTCCACCACCACGCGGATGGTGGCCTGCGCCTTGGCGTCGCGGTCATCGGCGATGGTGTACCGCACATTGACCGTCCCCTCGGCCCCGGGAGCCAGCAGGATGATGCGGCCGCTGGATTTGCTGACGGTGGCCTGGAGGGCGTCGTCAGCTTCGATGCCGTCGGTAAGGATGCGGATGAGGTCGCCGTCGGGATCGGTGTCGTTGCCGGTGGCGTCGACGGCGATCTGGCGTCCGGGACGGACCTTGATTTCGTCGTCCACGGGCGTGGGGTTCTGGTTGGTCTCGCCGCGCGGGGCGATCCCAACTGTCACAGTCCCTGTATTGACGGCGCCTTGGCGGTCCACCACCTTGTAGCGGAAAGTATCGGTTCCCGCGCCGTCTCCGGCGGCGATGAAGTCGATGAAGTTGCTGCCCACGGTGGCGGTTCCCATGGCGGGCGTGCTGTCGATGCCGGTCAGCTGCACGGAGTCGCCGTCAGGGTCAATGCCGTCCAGCGGGACCGGGATGCGCACCGTACCGGCGGCGACCACACGTGCGGTCAGGTTCCGGGGTTGCGGGCGGGAGTTCTCCGACCCCTCCAACGGAAGGATGTGGATGGTCACTGCGGCCGCGCTTTTCTGTCCCTGCGGATCCACCGCGTTGTAGATGGCCCGGACAGTCTTGGGCTGGGACCCGGCGATGAACCGGAGCGTGTTCTCTGAGACGAAGCCCTTACCGTCCAGCTCATCCACGTTCTGCGGCAGCGCAGGGTCAACGGTCAGCTTTTCACCCTGCGGGTGGGTGTCGTTGTCCAGGACCGGAATGGTCACGACGTCGTTGACGCGGACGTTCACTTCGTCCGGCTTCGGCTGCGGTGCTTCGACGACGGCGGGGGCGGGCACCGGGACCACTGAGACGCTGCCGGTGGCAGACTTGCGGCCGTTAGACATCGTGTATTCGAACAGGAACGGTTCCTTGGTGCCCAGGACGTCGGTGATCCGAAGGACGCTGTGGTCGATCACGCTCACAGACGCGGTGATGTTGTCCGGCAGCTGAACGGACTGCAGGACCAGGACTCCGCCGGAGGGGTCGGAGTCGTTGGCCAGCGGGTCAAGGAGGACGCTGCCGCCGGTGGGCATCAGGGCAACGTCATGCACGGCAACGGGGTCGCCGGTGTCCTTCCCGGATTCCACGTCAACGCGGATCAGGCCCTGGCTGCTCTGCGGCCCGTTGCTCGCGATATAGGTCAGGTAGACCGGGCCCGGGGTGGTGCTCTTGAAAGTGAAGGTCCCGCCGTCGGTCACGGGACCGAGTTCGGCCGGCCCGTTGGCTTCCACCTGGGCCAGCCGCAGGGCACCTCCGTTGGGGTCGACGTCGTTCTTCAGGGGCGCGATTACCAGGTCCTGACCGACCACCGCCGTCACGTGGTCGGCATTGACTACAGGTGCCAGGGCGCCGGGCGGCTGGACGTTGACCACGACTTTTCCGGTGACCGTGGCGCGGCCGTCCCAGATGGTCACTGTGACGTTCTTCTTGCCTGCGGTGGCGCCGGAATCCTGGAAAGTCAGCAGGCCGTCGCGGCGGACTTTGACCTGGTCCTGGTCGTTGTCGGCCTTGGCGTCCATCAGGACCAGGTCGTCGCCGTCGGGGTCCATCCAGTCCGTGAGGATGTTCTGGCTGACGGTCTTGCCCTGTTCCACCAGCATGGTGGTGGCGTCGCCGCCGCGCTTGAACAGGGGTGGCCGGTTTTCTTCCGGGCCCACAACGCTCAGCGTCACCTGGCCGCCCGCGGACAGGCCACGGCCGTCAGCGGCGTTATAGTCGAACGTTTCGGTGCCCGGCTTTGCGTCCGCCGGTACCGAGACTTGGAAGGCAGTGCCGCCGTAGATGCTTTCGAGGCTTCCTGCCTTGGGTCCGGCGTTGCCGACGGCGGCGGTCAGGACGTCGCCGTCGGGATCGGAATCGTTGTCCAGGACGCTGAGGACGGTGGTGCGTCCGGGGCGGACGCCCACAGTGTCCGGTTTCGTTTCCGGCGGTCGGTTGGGTTTGGTGCGGTCGGGCAGGACATTGATGGTGTTGTTGTCGGCCGATTCCTGGTCCTGCTCGTCCGATTCGTTCTTCGGCGGCACCACGTCATCCCAGTTGTTCACGAGCTGCATGTTCTGGTTCACCAGCCACACATTCCCGGAGTTCACATCGTTCAGGACCACCAGGCCCCGGTTCACCCGGAA
>NZ_JBHJZH010000012.1:0-107097 GCF_042270935.1 Pseudarthrobacter sp. NPDC055928
GCATCAGTCTCCTGATGCCGGCCGGCCCCTGTGCTTCGGGTGTCAGGCCTGGGCGGGTTCGGCTGGAGCGGCGGCCTTGGACGCCGCCTCGTTCCGCCGGTGCTCCACGCGCTTGGCCTGCTTCACAAGGTCAGGTTCATTCTGGCGGAGCCAGGCATACATGGGGGCTGCCACGAAGATGGTTGCCGCCGTCCCAATAAGGATGCCGACGAACAATGCCAGCGACAGGTCTCTGAGCGTACCAGCCCCCAGCAGGCCCGCACCGATGAACAGGATGGCGCCCACGGGGAGGATTGCGACCATCATGGTGTTGATGGAACGCACCAGGGTCTGGTTCACCGCGAGGTTGACCTCCTCGCCAAAAGTCCGGCGAGTGGAGGCATCAAGATCGGCGGTGTTTTCGCGGATCTTGTCGAAGACCACCACGGTGTCATACAGGGAGTAGCTGAGCACGGTCAGGAACCCGATGATGGCCGAAGGTGTCACCTCAAAGTCGCTCAAGGCATATACCCCGGCAGTGATGAACATCGTCACCGCCATCCCGGCGATAGCAGAGAGGGACATCTTCCAGGTCCGGAAGTAGAGCGCCATGAGGAGCGCAGCGAGCACCACGAAGATGACCAGGCCGATCAGCGCCTGCTTGGTGACGTCGGCGCCCCAGGTGGGACCCACAAAGGTGGACGTCACCTCGTTGTCAGTGACGCCGTAAGCAGCCGTCAGCCCCTCCTTGATCTTGAGGGTCTCGTCGTCAGTGAGCTTGTCCGTTTGGATGCGCATGGTGGTGCCGGCCACGTTGGCCACGCGCGGAATGCTTCCCGCGACGACATCCTGAACGGCCTTTTCGCCCACGGCGGCATCGGTGGTCTTGACGTTCGACACGGTGAACTCAGAGCCGCCGCGGAACTCGATGCCCAGGTTGAACCCGCCCTTGGCCACCGGGATAAGGATGGACAGGGCAACGGCCACGGCCGCAATGAGGAACCAGATCTTCTTGGCGCCGACAAAGTCGTACGAGCGCTTGCCTGTGTAGAGCTCGTTACCGAAAGTGGCAAAGCTGGACATTTACTTGTTCTCCTTGGATGCGCTCTTGGAGGAGCCGGTAAGCTGCTCCTGCTTCTCCGCGAGGCGGCGTTCCGCGATGGTCATCCTGCGCTCTGCCTCAGCGGCAGCACCGGTGTTCTTTGCCCGGACCGCAGCAGGCTTCGAGTCAGGGGTGCGCAGGCGTCCGGCTCCGCGATACAGCGGCACTGCCCCGAGTTGCTTCGGATCAAGGCCGGAGAACCGGTGGCCCTCTCCGAAGAACCTGGTGCGCGCAAGCATCTGCAGCGTCGGGTGCGTGAACATAAAGACGACAATGAGGTCGGCGATGGCTGTCAGGCCGAGCGTGAACGCAAAGCCGCGGACGTTGCCCACTGCCACAAAGTAGAGCACGAGGGCAGCCAGCAGGTTGACTGCCTTGGAGGCCAGAACCGTCCGCTTGGCGCGCTTCCACCCGTTCTCGACGGCGGAGACCAGGCCGCGGCCTTCGCGCAACTCGTCACGGATGCGTTCGAAGTAGACGATGAACGAGTCCGCTGTCTGGCCGATTGCCACGATAAGACCGGCAACGCCGGCAAGTGAGAGCCGGTAGTTTTCGGTCCAGCCCAGGATGGCGATGGCGAGGTACGTCAGTGCACCGGCCACCACCAGCGAGGCGATCGTGACGAAGCCCAGGGCACGGTATTGGAAGAGCGAATAAACCACCACGAGCAGCAGGCCGATAACGCCGGCCAGGAGGCCCATGCGGAGCTGCTCGCCACCCAGTGTCGCGGAGATCTGCTGCTCACTCTGGATCTCGAAGCTGATAGGCAGTGCACCGAACCGAAGCTGGTCTGAGAGCGCCTTAGCCGTCTGCTCTGTGAAGCCACCGGTGATCTGCGGGCGCCCGTCGGTGATGACAGCAAGGGAGCGCGGCGCGGAGATGACCTGATCGTCGAGCACGATAGCGAACTGTGCCTTGGGGTCGGTGCCGGTTTCGCCGCCGGCTGCCACATAGAACTGGTTCAGGCGTTCGGTGACCTCTTTGAACTTGGCGGTACCTTCGTCGTCGAACTGGATGTTGACGGCCCACTCGTTGGTCACGGCACCCTGCGCGCCCTGCTGAAGCTGGAAGGAGGAGGTGACAATGTTGCTGCCCTTGACCTCCACCGGTCCCAGGATGTATTTAATCGCCGGAGTGGTGGCCGTTGCGGGCTCACAGGTCACGAGCGGCTTGGCAGGGTCGGAGCGCTCCTGCTTGTCCTGGGACGGGTTGTCGCAGTCGAGGGTCTCGAACTGGCGGTAGACCTCGGGCGTGATCCAGTTGGTGTCGCTGCTGTTGGCGGGTTCCGCCGTCGGCTTCGGCAGCTGGTCCTCAGGCGTGAGCGACTCCGTGGGGACCGCCGCGCCTGCTCCGTTGAGGAGAACAGGGCGGAAGTTCATGTCGGCGGAAGCTTGTATCAGGGCCCTCGTCTGAGTGGAGGGCGTGCCCGGAAGGCTGACCACAACGTTCCGGCCTGACTGGGTGCTGATCTCCGCTTCGGCAACGCCGGAGCCGTCCACGCGTTGGCGGATGATGGCCACCGCCTGGTTAAGCTGCTCCTCGTTAATGTCCGAACCGCCCTCAACCTTGGGCGCCAGGATCATCTGGGTGCCGCCTTCGAGGTCCAACGCCAGCTTGGGTGCCCAGCTGGCCTGTCCGGCGATGGTGCCGCCAGCAAGGACAGCCGTCAGCACAGCGAGGACTACGCCAAGCCAGACGAGTACCCTGAGGCCTGATTTTTTGGGGCCAGTTCGTGCCATTGTCGATCTTTCTCTTATTCATGCCAGGAACCGCCGGTGCGAGCAATTGCTCCCACCGGCGGCAACCTGCTGCCGTAGAGGTGCAAAAATGCGTGAGCGGGGACTAGTTGTCCTTCTTCCCCTCGTCGTTGAGGCGCTTCAGGGTCTCGTCCGGGGTCTCGGGGGCAGCGGCGGCGGTTCCGGCAGTTCCGGCGTCCTGCGTGGTCAGCGAGGAGGCGTCGTCAGGGACAACCGTGGGCTCCTCTTCTGCAACAGCAGCCGGCTCCACAATTTTGGTGACAGCCTGGCGGTGAACTGTAGCGAGGTTGCCGGGAGAGAGCTCGAGCACTACCTTGTTCTCTTCATCGTCCATGGAGACAATCCGGCCAAAGAGACCGAAGCTCGTCATGACCTCAACCCCAGGGGCGAACTGGGACTGCAGCGTTGCTTGCTGCTCCTTGGTCTTCTTGTTGCGGCGGAACATCATAAAGATAAAAATTCCGAGCATGGCGAACAAGACGATGTTCATGGGATCCACAGGGATGCTTCCGATCTGTACTGGCGTATTGGTTTAAGGCGCCGTCCTCTTTGAACCGGGTGGCCGGGCGGCGAACCACCTGGCATCCACCGGTAGCTGGTGGAGCCACCTGCGGGAACAAAGACGCGAACGTGCCGGGCGTCATACCCAGTCTAAAGGGAAAAGCTGAAAGGTCGGCGCTATGGGGTGTTGGGCGCCCAGTTGACGCCGTCTTCATCGCCGTCGCTGTCTGGTTCGAACAGGTCCAGCGGTTCCTGGCTGAACACTCCGGACGGGATGGCGTAGCCGAGGTGGGTCCAGGCCGGGGCCATGGCGATGCGGCCCCGCGGTGTCCGGCCCAACAGGCCTTCGCGGACCAGGAACGGCTCCGCGACCGTTTCCACCGTCTCGGTCTCTTCTCCCACCGCTATGGCGAGGGTGGACAGGCCCACGGGCCCGCCGCCGAACTTGGTGATGAGCGCTTCCAGGACGGCACGGTCGAGCCTGTCCAGCCCCCTTTTATCCACTTCATACATATCCAGCGCGGCGGAGGCTGCGCGGGCATCGATCTGTTCGATTCCATGGACCAGTGCCCAGTCACGCACACGGCGGAGCAGGCGGTTGGCGATACGCGGTGTCCCCCGCGACCGTCCGGCGATTTCGCTGAATCCGGCGGAGTTGACCTTCAGGTCCAGCAGGCCGGCGGACCGCCTAAGGACCAACTCAAGTTCCGGAACGGAATAGAACTCTAGATGGCCGGTGAAGCCGAACCTGTCGCGCAACGGACCAGGAAGCAACCCCGCGCGCGTGGTGGCACCCACCAGCGTGAAGGGAGGCAGGTCGAGCGGAATCGCAGTGGCACCGGCGCCTTTTCCCACCACAATGTCCACGCGGAAGTCCTCCATGGCCATGTACAGCATTTCCTCGGCCGGGCGGGACATCCGGTGGATCTCGTCCAGGAAGAGGACCTCCCCTTCGGAGAGGGAGGAGAGGATGGCTGCGAGGTCGCCGGCGTGCTGGATGGCCGGACCGCTGCTGATCCGCAGGGGTGCGTTCATTTCAGCTGCCACGATCATGGCGAGCGTGGTTTTGCCCAGGCCTGGAGGCCCAGAGAACAGCACGTGGTCCGCGCTCCGGCCGCGCATCCGCGACGCCTGCAGGACCAGCGACAGCTGTTTCCGGACACGGTGCTGGCCCACAAAATCATCCAGGTTCTTGGGCCGGAGGGCAGCTTCGATGGCCCGGTCTTCGGGCTCCTCCACGGCCGCCACAACGGACGGGTCAGCCACGGCTGCCTACGCGGTTGCCGGCCCGCGCACCGTCCTGGCCAAGCCAGCGGAGCGTGGTCCGAAGGATTTCCGCGACATTGCCACGGAAAGAGACCTCGGGGTCGTCGGCCAATGCCTTCTCGATGCTGGAGGTGGCGTCCTTTTCCGACCAACCGAGGCTGGTCATGGCGGCCACCACCTGGGGCTTCCAGGCGGCCTCGGCCGGGGTGGCTACACTGGCAGCGCCAAGCGTTCCGTGCGGCACCAGCTTGCCGGCGAGTTCCAACACGATCCGGCCAGCCACTTTAGGGCCGATGCCGGGCACTTTCGTGAACGTTTTACTGTCGCCGGTGTGGGCTGCAACCCGGATGGCCTCCGGTTCATGCACGGCAAGGACTGCCAGCGCCAGGCGTGGACCCACACCGCTGACGCTTAGCAGGACGTCGAAGACTTCGCGTTCGTCGTCAGAAGCAAATCCGAACAGGGTCAGCGAATCCTCCCGGACGATCAGGGAGGTGAAGAGCTTGCCTTCATCGCCGGCGCGGAGGCGGCTGAGGGTCTGGGGCGTGGCGTTGACGCTCATGCCCGCGCCGTTGAGGTCGATCACGGCAGTGGAAAGGCCAACGTGCGCTACGGTTCCGCGAAGGAAACTGATCAAAGCCGGGCTCCTGGTGTACCGCCGGGCTCTTTTGAGCAGAACCGGCTATCCGAACATATCTACGAATACCCTAGCAAGCGCTGCGGCCATTCACCGCGCGCGGCGCGCCTTCGCCTCGGCTTCAGCCCAGGCCCGCTGGGCGGGCGTCAGCGACAGGCTGCCGGGGCCGGTGGTGGCTACTGCGGCGCCGCTGCCAGCACGCCAGGCATGCGTGATGGCCAGCGCCAGGGCATCTGCGGCGTCGGCCGGGCGGGGCGGCGCGTCTAGCCGGAGGATCTTGGTGACCAGTTTGGTCACGGCCTCCTTGTTGGAGTTGCCGCTGCCGGTGACGGCTGCTTTGACTTCCGACGGCGTGTGCAGCGCCACCGGGATGCCGCGCCGGGCCGCGGCGGCGATCACCACGCCGGAGGCCTGCGCCACACCCATCACCGTGCTGACGTTCAGCTGGGAGAAAACGCGTTCGACGGCGAGGACGTGGGGTTCGTAGCGGTCCAGCCAATCGTCGATGGCCAGGGCGATGACCAGGAGCCGTTGGTCCAGGGTTTCGTCCGGGGAGGTACCCACCACTCCGACGCCCACCATGGTGGCCCGCCGGTTCCGCTCGACGTCGACGACGCCAATGCCGCAGCGGGTGAGGCCCGGGTCAACGCCGAGTACTCGCAGCGTCACGCTCCGCCATCCGCCCTAGGCCGCAAAGCGGAAGGTCACTCTGATTCCAGGGCGGCCTGGACTTCGTCGCTGAGGTCGGCGTTGCTGTAGACGTTCTGGACGTCGTCGAGGTCTTCCAGGGCGTCCACAAGCTTCATGAACTTCTTGGCGGCGTCCAGGTCCAGGGGAACCTCCATGGACGGAACGAACTCGGCTTCGTCGGTGTCGTATTCGATCCCCGCTTCCTTCAGGGCGTCGCGGACGGCCTGAAGGTCCTTGGGGTCCGAGTGGATCTCGAAGGTGTCGCCGTTGTCCTTGACTTCCTCAGCGCCGGCGTCGAGGACAGCCATGAGGACGTCGTCCTCGGTGAGTTCCTTCTTGGGCAGGGACACCACGCCCTTGCGGCTGAAGAGGTAGCTGACTGAACCGGGGTCAGCGATGGTGCCGCCGTTGCGGGAAATGGCAAGGCGGACTTCGGACGCCGCACGGTTCTTGTTGTCCGTGAGGCACTCGATGAGCAGGGCCGAGCCCTGCGGGCCGCGGCATTCGTACATGATCTCGGTGTAGTCGACCACTTCACCGGTCAGGCCCGCCCCGCGCTTGATGGCGCGGTCGATGTTGTCGGCGGGAACCGAGGTCTTCTTTGCCTTGGTGACAGCAAGTTCCAGGCTCGGGTTGCCGGCGAGGTCCGGACCGCCCATGCGGGCAGCGACTTCGATGTTCTTGATCAGCTTGGCGAACGATTTTGCGCGGCGGCTATCGAGGATGGCCTTCTTGTGCTTGGTCGTTGCCCATTTGGAGTGGCCTGACATGCTTTACGCTTCTCCTCTGATCATGCGGATAAAAAGTTCGTGTACGCGTTTCTCCCCAGTCACTTCCGGGTGGAAGGAGGTGGCCAGCAGTTGGCCTGAACGCACTGCAACAATTCTAGCCGTCCCCGGCAGGGTTGCCGCGTGGGACGCGTGCTCCGGGTCGGCCGGCTCCACCTGGGCAAGGACCTCCACGCCGGCGCCGGCGCGTTCCACCCAGGGGCCCCGGATGAAGACGGCGTGCACCGGGGCAACACCTGAATCCGTGGCGCTGAAATCCAGGCCTTTGAAATCCAGGTCCGTTTCGAACGATTCTCGTTGGCGCCCGAAGGCGTTGCGCCGGACTGTGATGTCCAGGCCGCCGAAGGTCTGCTGCGGGTTGCCGGCGAGGTCGGTGGCGGGGTCGGCAATCTCGTTGGCCAAAAGGATCATGCCGGCGCAGGAGCCGTAGACGGGGAGGCCTTCGCTGATGCGTTCCTTCAACGGCTCCGCCAGGTCAAAGGCGCGGGCGAGTTTGTCGATCGCCGTGGATTCACCGCCCGGAATGATGAGGCCGTCCAGGCCGTCCAGTTCCTTGGGCCTGCGGATTCCTTCACCGGTTGCGCCGGCGGCCTCCACGGCCCGGAGGTGCTCGCGGAAATCGCCCTGGAGCGCCAGGACGCCGATCCGCAGGCCCGAGCCCACGCGTGCAGAAGCGGCCGAAACGGGGTTTGTCATCCATTCAGCATAATGCGCGAACGGCCGCCGCCAGCGCCGGCCGGCCTCACCGGGCAGGGTTCTATGCCGTTGCTGGGATATATTACAGAGCATGCTTTACATCAGTGTTCCGCTCGGCAAGCTCGTCCGCCGGGTGTCCCGGCTCAGGGGCGGCGGGTCCGCCCTGCCCGGGCTGGTGGTCGAGAAAATCGACCCCGGCTTTATGCAGCGGACGCTCGCTACCCTCCCCCACGGCGTGGCGGTGGTCAGTGGAACCAATGGCAAAACCACCACCACCAAGATGGTGGTCGAACTCCTGGAAAGCCAGGGCCTGAAGGTTTTTACCAACCGGACCGGCAGCAACTTCACCCGGGGTGTGGCCGCTTCCCTGCTGGGCGAGGTGGACTGGCGCGGAAGGCTGAGCGCCGACGTCGCCGTCCTGGAACTGGACGAAGCCCATGCCGTGCACTTCGTAAACCGTGTGCCGCCCCGCTACAGCCTCCTGCTGAACGTGCTGCGCGACCAGCTGGACAGGTTCGGCGAGATCGACAAAACGGCGCAGCTGCTGCAGCACATCGCCGCAAAAACCACAGGCACAGTGGTCCTTAACCGCGAAGACCCCCGGGTGGCCCGCATCGCGGACACCCTCACCGGCCAGGACGTGCAGTACTTCGGCCTGGACGACTCCCTTCTCAGCACCTTCCCCAACGATGACGACATGCGGGCTGCCCCCGGCAGCCCCGTGCCCGCCGCCCTCCCCGCAAAGCCGGCTGCCGACGTCGTGCTCCGCAAAGTGGGGCCGGACACCGCCGACTTTGAGTACGACGGCGTCACGGTCACCACCGCGATGAAGCTCCGCGGCGTCTACAACATCTTTAATGCCGCGGCCGCGTTGGCCCTCGCCCGGAGCATCCTCGGAAGCGGCGCCGCGACCGCTGACCACAGCACGCTGCTCACGGCCCTGTCCAAGGTGGAGCCGGCCTTCGGCCGGGGAGAAAGCCTGACAGTCGACGGCCAGCCCCTGGACCTGGTGCTGGTCAAGAACCCCAGCGGTTTCCGGCTGGGACTGAAGTCCTTTCCCGCGGGCGGCTACGCCACCATGATCGCCATCAACGACAACTACGCCGACGGCCGGGACATGTCCTGGCTCTGGGACGTGGAGTTCGATTCGCTCCGCAACGGCGGCGTAGACCAGCTGACGGGCTCCCGGGCTTATGACATGGCGCTGCGGCTGCAGTACGACGACGTCCCCGTCGGGGCGGTCCAGACCGAGATCGCACCGGCGCTGTCGGCGTTCATCCGCGAAGCCAAGGGCAAACCGAAACGGATTTTCTGCACTTACACAGCCATGATGGCCATCCGCCGCGAGCTGTCCAAAATCACCACGGTAGAGGTGGTCTCATGAGCCCGGATACGCAGGACCCACACGACAGCAAGGGCACCCTCCGTGTCATGCAGCTTTATCCGCGGGACATGAACATCTACGGTGACTGGGGCAACGCGCTGGTCCTCAAGCAACGGATCAAGTGGCATGGCTACACTCCTGAACTGCTCGAGTACAACGTGGGCGACGACTTCCCTGACGAAGTCGACGTGATCCTTGGCGGCGGCGGGCAGGACAGCGGCCAGCTGATTATCCAGGACGACCTTCAATCACGCGCCGGCGTCCTGACCGACCTCGCAGAAGATGGTGCACCGATGCTGCTCATCTGTGGGCTCTACCAGCTGTTCGGGCGTTTCTTCAAAACACGCTCGGGCTCGGTCATTCCGGGCATTGGCGTGCTGGACGTGGAAACTCACGGTACTGACGAGCGCCTCATCGGCAACGTCAAGGTGGCCACTGCCGAGTTCGGCGACGTCCTCGGGTACGAGAACCACAGCGGCCAGACCACGCTGGGCAGCGGCGTCCGCCCGCTGGGAACGGTGGCCAAGGGAACGGGAAACAACAGCCGGGACGGCCATGAGGGCGCGCGCTACAAGAACGTGGTGGCCAGCTACTTGCACGGATCGCTTCTGCCCAAGAACCCTGCCATTGCAGACTTCCTCATCCGAACCGCCGCCGAACGCAAGTTCGGGACTTTTGTTCCCGGTGGGCCTGACGACCACTTCGCCGCGCTGGCCAGGGAGCACGCCGCCCGGCGCCCGCGCTGAGGGCCTCTACGGTTCCTTGGTGATCAGGAGTTCGTGCGCTCCTGCCGTGGCTGCCCCCATGGACTCCACAACGGTGGCGGTCCTTAGCCTGGTGGCAGCGTCCGCCTCGGGCGTGGCACACACACCCTGGGGTGCATCCGATGCCACGGAGCACCAGCGGTACGGATCACGGACGATGACCGACGGTGCCCAGGCGAGGTCGGAGGCGGTCCATCTGCCCGACGCGTCCTGGCTGAACTGGGCCCGCACCAACAGGCCCTCATTGTTGACGACATACCAGGGCGACAGTTCGGTGACGCCGTTGCCCAGCCCGTAGACAATCCACGTGCCTTTGTAGTTCTCGATGGGCAGCACGGAGTGGGTGTGGTGGCCGTAGATCATGGTGAACTGCCCGCTGTCCACCAACGCGTGTGCCACCTCCTGCTGCTGGGCGTTGGCTTCGCTGGCGTACTCGTCCCCGGCGTGCATGGCACCGAGCACGATGTCAGCGCCAAGAGCCCGCGCCTTGATTGCCTTGGCGATCATGGTGGGTGCGTCGAGCATGTCCACTTGCCACGGGTATTCCGGGTAGAGCCCGTTGAGGCCGTAGGTTCCCTGGATGATGGCGATCTTGGCGGCCGGAGTCTGCAGGATCAGGATGCCCTGCGACTCAGCTTCCGTCCGGTAGGAACCGGTGTGCTTCAGCCCGGCGGCGTCCAGGGCATCCAGCGTACGCAACAGGCCGTCCGTGCTCCGGTCGATGGTGTGGTTGCTGGCGGTGGTGCAAGCCTGGTACCCCACTGCCTTGGAGGCGGTGATGATCTGCGGCGGGACATTGAACGACGGGTAGGCCGAGAAAGGACCTTCAGGTCCTGCCACCGGTGTTTCCTGGTGGCAGATTGCAAGGTCGCTGGCTTGGATGTACCGGCGCTGGCCTTCAAGGAGCGGTGTGAAGTCCAGCCCGGGTTTGCCCGCCGCGGCCGCGTCCTGCTGGGCCTGCTGCCAGAGCTGGGTATGGACCAGCATGTCGCCGGTGACCAGTACGGACGTGCAACGCAATGTTGGACACGCCGGTCCGGCGCCCGGGGTGGGGGTGGGTGTGGGAGTTGGGGCCGGCGTCGGAGTGGCACTGGGCTGGCCAGTGCCCGCACTGGTGCCGGCACTTGCTGATGGCTGGGTCTGTTCGGCTATCAGACCGCAGCCCGCCATGGCCCCGGCAAAGATGACCGCGGACAAGGCCGCGCCGGCACGCGCGGCAGTGGCGCCAATTCTGTTCCCCATAAGCGCAATTCTAAGTTTGGAAACAGGCAGAAGCGCGCATTTGGCTCATTGAGATGCGCGGCCACATATGAAAGCTTTACTTCATGACGAATCCGCTCCTCAGTCCCAGCCCGTTGCCGTTCCAGTTACCGCCCTTTGCCGGGATCTCCGAACAGCACTACGCCGAGGCGGTGCACGCAGGGCTGGCCGGGCACCTCGCCGAAATCCAGGCCATCGTGGACAATCCAGAGCCCGCGACATTTGCGAACACCGCCGTGGCCATGGAGCAGGGGGGCAGGTTGCTGGAACGGGCGGCCGCGTCCTTTTTCACCCTGGTGTCAGCAGACGCCTCCGACGCGATCCGCGGCCAGGAAACAGCGCTGACGCCGCTGCTCACTGCACACCAGGACGAGGTCTACCTGAACCGCGCCCTTTTCGACCGTTTTGCAGCCATTGACACCACTGGCCTGGAGCCGGAAGGAGTGCGGCTTGTTGAGGAATACCTGAAGGAGTTCCGGCAGTCGGGGATCCAACTGGACGCCACGGACCAGGAACGGCTGAAGGCTGTGAACGCGGAGCTCTCCAGGCTCGGCACAGAGTTTGGGCAACGGGTGAAGGAAGCCATGAAGTCTGCGGCCCTCCTGCTGGACAGTGCTGAGGACCTGGCCGGCATGCCAGCCGACGACATTGCCGGCGCCGCCGAAGCCGCCCGCGCCGCCGGGCACGAAGGCAAGTTCCTCCTGACGCTGATCCAGCCGAGCAACCAGCCCGCCATGGCCGTCCTCGAAAACCGGGATGTCCGCCGTCGGCTGTTCGAATCCTCCATCGGCAGGGGCAGTGACGGGGGCAGCCTGGACGTCCTGGAACTCGTGCGGTCCATGGCCGGACTCCGCGCCGAGAAGGCCAGGCTGCTGGGCTTTGCCAACTACGCCGAACTCGTGGTGGACCGGCAGACTGCCCCGGATTTCGAAGCTGTGCAAGCCATGCTGAACAGGCTGGCCCCCGCCGCCGTCCGGAACGCTGACGCTGAGGCCGCGGCACTGGCTGACCTCGCCGGGCACCCCTTGGAGGCCTGGGACTGGGCCTTCTACTCGGCCAAGGTCCGGCGCGAGAAATACGCTGTTGATGAGCAGGCCCTCCGACCCTACTTCGAGCTGGACCGGGTGCTCAAGGACGGGGTCTTCCATGCGGCCACATCCCTCTTTGGCATCACCTTCCACGAACGGGCAGAGCTGGAAGGCTACCACCCGGACGTCCGCGTCTGGGAGGTCCGGAACGAAGACGGCAGCCCGCTGGGACTGTTCCTGGGCGACTACTACGCCCGGGAGTCCAAGCGAGGAGGTGCCTGGATGAACTCGCTGGTTGAACAATCCGGCCTGCTGGGGACCCAGGCGGTGGTCATCAATAACCTGAACATCTCCAAACCGCCGGCCGGGGAACCCACCCTCCTGACGCTGGATGAGCTGCGCACTACCTTCCACGAATTTGGGCACGCGCTTCACGGGCTCTTCTCCAACGTGACGTACCCGCGCTTTTCCGGCACGGGTGTCCCCCGGGACTTTGTGGAGTACCCGTCGCAGGTCAACGAGATGTGGATCCTGTGGCCGGAGGTACTGGCAAACTACGCGCGGCACCACGCTACCGGCGAGCCGCTCCCCCAGGAGGTCGTTGACAGGCTGAACGAGTCACGGCTGTGGGGCGAGGGATTCGCCACCACCGAGTACCTGGGCGCCGCGTTGCTCGACCTTGCCTGGCATGTGTTGGACGAAACCGGCATCCCGGACGATGTCCTGGCATTTGAGGCCAAATCCCTCGCCTCGGCCGGAGTGGCCCATGCCCTGATTCCGCCCCGCTACCGCACCGGGTATTTCCAGCACATCTTCGCCGGGGCAGGATACGCGGCCGGCTACTACTCGTACATCTGGAGTGAAGTCCTGGACGCGGAAACCGTGGACTGGTTCACCGAAAACGGTGGCATGACCCGCGCCAACGGCGAACGCTTCCGCCAGGAACTGCTTTCACGCGGGAACAGCCGGGACCCGCTGGAATCATTTCGCATGCTCCGGGGACGCGACGCCCAACTGGAACCCCTCCTGAAACGCCGCGGCCTCGAGTAGCCCCTCATCGATTGCTCCGTAGCCGCCGTTTTGAGGCCTCATAAGGGCGGTTGCGGAGCAATCGATGGGAAGAACGACGGCGGGTGGCCACCTTGGGAAAGGTGACCACCCGCCGTCGTACTGCTTTGGAGCTGTTACCAGCCGCGCTCTGCGAGGCGGTGGGGCTGCGGGATCTCGTCAACGTTGATGCCCACCATGGCTTCGCCGAGGCCGCGGGAGGCCTTGGCGATGACGTCGGGGTCATCGAAGAAGGTGGTGGCCTTCACGACGGCGGCGGCGCGCTGGGCGGGGTTGCCGGACTTGAAGATGCCGGAACCGACGAACACGCCGTCGGCGCCGAGCTGCATCATCATCGCCGCGTCCGCCGGGGTGGCGATGCCGCCGGCGGTGAAGAGCACCACCGGAAGCTTGCCGGTGGTCGCGATTTCCTTGACCAGTTCGTACGGGGCCTGCAGTTCTTTGGCCGCGACGTAGAGCTCATCCTCGGGCAGGGCAGCGAGCTTGAGGATTTCGGCGCGGATCTGGCGCATGTGCCCGGTGGCGTTGGAGACATCTCCGGTGCCGGCCTCGCCCTTGGACCGGATCATTGCCGCGCCCTCGTTGATGCGGCGCAGCGCCTCACCCAGGTTCGTGGCGCCACAGACGAAGGGAACGGTGAAGTTCCACTTGTCGATGTGGTTGATGTAGTCGGCCGGGGTCAGGACCTCGGACTCGTCAATGTAGTCCACGCCCAGGGACTGCAGGATCTGGGCTTCGACGAAGTGGCCGATCCGGGCCTTGGCCATGACCGGCACGGACACGGCGTCAATGATCTTGTCGATCATGTCGGGATCGGACATGCGGGACACGCCGCCCTGGGCACGGATATCGGCCGGAACGCGTTCCAGCGCCATCACTGCCACGGCACCGGCGTCTTCGGCGATGCGGGCCTGTTCGACGTTGACGACGTCCATGATGACGCCGCCCTTGAGCATCTCAGCCATGCCGCGCTTCACACGGCTGCTGCCCGTGACGCTGTTCGCGGACGAACCGGCTTCGCTGCTTACATCAGGTGTAGACACAAAAACCCCTATGGGTAGATAGATGACCTTCGCCGGGCGTGAGGGCGGCACAAAGCCGAAATGAACACGCACCGGATTGCCGGATCCATTGACCGGGCAGTCCTAATACTAGTCCCACTGCGGGCGGCGGGCTTAATCAGGCTTCATCCGTTGTTGCCGCTCCGGCCAGGGACTGGCGCCGGACCGAAACGATGCGTTGGATCACCGTGACGAGGCTGGCAACGGCAAGCACTGCGAGGGTTGCCTGCAGGACAATAAGAGGCAGGCCCAGACCGGTGAATCCTGTAACGACCAGCACCGAAACAAGCCGTTCGGCGCGTTCGGCGATCCCCACGTTTGCGGTAAAGCCCAATGATTCGGCCTTGGCACGCGCGTAGGAGACCACCATCCCCAGGACAAGGCAGACCATCGCTCCAATGCCGATCACCAGGTCCGCACCACCGGTGAAGAACCAGATGGCGAGGCCTGCAAACAGTGCACCGTCGGCGATCCTGTCAAGCGTGGAGTCCAGGAAATTCCCCCACCGCCCGCCGGTGTCCCGCATCCTGGCCATGATGCCGTCCAGCACATCGGAGAAGATAAAAGCTGTAATGAACAGCGTTCCCCACCACAGCTGGCCGAGCGGGTAGAAAACCAGGGCGCCGGACACCACGCCAACCGTACCTACCACCGTGACGGCGTCGGGGGAAACACCAATTTTCAGGAGCCAGCGGGCAAGCGGTGTAAACAGCGCGGTGAAGAAACCGCGCGCGTGCCTATTCAGCATCCGTCTCCCCGGGCCAGGCCTCGGCCACCTGCCGGCGCACCTCGTCGAGGGTCTGGGTGATGGCTTTAGTCTGGGCGATGATCGGGAAGAAATTACCGTCCCCGCCCCACCGGGGAACGATGTGCTGATGCAGGTGCGCCGCGATCCCCGCGCCGCCCACGACACCTTGGTTCATGCCCAGGTTGAAGCCTCCAGGGTTCGACACCTTGCGCAGCACTTTCATCGCGGTCTGCGTCAGCTCGGCGAACTCGGCGGTCTCGTCCAACGTGAGGTCTGTGTAGTCCGGCACATGCCGGTAGGGGCAAACCAGGAGGTGGCCGGGGTTGTACGGGAACAGGTTCAGCACCACATAGCAGGTCTTCCCCCGGTAGACGATGAGGGCTTCCTCATCGCTCCGGCCGGGGCCCACGCAGAACGGGCAGTCGTTTTCATTCTTGAACTGGTGCTGGCCGCCCTTGATGTACGCCATCCGGTGCGGAGTCCACAGGCGCTGGAAGGCATCCGGGACACCGGCGAGGTCAAAGTCGTCGGTCACGCCGGAATCGCCTGGATGCCCTGCGCCTGTGTTCTCCTGCACCGTATTCTTATCCGTTTCCGCTAGCTGGTCCGGTTACGGACGGCTTCTGTGATCCGCTTGACGGCCTCGGCCACCGGCACACCGTTGTCCTGGCTTCCGTCACGGAAGCGGAAAGACACTGCGCCTGCCTCGGCGTCGTCGCCCCCGGCGATCAGGACGAACGGGATCTTGTCCTTGCTGGCAGTGCGGATCTTCTTCGGGAACCGGTCCGACGACGTATCCACCTCGGCGCGGATGCCCACCGCCTTGAGCTGGTCAACGACGTCGAACATGTATTCGTTGAACGTTTCGGCTACCGGGATGCCCACTACCTGGACAGGGGAAAGCCACGCGGGGAACGCGCCGGCGTAGTGCTCGGTGAGGACACCCATAAACCGTTCGATGGAACCGAACAGCGCACGGTGGATCATCACCGGACGCTGGCGGGTGCCGTCGGCTGCCTGGAATTCCAGCTCGAAGCGTTCGGGCAGGTTGAAGTCCAGCTGGATAGTGGACATCTGCCACGTACGGCCCAGTGCGTCCTTGGCCTGGACGGAAATCTTCGGTCCGTAGAAGGCTGCTCCGCCCGGATCCGCTACCAGTTCCAGGCCGGATTCCTCAGCCACTTCGGCGAGTGTCCGGGTGGCTTCCTCCCAGGCGGCGTCCTCACCCACGTACTTCTCCGGATCCTTGGTGGAGAGCTCCAGGTAGAAGTCGTTCAGGCCGTAATCCTTGAGCAGGTCCAGCACGAACGTCAGGGTCTTGGTGAGTTCGTCCTTCATTTGCTCGCGGGTGCAGTAGATGTGGGCGTCGTCCTGGGTCATGCCGCGGACGCGGGTCAGGCCGTGCACCACGCCGGACTTTTCGTAGCGGTACACGGAACCGAATTCGAAGAGCCGCAGCGGCAGTTCGCGGTAGGAACGTCCACGGGAGCGGAAGATCAGGTTGTGCATAGGGCAGTTCATCGGCTTCAGGTAGTAGTCCTGGGCCGGCTTGCGGATAGTACCGTCAGCGTTGAGTTCCTCATCCACGCGCATGGCCGGGAACATGCCCTCCTTGTACCAGTCCAGGTGGCCCGAGACTTCGTACAGATGGCCCTTGGTGATGTGCGGGGTGTAGACGAACTCGTATCCGGCGTCGACGTGGCGCTGCCGCGAGTAGTCCTCCATCTCCTTGCGGATGATGCCGCCCTTGGGGTGGAACACCGGCAGGCCGGAGCCCAGCTCGTCCGGGAAAGAGAAGAGGTCAAGTTCGACGCCGAGCTTGCGGTGGTCACGTCGCTCTGCCTCCGCGATGCGCTCCTGGTAGGCCTTCAGCGCGTCCTTGGTGGGCCAGGCGGTGCCGTAAATGCGCTGCAGCTGCTGGTTCTTCTGGTTGCCCAGCCAGTACGCGGAGGAGGACCGGGTGAGCGCGAAGGCGTTGGAGATGAGCTTGGTGTTGGGCAGGTGCGGGCCGCGGCAGAGGTCGCACCATACAGTGGTGCCCTCTTTGCGCTCGACGTTGTCGTAGATGGTGATATCGCCGGCGCCGACCTCGACGTTGACGCCCTCGCCCGCCTCGGCAGCCTGGTTCTTCTTGCCCAGAAGTTCGAGCTTGTAGGGCTCATTCTTCATTGATTCGCGGGCCTCGTCCTCGGAGACCACGCGGCGGACGAACTTCTGGTTCTGGTTGATGATCTTGAGCATCATCTTCTCGAGGGTCTTGAGGTCCTCGGGGGTGAACGGTTCCGCGACGTCGAAGTCGAAATAGAAGCCGTCGGTGATGTAGGGACCGATACCCAGTTTGGCCTCAGGGCGCAGCTGCTGCACGGCCTGGGCCATGACATGGGCGGTGGAGTGGCGCAGGACGTTCAGGCCGTCAGGGGAATCGATGGTGACGCCCTCGATGTCGGCGCCTTCGGGCAGCTCCTGGTCCAGGTCCTTCAGCTCGCCGTTGACGCGGGCTACAACAACGTCGCGGCGCTCAAAGAAGAGTTCCGCACCGGTTGTCCCGGTAGTCACCTTGGTCTCTTCGCCATCGACGATGAGGGTGATCTGCTGGGCATCTGACACGGGTGTCTCCTATTCAAAGTTAAGGCTTCATAGCTTGTGGCGTACGGGGACCACAGCCAGCCATCGTCAATG
Source organism: Pseudarthrobacter sp. NPDC055928 (assembly GCF_042270935.1). Classification (NCBI taxonomy): domain Bacteria; kingdom Bacillati; phylum Actinomycetota; class Actinomycetes; order Micrococcales; family Micrococcaceae; genus Pseudarthrobacter; species Pseudarthrobacter sp. NPDC055928. The sequence continues at coordinate 17,409 of NZ_JBHJZH010000012.1, forward strand.
CTATCGGTTTCCCAAGGGGCCGACCAACGGGACCCGCAGTCCCCGGGGGCCTCGTTTGGCTGGGGTGGAGCGACTCAGCCACCCATCCCGGTGATGGCCAGGCTGCGGTTGATTCCGTCCAGGGGATGGGGTACATCGGTTGTCTCGGGGCTGGAGGCCGGGAACGGGAGGGTCTCCACCCGGCTCAGGTCCCAGGCCATGTTGGCGCTGAGGCTGATTCCCCGGGGACCTGTCCGCCTGGTGGTGCCGCGGATAAGCAGCAGCCTGGTGCCGAACAGCAGCAGTCCTGCCTGTTCCTGCGCTTCGTGGAAGAAGACAGAGTCGATACAGCCGGTGCCGTCGTCGATACTGATGAAAACCACGCGGCGCCCACCACGCATGGGCGGGGTCTGAGTGGCGATGCGCACCCCCGCAACCAGCACTTCAGTGCCGTTGCGCAGGCCCAGGAGCTTGTCCGAGGTGGTGACGCCGAGCCTGTCCAGCATGGGACGGTGGCTGTCCATCAGGTGCCCGCTGGCATCAATGGCCATCAGGTCCAGCTCAGCCCGGACGTTATCCACGAGTGTTGGCGCAGGAAGGCCGGGCTTGACGTTTCGAAGTTCCACGTCACCCAGTGGCAAGGACAGTTGTCCCTCAATAACCTCGATGCCCTTCCGTGCACTTCCCGCTGACTGCATCCTTTGCAGGTGCTGGACGAGGTCTGCACGGTTGGCCGCGCCACCGGATTCACGGTGCAGGGAATCAAAGGCACCAAGCTGTGCCAGCCTCTTGATGCTGGGTTTGCTCAGCCGGGACCGCGCCCGCAGGTCAGCCAGCGAGTCATACGGCTGCCCTGCCACGATACGTTTGAGCTCGGCCCCGGAGAGTCCGTAAATGCCCTTTAGGCTCAGCCTGATCCCAAGTTTGCCGCGGTCCTGCCCCTGCCCCACGCGTTCCACCCGGTATTCGGCCTGGCTCCGGTTGATGTCAAGGGGCAGGATGGGGATGCCCAGCCTGCGGGCTTCGGCGACCAGGAGCCGCTTGGGATACATCCCGGGATCGTGCTCCCACAGCCCGGCGAGGAAAGCCTCCGGGTGATGCGCCTTCAGCCAGGCGGACTGGTAAGTGGGTACGGCAAAGGCGGCACCGTGCGCTTTGCAGAAGCCGAAACTTCCAAAGGCCTTCAAAGTGCCCCACACCTTGTCCACGACATCCGGTGAATAGCCTTTTGCCCGGGCTTCCTTCCGGAAGAATTCCTCCACCTTCGGTTCGAGTGCCTCGTTGCCCAGGGCGCGCCGGAATTCGTCCGCCCGGGCAAGTCCGCACCCCGTCATGACGTCGAAGGTCTTCAGGATCTGTTCGTGGAAGACGGTGACGCCATGGGTTTCCTGCAGAACCGGTTTCAGGTCCGGGTGGGGGTACACCTCCGGTGCAAAACCGTGGCGGTGTTCAAGGAACGGGCGCACCATGTCAGATTTCATGGGTCCCGGGCGGAACAACGAAATGTCGATGATGAGGTCGTTAAATTCGCGCGGCGCCATCTTGCCAATGAGCTCCCGCTGGCCCGGCGACTCGATCTGGAAGCATCCCAGGGTGTGGGTGCTGCGGATCAGTTCATAGGTTGGTTCGTCGTCCAGCGGCACGGCGTTGAGGTTGATAAGGCCATTGTGGGCGATATAGTCCGGGCCAGTTCCCTCCGGACCCGTTGGGTGTGCCCCCGCAGCAACCACTTCGGCTTTGGAGGGATGGAGCCGGATGACCTCACGGACAGCGAAGGCCATGGCACTTTGCATCCTGACCCCCAAAACGTCCAGCTTGAGCATCCCCATGGGGTCCATGTCATGTTTGTCGAACTGGCTCATGGGCAATCCCAGTCCGCTGGGCTGCACGGGGGTACGGTCCAGGAGCGTGGCGTCACCAAGGATCACCCCGCACGGGTGCATGGAAATATGCCTGGGAAGCCGGTCCAGCCGTTCCGTGAGGTCCACCAGCAGGTCAAGCTGCTGGTTTTCGGCGAACTCCCGTTGCTCCACCCTGCCGGCGAACTCGCGCAGTTCAGGTTTCTCCACCAGCGCTTCGCGGAACTTGCGGGCCGAAAAACGCCACAGTTGCTTGGCGATCTCCCCAACATCGCCCTCGTCCATGCCCAGGGCCATGCCGGCATCCCGGACAGCGCCGCGCGCACGGTAGCCGTTCTGCATGCTCATCAGCGTGACGCGCTCGGCACCGAAGCGGTCAAAGATCCTCCGGTATACGTTGTGCCGCTCAGCGCTTTCAACATCGATGTCGATGTCCGGCAGGGTGGCCCGGTCCTGAGACAGGAACCGTTCGAAGATCAGGTCATGCTGCAGGGGGTTCACCTGGCTGACGTCGATGAGGTAGTTGACCAGGCTGGAAGCTCCTGAACCCCGGGCGGCGGCGCGGACTCCCATGTCAATGATCATCCGGGAAACCTCGGCAACAGTCAGGAAGTAGGAGGAGAACCCAAGGTTTCGGATGATCCCCAGTTCGTGCTCCAGCCGCGAGCGCATTTCCTTTTCGGCGGTACCGGATACACCGGGAAACCTCTTGCCGATACCGGCCTCGCAACGCTGGACCAGCTCAAGGTGCGGGTCCTGGCTGATACCTATTACCGAGGCTTCAGGGACTACGGGCTGCTTCCAGCCCATGTCAGTTACTGGGTCAATCCGGCAGAGGTCGGCGAGCGCTTCTGTCTGCGCCATGAGCTGTTTGAGGTCCGCCGCACCGTATCCTGCGGCGCCGATGATTTCCTTGCCCAGCTGGAGCATTTGGGCGGACGATTTCAGCCAGGCTTGCCCGTTGGGCTGAAGGAGGGGTTCTGCGGCCAGTTCAGGCAGCGACTTCAGTGTGCGGGCCGAGTCCAGGACGTCAGCCGTGGCGGCGCCGTCCTCGGCGCAGTACCGGACGGCATTGGTGAGCACTGCCGGGACCTGGTGCTCCTCCGCAAGTTTGAGCATCCGCACCGCGTGGGCTGTGCTCAGTGGTGAGCCCGGCGAGCTCAGCTGGGAAACCACTTCGGCGACCATGGTTCCTCGCGGCATGGCATCAAGCCAGCGTTTGAAGAGGGTGCGGGGACGCAGGTACCGCCGCCCGCCCATGGCACGTCCGACGTCGGAATCCGGGCCGATCAGCACAGTCAGGACCGGCTTCAGGGTTTTCGGATCAAGCGTCCGGGAGGCGAGTTCGGCGCGGGTGACGGCTACCGGCACTGCTCCCCCGGCTTTGCCGGAGGTCCGGGCATGGGCGTCGGACACGAGCCGGCACAGCGCACGATAGCCCGCACCGCTGTTGTGGCCGCGGGCGAGGACCACCACCCGTCCAGCAAGCTGGGTTCGGTGGTCGCCGTCGTCGTCGAACACCGCAAGGTCAACACCCACGATGGGGTCAATCCCTGCTGCCATGCAGGCCTTGAGGTGTTTGACAGTGCCGTACAGGCCGTCCCGGTCAGTGCAAGCGAGCGCGGTGGCGGCGTCGGAGGCAGCAACCTGGGCGAGTTCGTCCGGCCAGGACACCCCGTAGTGGGCGCTGAAGGCTGTGGAAACGTGGAGGTGTGTGAAGGTCATGCTGTTCTGGGTTGGATTGCGTCGTGGATCCGGAGCAGCCGCCAGCGGCCGCTTCCGAGGTGGCGGCTCAGGTCCAGGGTGAGGGTTTCTTGCTTCTTGTGGCCGGTTTCAGCTGGTTCTGCCCGCACCTGGACCCGCCAGATTTCGTGGTCCACCAGCCCTGGCCCGCTTCCCAGGGGTGCGCGGCTTTCCTCGGCCCACCACTGCCTGCGTTCGAACCACCGGACAGGTTCGGCGCAGACGGTGTAGTGCTGCCCTGCCCACTGGAGGGACACCGGCTGTCCGGATGCGCTGCAAAGGACGTCAACTGTTTCGCTGAACATGCCCATGGGCGCCTCCCGGAACTGAATGAACCGTTGCCCGGGGACGGGTCATCCCGGGGTTTCGAACACGGCTGTTCGAATACATATTCGAATAAATCCAGTCTACGCCGGTGCCCCGGCAAAACCTAGACAGGGGTGGACGGACGGGACGGCAGGTAGCAGGATGGTGGCATGAGCACCAATGACGCACTCCTGAAGCAGGTAAGCATCAAAGCCCAGGACTCCACGCTCCTGGCCACTTTTGATATTGAAGGCAACATCCCGGGCTCGGGTGCGTACGTGGTGGGGCTTATGGCCGCCAGCCCTGACTACTCATCGCAAAGACGGCTGGGCATTGAATTCATGAACGGGGAGGCGATCGCCTTCTACTCGTTTAGCCATGAACAGGGAACCGAGGAGAACTACGACCTCAGCGGAGTCACGCATTCGGGCAGCACCATTACCGGAGTCTTCCCCATGGATGCTATCCACGGGCTGGGCAAGGGACACATCATGTCTGCGTTCAGTGAGGCCGACGGCCGGGAATTCCAGTCCGGCATCGCCGTCGAGGAATCACTCTAACCAGGGAAAAGAGCAGGCGCCCTGCCGGAACACATCCGGTGGCAGGGCGCCTTGGAATTACTGGAAACAGCTCGGGACTGCTGGGGACAGTGTCAGCTGTTTTCTTTATGGACCTTCAGCTCGAGTTCGATGAATCCCGAAATCATGGCCCGGTACGTTGACTCCACGATGTCCGGATCGATGTCCTTCTTTTCCGCGGCGGACCTGACGTGTTCGATGATCCGCTCCACCCGGCCGGGGGCCCGGACTTCGGCGTCGTCCCCCTTGAGGGTTCCGGCAATCCTGATCAGCCGTTCGCGCCGTGCAATGAGGGTGACGATCTGGTCATCCACCTCGTCGACTGCAATCCGCACGGCGGCGAGCTGTTCCTTGTCGGCCAGCGCGTCCCTATCGTTTCCTTGAATTGTCGCCATCTTCTGACAGTATCGAAGCATGCAGCCCAGAGTCGACTTCATCTCACTAGGTGTGCGCAGCGTAGCCGCCTCCCGCCGCTTCTATGCCGAAGGCCTTGGCTGGCCCGTGCACAAGGAATTCCCTGATGACGTGATATTCATCCAGGTCAACCACGGACTCATCCTCTCCCTGTGGAACGCCGGCCAAATGCAGGCCGAGGCCGGCGTTGATGCGCCAGGGCCGGTCCCCTGCATCACGCTCAGCCAGAACCTGGCCAGCACGGAGGAAGTGGACCGGGTCATGGCCGAAGCCGCTGCTGCCGGGGCGAGTATCGTTGCGGAGCCGGTCACCCAGCCGTGGGGCGGGTACAGCGGCTACTTCGCGGACCCGGACGGCTTCCGCTGGGAAATTGCCTACAACCCCACGTGGGCAGTGGACGACGCCGGCAAGGTCACCGTCTAGGAGTCAGGAACCCCCGCCGCACCCGGGTCTGGGGATGGGTCAACGAACGAACGGCTTGGCTTAGAACAGCGCCTCGACGGGACGGATGAGTTCCGGGGAATTGTTGCGGACGTTTCCCACTTCCCGGCCAACGGAATCCACGCGCCAGTCCCCTGCCACATCCTTCACATGGGCGCGGACCAGGTCCACCAGGAAGGCTGCATCGTCAATCTGCGGGTCGATCCACGACTCCATGGTGGCCCGGTCCATGGGCAGCGGCACACGGTCGTGCAGGGCGGTGAGCTTGCCGAAGACAGTTGACTCCGATCCCGGCGGCGGTGTGTCAGCGGTCAGGATGGAGGTGGAGAGCAGCCACCGCCCCGGCTCGCCCTCGGCCTTGGACGGATCCTTCCACCATTCGTACAGGCCGGCGAACACCAGCCCGCTGCCTTCGCCCGGATGCACGTAGTAGGGCTGCTTCGCCTTACCTGTGCCTTGTTTCCACTCGTAGTAGCCATCCGCCGGGACAGCGCAGCGGCGTGACTGGACGGCTTTGCGGAACGCGGGCTTCTCCAGGACCGTTTCGGAGCGGGCATTGATCATTTTGGACCCGATGCCGGGGTCTTTGGCCCAGGACGGCACCAGGCCCCAGCGGGCCACGTGCAACTGGCGGACGGTGGAGTCGTCAATCAGGCGCTCCAGGACTATGGGAACGTCATCGGTTGGCGCCACATTCCACGACGGCGGCAACTCGACGTCCTCCTCGAGCTGGGCATCGAATTCAGCCAGCAGGTCCCCCACGGCACGTGCCATCACATAGCGTCCACACATGGCACCAGCATGCCATTACTGCTATTCACTGTCATCCGGGGCCATCGGCTCCGGGGAATAGTGGGCCGCGGGTTACCGTTGATGGGAACGAACCCCCTTACTGATTTAGGAGAGCTCCGTGGACTTTACCCCCGAGAACGGCACCATCACCATGTTTTCCACCACCTGGTGCGGCTACTGCAACCGGCTCAAGAAGCAGCTGGACGCGCAGGGCATCGGCTACACGGAAATCAACATCGAGGAAGTTGATGGCACGGCCGAACTCGTGGAGCAGCTCAACGGCGGCAACCGGACCGTCCCCACCGTGCTTTTCCCGGACGGCACCGCTGCCACCAACCCCTCAGCCGCTGAGGTCAAGAGCCGCCTGGCTGCCTAGTGCCGGACCGGACACCCCCGGGCCTGGCGTGATAGACAGAACGGGACCAACATTCACTGTTGGTCCCGTTCTTTCTATCTGCATTAGGGAGCCTTCCATGGTCCATAAAGTCAAAGGTGTCGTAGCCCGTTCCAAGGGGGCCCCGGTCACGCTGGAAACCATCCTGGTCCCGGATCCGGGACCCGGTGAGGCCCTGGTGGACATCATCACTTCCGGTGTCTGCCACACTGACCTGCATTACAAGCTCGGCGGCATCAGCGACGACTTCCCCTTCCTGCTGGGCCACGAGGCCACCGGAGTTGTCTCAGCAGTGGGCCCGGACGTCACGGACGTGGCCGCCGGCGACCGCGTGGTGCTGAACTGGCGCGCCGTCTGCGGCAACTGCCGTGCGTGCAACCGCGGCGAGGCGCAGTACTGCTTCAACACGCACAATGCGACCCAGAAAATGACCCTGGAGGACGGCACTGAACTGTCCGCTGCCCTGGGCATTGGCGCCTTCACCGAAAAGACCCTGGTGGCCGCCGGGCAGTGCACCAAGGTAGACCCCGACGCCGATGCTGCCGCCGTCGGACTGCTCGGCTGCGGCGTCATGGCTGGGATTGGCGCCGCCATCAACACCGGCGGCGTCAAACGCGGCGACTCAGTGGCCGTCATCGGCTGCGGCGGCGTGGGTGTGGCCGCCATCGCCGGCGCCGCGCTCGCCGGCGCCAGCACGATCATTGCCGTCGACATTGACGCGAAGAAGCTGGAGCGCGCCCGGGAACTCGGCGCCACGCACACCGTTGATTCTTCGGACACCGATCCGGTGGAAAAGATCCGCGAGCTCACCGGGGGCTTCGGCGCAGACGTGGTGATTGACGCCGTCGGACGTCCCGAAACCTACAAACAGGCGTTCTACGCACGCGATCTCGCCGGAACCGTGGTGCTGGTTGGCGTCCCTACGCCAGAGATGACGCTGGAACTCCCGCTGCTGGACCTTTTCGGCCGGGGCGGGTCGCTGAAGTCGTCCTGGTACGGCGATTGTCTCCCGTCGCGGGACTTCCCGATGCTCATCAGCCTCTACAGGCAGGGGAAGCTGGACCTCGACGCCTTCGTCACCGAACGGATCACCATCGACCAGGTGGAGGAAGCCTTCGACAAGATGCATTCCGGTTCCGTGCTGCGTTCGGTGGTGGAGCTGTGAGCCTTCGGATCGACCGGCTGGTGACGTCAGGGACGTTTTCGCTCGACGGCGGCACCTGGGACGTGGAGAACAACGTCTGGATTGTGGGCGATGACCAGGAGTGCATCGTCATCGACCCTGCGCACGACGCCAAGGCCGTCGCCGCCGCAGTGGGCGGACGGACGCTGAAGGCCATCCTGCTCACCCACGGCCATGATGACCACATCGGGTCTGTTGGCGACTTCTGGGACCTCGTGCAGGCGCCCATCCATCTCCACCAGGGTGACTGGATGCTCTGGCGGAGCGTCTACCCGGAGGTGGATCCCGACCGCGACATCAGCCACGGCGACATCTTCGAGGTAGGCGGGGCGAAGCTCAAGGCCCTCCACACGCCTGGGCACTCGCCCGGATCCGTATCCTTCCATCTGCCGGATGGGCCCGACGGCGGAGGCACCGTGTTCACCGGTGACACGCTGTTCCAGGGTGGGCCCGGCGCCACGGGCAGGTCCTACAGCGACTTCCCCACGATCATCGACTCCATCCGGTCGTGGCTGCTGCCGCTCCCCCCGGAGACGGTGGTACGGACGGGCCACGGCGACAGCACCACCATCGGTGCCGAGGCGCCCCACCTGGATGCGTGGATCGCCCGGGGCCACTGACAGCCCCGGGCCGCTACAGCCGGGAGGCAGGCGGCCGTGCGGGCTACGCTGTCCCGCTGTCCAATCCGGCGTAGCTGCTGAAATCGGCAAACCGGAGGGAGGCGTAGCCCGCATAGGTGGACAGCAGCGCATCCTCGACGGCCTGGACGTCGAGCCCGGGCACCAGATCGTTGGCCGCGCCGGCGGTTGCCGGGTCCCAGTCCAGGCCCAGCGCCGCGTAACTGTCGGTCAGCACCCCGCGGATCGGAGCGGAGTCCTCCACAACGATCACGGAACTGAAGAGCCACCCGCCCGCCACCACACGCTGGGCGGTGCCTACAAGCTTGACCTGGTGCGCCGGGTCGGCCGGGTCCGTGCCGTGGACACTGAACTCCCCCGGGCAGTACTCCCCCGGAATTTCGCCCACGGCGGCCTGCACGCCCGCGCTCCGCAGGGCCTGCGCCAGCAGTTCACCGAAGAACCCGAACCGGGTCTTGGAGCCGGCGATCGCATCAGCGTGGGGTTCGATATGGTCCACGACAAGGGTGCCTTGGTGGTAGGCCGCTGCCCGCCCGCCCGCCTTGCGCACGAGGGGCTCGAAGCCGCGGTTGCGGCAAGCCTGGGCGGCGGCCTCAAAACCCGGAAGCCTGGTGTCCCGCTGGCCGAACGCAACCGTGGGGGCGGGACGGTACAGGCGGAGGGTGGAGCCGATCCGGCCGGCCTTTGCCTGGCCCAGCAGGTCCAGTGCAAGGTCAAGGTCCTCCGCCGCGCCCAGCGACCGTTCCTGCCGCACCACGGTGAGGTGTGGCCCTCCGGTTCCGGCATCCTGCATGTTGCTAAGCTCCCTTATGGTCATATTGCAATTCCTCGTTGTCGCCGCCGCGTTCGCAGCCATTGACGCCGTGTGGCTGAAGCTGATGAACCCGTTCTACCGGAGCCACATCGGCGAGTTGCTGGCGGACAAACCACACCTAGGTTACGCCGTGGCCTTCTATGTCATTTACATCGCGGGAATTGTCTTCTTTGCGCTGCGGCCAGCGCTCGACGGCGGCAGCTGGCTGACCGCCGTCGGCTACGGCGCCGCGCTGGGCGCCTTCGCTTATGCCACCTATGACCTAACCAACGCTGCGACCCTCAAAACCTGGCCATTGCAGCTCATCGTGGTGGACATGCTTTGGGGAGCCGTGCTGACCGGGCTCTCCACGCTGGTGGGCTGGCTCGTGTTCCGGACCAACTGACTTATACCCCGGCCGAGGGAACCGGCTAACTGGCCCGCGGGCGGCCGTGAAGGACCCGGGGGCCGCCTCAGGTCTTGCGCAGCGTCAGGATCTGTTCGGCACGGCCGAACGGCCCGGAGATGTCGTGCAGAACCGTGGAGGTGAGGCCAATTCCGTCCGTCCCGAACGACACCGCGTTCTCCAGTCCCAGCCACTCACCCTGTGGACGCCGGTACATGTGGATCTGCAGGTCAAGGTTGGGAAACGCGTAGCTGTCCTTTCCCGGCGGGACGCGTGCTGCGATCCCGTTGGCCGTGTCCACCATGCCCATCAGCCGGGCGAGGTCTCCGGTGTCGGCGGCGTCGGTCAGCGGGTGGGCGGTCCGAAGCCAGACCGTACCGGCACCGGGCCGGTGCCCCTCTGCGACGCGCATTTCCAGGGACCGGATATACCCACCCGGCCAGACGCTGGCGCCGTCGTACGGCTTGCATTCGTCCGGCGTGGCAATGGTGGAGTCCTCGACGGCGGCCACAGCGCTTGTGTCGCTGGTGACCAGGCGCCAGGCGGTGGCACGGATGGCCACCCGGCCGTTGGCGATGAGCTCGGCCTGCAGCAGCTCGATGGTCCTGCCCGGCCGGAGCGTGGAGGTCTCGATGTGGAATTCGCCGCCGGGGATCAGCCCCAGGATCTCGTAGCTGAGACGGGCCATCCTCATGTCCTCGCGGGGATGGTGCCGCTCAAGGCTGTCTGCCATCAGGCCGGAGGCCGGGGCCATATGCTGCTCGTGCTCGTTCCAGGCCCCTTGGGCGTGGATAGTGGAGCGGAACCGGCCGCCGCCCAACGCCTGGTAGTAGAAGTTGCCGTCGGCAAGTTCGGGCAGATCTCTGGTCAACGTTGGCCCTTCCCGTGGTTCTGGGTGAATCGCCACTAACTCTATCGGTTCGCTCAGGACGCTTTGCCCGGACGCGGCGAAATGTTGGCACCTGCAGAGTGCGTTCAAAGTAGACTCAGGAACTGGTCCTGTCAGCAACCCTCGAGAAGAGGTGTCCGATGCGCGTCATTAGCTACAACCTCCGGAAGCACAAGGCGAGCGGAGAACTCCTGGCCCTCGCCCGGAACTTTGAGATCGATGCGCTGTGCCTGCAGGAAGTCGACTCCGCCGACCTGCCCGAAACCCTCGGCCCCCTGCACCTGGCCGACACCACCAAGGGCAACCGGCTGGGGCTGGCCATCTACTACCGGGCGAGCCGCTTTACGGCCGTCAACACGCAGTCTTTCGCGCTGAAGAAGTCCATGCACGACCGCGTGCTGGCGCCCGCCCACGAACGGCTCATCGGAACCCGTGTGGTGGACAATGAAACCCAGCACGAACTGGTCATCGGTTCCTTCCACGCCGCTCCGCTCACCGCCTCCAACTCCCTGCGGCGGCACCAGATCCATGCTGCCCACGCTGAACTGCTGAGCATGGGCAGCGGACTCATGACGCTGATGGTGGGTGACTTCAACTACCCGTTCTTCACTAAGAACCTCCATGCCCACATGAAGGACTCCGGCTACGCGCTGTCCCTCAGCGATCGGCGGACCTACACCCGTTACAAGGTCTTCAAGGGCCACTTCGACTTCGCCACGTCCCTGGGCCTGGACATCGAAAGCGTGGAGACGCTGCCTCGCGGCAAGTCCGATCACCTGCCTATCCTGGTCACCGCGGAGTACGGCCAGGACACCTGACGGCCAAATAGCCTGGGGCGCCCCTAAAGGCGGGCGTCCGTCAATGAGAGCATGCGCGTCCGCAACCCAGGCCAGGCGGCGGCGAAGCCTGGGTGCAGTTCCCTGGCGTCGACCTCGGCCAGCGGAACCCAGAGCAGTTCAATGCTTTCGGGATCGCTTATGACGGGCTCAAAGGGGTCCGTGACGAACAGGACCACCGTGGTGTAGGACCAGTAGCCGACGTCCAGCACGGACGTGAACAGGACGCTGACGTTCTCCCCGGGCACGGCGGCTTCTTCGAGGGCCTCCCGCAGCGCTCCTGCAACTGCATCCTCGCCCTGGTGCAGCGCTCCGCCGGGAAGCCCCCACGTTCCGCCGTTATGGCTCCACTGGGCGCGGTGCTGCAGGAGCACGCCCCGGTCCGGATCGTAGGCGAGCACCCCGGCTGCACCGAACCTGCCCCAGAAACGCCCGAGGTCCCCTTCCACCCAGGCATCGCCGGGATCACGGGGACCCGTCCTGGCAGGAGGTTGCTGACGGTGCGGATTATTGGCGTCGGTGCCGGACGTGTGCGCGGTCATGGAATGATCCATGGCTCCAGTCTGACATGTACCTGCCGGCGGCATGCAGAACCAGGCGGCCCTATTCCCCGTGTGGCTTGTCGACGGCGAAGTCCCCGCCGGGATACATAACGGTCTCGTGGCCGTCGTCAAAGCGGACCAGGTAAGGCGGATGGCCTTCCTGTCCTTTGACTTCAAGGATGACACCGTGCCGGTCGGTCGACCCGACGGTCCTTCCCCTGACGATGATCCTGTCACCCTGAGCTGCCTCCATGGCAATCACCTCCCAGCCCCAGAGTACGACTCAACAGCAGGCCGTAACAGGGTACATTTTAGACGTCAGGCTTCGGTGAGCCGGTACACCGAGACGTGGCTGCGGGAATCCGCGGCGAATTCGCTGCCGTCCCAGTCCGCCCACCTGGATTCCAGCCTAAATCCTGCCAACTGCGCCAGCAGGTCGAGTTCGCTGGGCCAGATGTAGCGGTGGGGTGGGCGGCATTCTGGAAACACCGGACCTGGTGGTCCTGGGTCAGGAGGTTCGCGATGGTGTTAAACACCAGGAACGCCAACGCAAAGTTCTCGCCCGCGACGGCCTCGGCCATGTCACCCTGAACGACGGGAATGCGCGGATCCACGAACCCCACCGGCGCCGGGCAACGTGGCAGGATTCAGTCATGCCGCTGCACCTCGTACTCGTCTCCGACACCCATGTTCCCCACCGCGCCCGGGACCTGCCTGCGCAGGTGTGGGCCGCCGTCGAAAGCGCCGACGTGGTGCTCCACGCCGGAGACTGGGTGACAGCGGAACTGCTGGACCAATTTGAGCGGCGAAGCCGGCGCCTCATAGGGGTGTACGGCAACAACGACGGGCCGGAACTCCGCCGGCGGCTTCCGGAAACGGTGGCCGTCACACTGGAAGGCGTGCAGTTTGCCATGGTGCATGAGACCGGCACGGCCAGGGGGCGTAGCGAACGCGCGGAGTCGCACTATCCGGACGCCGACGTGTTGGTCTTCGGGCACAGCCACATACCGTGGGATACCACTACCCCGCGCGGGTTGCGCCTGCTCAATCCCGGTTCGCCGACGGACCGCCGGCGCCAGCCGGTCTGCACGTACATGGCTGCGGTGGTTGACGGTGGCCTCCTGCAGCAGGTGGAACTCGTGGAGGTGCGGAAGGACTGACCCGGAGGTCGGGAGCGTCCGTCCGCCCGGTCAGTCCCTGTCAGCCGCCAGAAGGGAGTCGGTGGCGGGGTCCGGCTGCCCGTCGAAGAAGTCGGCCAGCACGGTCTTGAAGATGGTCTCCCCCGGCGCGGCACGCAGGAACAGTGTCATCGAAGAGTGCAGCTTCCTGGCGTCGATGCCGCCGAGGATGTCCGTGGCCGAGCGGCCGGCGTGTGTGTCGATGGCGGCTGCGGACTCCAGCAGCCGCGGGCCCAGGACATCATGCTTCAAGTACGCCTGCGCTTCTTCCAGCGAATTGATGGCGTACCTGACCGACGTGGGGCTGCTGCCGAGCCCGGCAATCTGCGGGAAGATGAACCACATCCAGTGGCCCGTCTTCCTGCCCAGCTGCAATTCGTCCAAGGCCCGGCTGTAGGTGCCGCCGTGGTCTTGAGCCTCGACAAAACGCTCGAGGTCGTAGGGATCGCTCATCTCCGTCTCCTTCTCTCAGGTGTTTCAGGCTACTTCTGCGGTCAGGGATGCTGCGTGGCGGATCCAGCCATCGGGGTCCTGGCTCCAGCGGGTGATCACGACGCCGGCGCGCTGCCGGCCAGGTCCGTCCAGCACCTTCAGGAGCGGGACTACAACGTCGTTGATCAGCGGGATTACCAGCTCACCGCTGTGCGCGGATCTGATAAAGCCCTCGAGCCTGGTCAGGTCCGTATGCCGCAGCATGGCCACCCGGGACTGCAGCAGCACCACAGCGGCGAGGCGACGCTCATAGACGGGCTTCCTGCCGGGTCCTGGTTGGCCCCAGAGCAGTGAGGCCAAGGCCACCACGTCATCGCGGCCAAGGTCCTTGAACTTCCGTCCGGCGTCGCGGACGGTTCCCCGGACCGCCCCCACCGACGCACCATAGGAGCCCAGGGCACCGCCCATCCGGGACTCCACCTCGTCCGCCCGGTACCAGGCTCCTTCGTTCTGCAGCGTGGCATCAATGAAGTCCGCGGCATCCAGGACTGTCTGGTTCACGGCTACCGTCCGCGGCGCCCGGTGGAGGCATGCTCCAGGCAATAGGGGGTCCATGGCCTGGCCTCCAGGCGGCCCTCGGCGATAGGCACGCCACATACCTCGCACACGCCGTAGGTGCCATCGGCAACTCGTTGCAGGGCAGCTTCCACCTGAGCCAGGCCCGAGCTGCTCTGTTGCAGCAAGGCCGAGGCCTGGGACAGCTCGAAGGCGATGGTGGCACCCTCGGGGTCGTGCTCGTCGTCGACGTTGGAGTCCTGGCGTGCAGCATTGGTTGAGGAAATGTCCGCCCGCAGCGCCGGAAGCAGGGCAAGCTTTCGCGCACGCTCTTCCTCCAGCAGGATCCGGAACCGCTCAAAGTCAGCCATGGGAAAAGCCTACGCCGCGGCACCTTCGCAGGACTCGACAAGTGGCACTCAACGGAGCATGCTGTCACTCGTAAGCGCCTCAGATGCCGCCTGGTAATCCGTTTGACGCCGCGGGTGATTCCTACCCCATTCCACCGGGGCATGACTCCTGGGTGGACGGCGACCAGGCCCTCGTCGGCATTGAATTCGTCAGCGCCGCCGAATTTGCCAATCCAGCACCGGACTCCGCCTAGCCTTCGCGTCAGCGCCCGGCCGGGTCAGTACCAGTTGTATTGGACGGAGTGGTTCCAGGCCCCGCACGGAGACGTGTACCGGTCCCGGATGTACCCGAGGCCCCACTCGACCTGCGTCCGGTAATTGGTGAGCCAGTCGCTGCCGGCGCTGGCGTACTTCCCGGCGGGCAGCGCCTGGGCGATCCCGTAAGCGCCGGAGTAGGGGTTGGTGGCCGTGGTCAGCCAGTTGGATTCCTTGGTCCACAGCTGCGCCAGGCACAGGAACTGGTCCTGGCCCCAGCCGTAGGCGGACAGCCGGCCCGAAGCGTAACTCTTGGCTCCGGCGGGGTCGTTGACGGCACCGCCAGGAACGGAAGGGACGACGACGGGCGGCGGGCTCGGCGTCGGACCAGGGGCGGGAGGCGGAGCCGGCGCCGGCGCCGCCGGAGCAGCTGGGCCGGCCGGTGCGGCGGGCCCAGGGTTCACCGGTTTCTGGGCGGCGGCCAGGGCCGCGGCCTTGGCCGCCGCCTCGGCCTGTTGGCGGGCCTGTTCCTGCGCGGCGGCGCGCTTAGCTGCCTGCGCGGTCTCGTAGGCAGCCAAAGCCGCCTGGCCCTGCCGGAACTCCCCTTCGACGGCGGCAGTGGTGCCCTTGAGGGATGCCAGCTGCGCGGTCAGTTCCTGGCTGTGCTCCTGCTGCTCCGCAACCTGCCGTGACATGGCCTGCTGGGCCGCCTGGGCGGCGTCGAGCTTGCTCTTGGCTTCCCCTGACAGCCGTTCGCGTTCAGTCCTCGCTGCCCTTTCCTGATCGGCGAGGGCATTGGCGACCCGTTCGGCAGCCGCGGATTTGTTCACCAGGGCCGCGGTCTTGTCGCTGACGATCTGGACGATATTCAGACCCTGGATGCTGTTGGTCTGGACGGCGTCGAGGGCGACGAAGAATCCCATATTGGTGCCGCCGGTCTTGTACGACTGGGCTGCCAGGGCGCCGATTTCCTTTTTGTACTGCCCGAGTTCCGCTGTGACGCGTGCAGTCTGTGCGGTGAGGACGTCAACCCTTGAGCTGGCAGCCTGGAGCGCTGCGTCCGCCGCGGCGTATTCGGCAGCGGACGTCACGGCAGCGCCACCCAGTGCCTCAGCCTGCGTCTGCAGCCCACCCAACAGTTCGTTGATCCTGGTGACCTCCGCAGCCTTACCGGCCTCGCTTTGCTTGGCGTTTTGCACGTCCTGCCAGGAGGGGTAACCGCCTGGCGGAGGATCGTCGTCGGCATGCGAAGGCGCCGTGGCGAGCGGGGCCGCCAAAACAACCGCCAGCAGGCCCGCAACGGCAGGCAGCCTCATTCTTTGAGCAAACCGGGACATAGTTGGTGAGCTTACCGGGCGAAACTCTTGCCTAGTGGATGCTGGTCCAACATTGTTATCCAGCAGAGATCCCTCCCGTAGCAGCCCCAGGGCAGGCCTCCTTTACCACGCATCAGGCCTCAATCTGAGGATAAAAACGCCAGACGGCCTCTTTTGTTACGTGATTTCAATCACACGGCACCAGCTGTCGCAGCATATACCGCTATCGGGGCCTGACCTGCAACGTCATTCCACACACGGAAGAACCCCACCCGAAGATAAGGTGGCTTTTTGGCCTACATTCCGTTACCGGAATGTGACATTCCAAAAGAGCAGAGGTTATGGTCGAGCGGTGTCCTGGCTCAAGCCGGGGCATTCCCGTCAGTATGCCGAACCCTGCCGCTGAACCGGGACCCCAGTTACTTTCACTGGCAGGGACGGGGGAACCACGTTTCCACGGCTTCGTTCCGAAGCCTTGGGGTTAAGTCGATATCGCTCCGTCCCGTACGGAGCCGTAACCGGCCGGGTGTCTCCGACCCGAACCCGACAGCTCACCCCGCAGGCATGGGAGAGGCGATTACCCGTGTCAAAAAACTCCACTGCCGCACGCCATCGTGCGACTTCTGTCCGCCCCACCGTCCTGGTTGGCCTGTCTTCCTCGGCCAAAGCCCGCGCACTGACGTTCGGCCGGCCCGCACTTGCCGCAGTTGCCGCGTCCGGGCTGCTCTTTAGCGTTGGCACCCCGGCGCAGGCCGGCGTCCACGGCCCGGACTCGTCCGGGACCGTCAATGTGCAGGGCCAGACCAGCGCACCGGCCGCCGTTGCACCGGCCGCGGCTGCCGCTCCGGCCGCCGCAGCCACTGTCCACACGGTCGTCTCAGGCGACACCCTGGGCGCAATTTCCGCCGCCTACGGCGTGGCCCTGAACGACGTCCTGGCTGTGAACGGCCTGTCGCTGACCACCATCATCTACCCCGGTGACCAGATCCAGATCCCGGGTGCCGGCTACACTGCTCCGGCTCCGGCTCCGGTGGCGAAGGCAGCCGCAGCGCCCACTGCCCCGGCCAACACCGGCGTCCAGCTGGCTTCCACTGCCGCCCCGGCGGCGCAGGCACCGTCCGGCTCGCTCGGCGCTGCCATCCTGGCTTCCGCCTATTCGCAGCTCGGCGTTCAGCAGGACTGCACCGCCATGGTGGAGAAGGCACTGCGCTCGGTGGGCAAGAGCGTGGGAGACCTTGCACCCACCCAATTCTTCGCGTACGGCACCGTGGTGGGCACCCCTGCAGCCGGTGACCTGGTCATCACCGCCGGCCACGTGGGCGTCTACGCCGGCAATGGCCAGGTTGTTAGCGGCGGCGTGGACGGTTACAAGACCGAAGTCCACTCCATCAGCTGGTTGTCGGGAGCGTCCTTCGTCCGCGTAGCGTGAGTCCGGCCGGTTCGACGGCGGCGGGCGGCAATCAGCCGCCTGTCGCCGTCGTCCCCCGTTTTTGTTCGCTCAGGTTCCGCAGAACGTCCGGTAGCTGCCGAAGTCAACAGGCGCGGGACCGGCGTAGCGTTCCAGGCCGGGGCGCTCAGTGTACGGCTGCGTCAGGACGTCCACCAGGCGGTGGAACGGGTCCAGGTCGCCTGCGGTAGCGGCGCCCAGGGCTTCTTCCACCAAGTGGTTCCTGGGGATGTAGACAGGGTTCACCCGGTCCATCATGTCTGCGTCCGGTGCCAGGGCGAGCCACTTCTTGGTCCACGCGTCAAATGCTCCTGGGTCCGTGAACATGGTACGGGCTGCGTCGGGTGTACCGCGGGCTGCGGACCCGAGGCCCCGGAGGAACGAGGTGTAATCAACCTGCCCCTCTTCAAGCATTGCGAGCAGGTCATTCACCAGAGGCCCCGCTTCGTCGTCCCTTGCCTCCGCGCCGAGCCCCAGCTTGGATTTCATCCCGGTGGACCAGGCCGTACTGTACAGGTTGCGGAACGCGCCCAGTGACTCCACAGCGAGCGCAACGGCCTGCTCCTGATCCTCGTGGAGCAGGGGCAGAAGCGCCTCGGCCAGCCGGGTGAGGTTCCATTCAGCGATGACTGGCTGGTTGGCGTAGGCGTAACGTCCGCCGGCGTCGATGGAGCTGTAGACCGCACCGGGGTTGAAGGCATCCATAAACGCGCACGGTCCATAGTCGATGGTCTCGCCCGAGATGGTCATGTTGTCCGTGTTCATTACCCCGTGGACAAATCCTACGAGCATCCACTGGGCCACCAGGGACGCCTGGGCGGCGATGACCGCATCGAACAGCGCGAGATAGGGCTGGTCCGCCTTCGCGGCGTCCGGATGATGGCGGCTGATCGCGTGGTCGGCCAGCCGACGGAGGAGCTCCGTGTCGCCGTTGACCCGGGCGAACTGGAAACTGCCCACACGCAGGTGGCTGCTCGCAACGCGGGTCAGCACAGCCCCGGGAAGCATGGTTTCGCGGCGGACTGGCCGTCCCGTGGCCACGACGGCAAGCGACCGTGTGGTGGGAATGCCCATGGCGTACATGGCTTCACTGACGAGGTATTCGCGCAGCATCGGACCAACGACGGCGAGGCCGTCACCGGCACGGGCGAACGGGGTACGGCCTGAGCCCTTGAGGTGCACATCGCGGAGGCGCCCGTGAATATCCGTGACCTCCCCCAGCAGGAGGGCGCGCCCGTCTCCCAAGAGTGGCGAATAGCCTCCGAACTGATGCCCGGCGTATGCCTGGGCCACAGGCGTGGCACCTTCCGGGACCCGGTTGCCGATGAGCATCAGCGTCCCCTCCGGGGTCCGCAGCAACGCCGGATCCAGGCCAAGTTCGCTGGCCAGCCGCTCGTTCAGCACGAGGAGTTGCGGGGACGGAGCCTCCTCGGCCTGCCAGGGTACAGCAAGCTCCTCGAACTCCCGGGCGAAGCGGCCATCGAAGGTGAGCGTTGTTGACGTTGTGGTGCTCATCTTTCAAGACTACCCGCGCCTGCGGCGGGACCGGCGGCGTAAAATTTTTCGTACCGGTTCATCGCTGCCCAGGGCAGTCAGGGTAATGGGAAGGTCGCGGTACCCATGGTCAAGAATCCGTTCGGGCATCATCAGCACGAGGAACAGAAACCGCCCGATTCAGCCAAACACAGCCACCGGCCCTGGCTGAAGAGGGAGGATGCAGGTTTTGAACACGGGCGGAGCAGTCTCTTCTTCCTCGCCCATGACCTTCCCCAGCCGCCCACTGTGACCTGCATCCAGGGACATGAGATACCGGACGGGCAAACCACGTGCCACCACGGCCATCCCATCGGGTGACGCCGAGCGTCAGACGTGCTGCTTGAACCACGCCAACGTGTCGTTCCAGGCCGCCGTTGCCTGGGCCTCGTTGTACCGTTCACCGGTGTCGTTGTGGAAGGCGTGGTCCACGCCCGGGTAAACGGTCAGCTGGTGTGTGATGTTGTTGGCCGCCAACGCGTCCTTCAGTGCCGGCATGGCCCCCGTGATCCGCTGGTCCCGCTCGGCATAGACGCCGAAGACCGCGGCCTTGATGGCTGGGACTCTGTTGAGGTCCGGTGCCGGGCCGTAGAAAGCGGCCGTGGCTGCGAGCCCGCTGAGTTCCGTCGACGCCTGCCACGTGATTCCGCCGCCGAAGCAGTAACCGTTCATGGCGATCCTCGCCGGGTCCACGAAGTCCTGTGACGCCAGGTAGTCAAAGGCCGCGGCGAAATCGGCCACGTGGCGTTTGGCGCCGGCGCCCGTCAGCGCACCAGGTACGGCGTCGGCATCCATCCCCGCAGTCCCGCCCTCCCTGCTGAGCAGGTCCAGGGCCAGCGCACTGTAGCCGGCTTTGGCGAACCGCCGGGCAACGTCCTGGATGTGCGGGGTGAGTCCGCGGTTCTCGTGGCAGACCAGCACTGCAGGACCAGCCGCTCCCCCGTCGGGCCGGGCAAGGTAGCCCCTGATGTCGGTGCCGCTGGAGGGGAAGGTGATTGTCGACGTCGTCAGCCCTGTTGTTCCCTCGGGAACGGAGAGCGGGCTCTTGGCTCCGGGAACGGCACCGGCGGCCGCGGTGCCGTCGCCTGCCGCCGAGGACGTTGGAGAGGGGGTGGGCATGGGGTCGGTGCTCCGCGGGACTTCTTCGGGGGTGCAGCCCACGAGCAACATTGCGGCCGAGGTCGCTGCCATGCTTCCGGTGATGAAAGCGACGCGGCGGGTAAACGTGCGGTGGGTCATGTCCCCGGCACGGTAATCGTCGAAGAATTCCTCGATCAGATACTTCTCAAACTTGCCAAGCTGGATCATGGGAGCCTCCTGGGATGCCCAAACATCCTCCTCCGATGTCAGGCGACGGGCAAGGGGCGCCGGACGTTGCGGGGGTTGTTGTTTAGTGCGGATGCCGGCGTTTAGGAAAGGCGATCCGGTCCAGGTCATGGGCGGCAATGACGGCAGCCCCGCCGGCACGGTCCCGGGCCTGCCGGGCGAGGAGCGTGACGTCATCGCCATACCGCGAGGAGAAGTGCGTCAGGATCAGCGTGCCGACGGCGGCGCTGGCCGCCAACTCCCCTGCCTGCCCGGCGGTGAGGTGCCGGTACTCCCTGGCGAGCCCGGCGTCGTCGTTGCTGAATGTTGACTCCGCCACGAGCAGATCCGCACCTTCGGCCAGTTTCCCAGCGCCCGCGCAAGGGGCGGTATCCATCACAAAGGCGAATTTCTGGCCGGGGCGGGCCACCGTCACGTCCTCAAGACGGACGTTTCCCAGGCTTCTCTCACGCTCCAGGCGCCCGACGTCGGCTCCCCTGATTCCTGCCGCGGCCAGCCTATCCGGAAGGAAAGTGTGGCCATCTGGTTCGGTGAGCCGGTAACCGTACGTTTCGATGCGGTGCTTCAGCGGCTGGACCTCCAGGCCGGGCGCCACGGTTCCCGCGGCGCCGTGCGGATACAGCCGCAAATCAATCCCCGGAGAACTGACCGCTACCAGGGTACGGACGAGGTCCTCCCCCGAAGCCGGAAAGTGCAGGTGGACCGGATGGGCAACGCCGTCCAAGGCCATCCGCGACAGCACGCCGGGCAGTCCGAAGCAGTGGTCTCCGTGCACATGGGTCAGGCAGATGCGTGTGATTTGGCTGGCCGCTACCCCGGCGTGGAGCATCTGGCGCTGGGTTCCCTCGCCAGGGTCAAAGAGCAGGCCCTCGCCGTCCCACCGCAACAGGTAGCCATTATGGTTCCGCGTCCGCGTGGGGACCTGGGAGGCTGTGCCAAGAATGACGAGGTCACGCATGGGGATAGCGTAACCAAGCCTGGTTTGGCGATGAGCGCTGGGACGGTACTTAGTGCAGCAGCCAGGACCCGTCCGAGGGGGGTTCAGGTTTCCGGCGCAACTTCCGGAAGAGGGCGACAAAAGGCCATGCCAACAGTTGCAGCATGCCTGCTGTCATCAACAGGCAGACAACAAGGATAAGGACGGGCGCGTACAGGAGGAACACCCCAGCCATAGTGGCCAGATAGCCACCGATCAAACCGAGAACGGCCTCGGCGTCCATCTCAACTCCTCTTCACTTTTTACGGATTTAATCGTCAGGGCAGGCGCTTGAGCGCTTGTCATAATCCAAAGGAGACTGTCAGGGGCCAGTGATGACGCGCTTGCGTGGAGGCTCGATCCAATAAGGAATCGTCCAACACGAAATCGGGCACAGCCGTGCGATGCCTGCAATGGGGAGACTGACGCTGGCTGCGGCCACGGGGAATCCCTCCAGGATGCTGGGGTGGACTCACACCCAGTCTGCAATGGCGGCCGCATACTGCCTAACGGTCTATCCAGCCTACTCTTCGATCCTCCCGCGCGGAAGAATGGGCTCGGCAAGCAAGGAGACTCACCACTCCGGACATTCCTGTTACCTAAACGTGACTTTTAGGGGGTGGTTCATGTACGGTTTTCGGGTGGCCCATCTGGATCGGGCCACGTCCGGGGTGACGCCGAGCTCTGCCACATCCCGGGCTCCCAACACAGTAAGGCAGAGACGGGGGACCCACAGTCTTCGGGCCGTTTCGCAGCGGTCCTTGGGGTGAAGCCGTCACGCCTGAACGTGCCGGCCGGTTGACCTCTTCCGAACCCGACAGCTAACTTCGCAGGCGTTGAGAGGCAAATACCATGTCCCGTTCGCTGGATCAGTCGCGCCCTTTTCGGGCCGGGCGACACCGCGCAGAAACTGCGCCGGTCATCACCACTCCACCCACCCCAACCGGTTCCGGCGCAGAAATGCCGCATCCCGCGCCGACTCCGGCAGGACCGGCATCAGCCCCACTGCGCCGAAGAAGAGTCAGGGGCCCGGCCTTCGAGGTCCCGACTGCCCCGGAATCGTCACCCAAGGCGGACGCTGCGTCACCTGCAACCGAAGTAATTGCAGCTGTAGCACCCACGACGTCGGCTCTAAAAAGCGCGGCCGTGCAGGAGACAACGCGACGGTCCCGGGAACGACGCGAACCGGTTGGAAAGCCCGCAGAGGCCACACCCGTTGCGGCCCCGAGGAGCAGGCCGGCGACAGCACATAGCCCACAGATGGCATCCGCTTTCACTTCCGAGGCCCAAGCCGTCCTCAAGAGGGCCGCTTCGCTTCGCGTCATGGGTCATCGGATGGCCGTCGTTTCCGGCGCCCTTGCCGTAGTGCTTGCGGTCGGAACGGCCAGCCAGGCTACCGAGCTGCCCTTTTTCGGCAATGAGTCCTCCGTCCAAGATGCCCCCGACGCGGCTGATGCGCCCCGTACGACGAAGGGGACGCTGCCCACGTACAGCAGCGGACGTGCGGCACCCCAGCCAGCCGCCTCCACTCCCCCGGGCACGCCGGGCGCCGCACCGGCAGAGGCCACCCCTGGCACCGATGATTCCCAGCCAGGTGAGGATCCCGGCGCCTCTGCCTTGCCAGCCGTGGCCGACCTCCCGATGCCAGTGGACGCTCCCACGCTGGACGGGATGCTCGCGGCATCGCAGGCCACGGTTCCGCCATCCCCCGGGCCCACGGTGATCCTCGAGCCACCGGTCATGTCATCGGCCACACCCGCCGCGCCGACGTCGTCGGCTGGCCCCGCACCGGCGGCGCCCCCAACGGCGCCGGCTCCGGCAACCTCACCCACACCAACAGCCTCGTCGCTCCCGCCCTCGCCCACTGCTACAGCTACAGGAGACGCCTCAGAAGAAGCAGTCGATACACGCTCGTATGCCATCGCCCGCCTGGCATCGTATGGATGGGGCGCGGAACAAATGAATGCCCTGAACCAGTTGTGGGACACGTCAGTAAAATGGCGTCCCAGCCAGGTGGATAGAGGATTGAGCTACATCAAGGAGCGCCACGGCTCCCCGGCAAAAGCCCTCGAGTTCCGCGCCACAAACAACTGGTACTGAGCCAGGGGCCACTTAGAAGACGTAGCCACGAAGACACCAGAACGCCGCGGACCCGCAAGGGGTTCCGCGGCGTTCTGTTGGTTCCGGCCGGGTTATCCGGCGAACCCGTCCCCCGGTCCGGGAGTGATCACTGTGGTCCGGCCTGTTCCTTGACTGCGCCGTTGCCGGTGCCTCGCGTGGACGCGGCGGGGGTCGAATTGCCAAAGTTCTTAAGCATTTCGATGACGTCGAACCCGGTGGTGTCCTTGAGCATCTGTGCCGTCTGCTGGACACCCGAGGAAACATTTTTGCTCACCTGGCCTGCGCCGTCGTTGGAGATGACCGTCATATTGCTGATGGCGCTCATCGGCGCAGCGATTTCCCGGGCGATGGAAGGCAGAACCTCCAGAAGTTTGTTCAGGATGGCTGCCTCGTTGAACTCGCTGTATGCCTTGGCCTGGGCTTCGATGGCCCCTGCCTCAGCCGTACCACGCAGGCCAATGACATCGGCCTCGGCTATACCCTTGGACTTCGTTACTTCAGCCTCGGCAAGGCCACGGATCTTGTTGATCTCGGTTTCGGCATTGCCTTTGGCAGTGTTGGCTGCTGCCAGGGCCTTTGCTTCGACCTCGTTGCCGGCAGCCTTGAGCTTGCGGGTTTCGAGTTCAGCGGCAGCTTCAACCTTCGTGGCTTCCGAGATGCGGGTACGTCGGGCAAGGTCAGCCGCTGCTTCAGTTTCAACCTTGTACTTGGCGGCGTCGGCAGGCTTGCGGACCTCGATGTCGAGTTCCTTCTCGCGAAGTTCGGCCTGGCGCGCCACAACCTGTTGGTTCTTCAGGATAATCGCCTGCTGCTGGTCGGCCTGGGCAAGGGGGCCGGCGGCGTCAGCCTCCGCCTGGCGGGCATCCGTTTCCTGCTTCAATTCGGCGCGCCGGAGAGCCAGCTTCTGCTCAGCTTCAGCCGTCTTCTGGTCTGCCAGGGCCTTCGCTTCCGCCGCCTCGCGCTGGGAGTTCGCTTCGGCAATACTGGCGTTCCGTGCCACCAGGGCGGCCTCCGGCCGGCCAAGGTTCTTAAGGTATCCGCCCGCATCGTCAACCGATTTGATCTGGAACGTATCGATGACCAGACCCTGGTTGGTCATGGAGTGCTCGGCTTCTTCCTTAACGGATGCAGCAAACTGGGCACGGTCTTTGATGATCGCGTCGACGCTCAAGGTACCCACGATAGAACGAAGCGAGCCGGAGAGGGTTTCCTGGGTGTAGTGGTCAATCGCGTCCTGCTGGTCAAGGAACCGCTGGGCTGCCTTGCGGACAGAAATCTTGTCGCCCCCGACCTTTACTTGCGCAACGCCGGTCAGCTTGAGCTGTATGCCATTGTTGGAGATGGCTTCGATGGTGACTTCAACCTGGCGCGAGGACAGCGAGATGTGGCTGACGCGTTCAGTGATGGGGTTGACGAACGCCCGATTGTTGATGATGACACGGGACTGGTCATCCGAGGTCTCATCCGTCGTATTCGGATCACTCTTGCCGGTGATGAGCATGGCCTCATTCGGCTTGGCAAACCGGATGCTCGAGGTGTAGAAGATAAATCCTGCGATGAGCAGAAGGGCCAGTGCGCCCCCGCCAATCAAAAGTACTGTCATTGTTTCCCCCTATGATGTGTCAGATCGCCCTGGTCATCGCAGATCATGGAGCCCCGGAGTCCAGGTGCGGACTCAACCGCTGCCACAACTTTGTTGGGCCCCAATTGGCGACAGGCGTCATGCATCAAACCCTACCCGGCAGGGCTTCAGTCCCGCGGCCGCATGATCGGGGGGTTGAGTACAGCCCGCACCGGCTGCCCTACTGCCGGCCGGGCTGCCGGAGCCAGGCGGAACAGGGCCGCTGGCCGGCCGGCGTCCCCCGCCGTCGTCCGCCCGGTATCTTCCAGGAAATCGGGGGTGCCTGTGGCCTTGCGGTGGAAATTCCGCGGGTCGAGCCGGGTGCCCCAGACGGCCTCATACACTGCCCGGAGCTGGGCAATGGTGAACTCTTCGCCGCAAAAAGCCGCCCCCAAGGGCGAGTATTCGAGCTTTGACTTGGCCCGCTCCAAGGCGTCAGCGAGGATCCGCTCGTGATCGAAGGCGAGCTGCAATCCGCCATCCAGGAGCTGGCCCACGGGGTACCAGGCCGCGTGTTCAGCATCGCTCCCTGCCGCGAGAACCGGAAAGTCGGGCGCGAGCAGCAGGTGGGCCACAGTGAGTACATCCCCCCGCGGATCGCGTCCCTTGGGGCCGTAACTGCCCAGTTGCTCCAAATGGCCCGGGAGCTGCCCGACGCCGGTCTCCTCCGCAAGTTCCCGGCCGGCCGCCTCCAGCAGTTCCTCGCCGGCCAGCACGAAACCGCCCGGGAGGGCGAGTTTGCCTCGGAAGGGATCAATGAGGCGGGTGATCAGCAGGACGTTCAGCTCGCCGTCGCGCACGGTGAGGGCGACGACGTCGACAGTCACCGGAAAGCGCGCCGGCGCAGCAGGGGTTTCGGTCATGAAGCCATCGTAGGGAATTATCGTCATCTTGACAATAAGTTCCAGCGAGTCGTAAGGTTAGTTATCGTCGAAGTGACGACAATAAATCATAAGGAGAACCCCATGGCCAGCATCAAGCGTTACCCCTGGATCAGCCACTTCCTTGGCAGCCCCACCGGCTACGTCGTCCACCTGCAGAAAGGCCAGGTCAAGCATCAAGGGGTGGGCCAGGCATTCTGGTTCCGGCCGGCGAATTCCGTGCTCAGCGAGGTCCCCGTGGATGACCAGGAGCTGCCCACCCTGTTCCATGCCATCACCCGGGACCACCAGGACGTGAGCGTCCAGGCCAACGTGACCTACCGTTTTATCGATCCCGTCTCGGTATCCAACCGGCTCGACTTCGGACTCCAGCATGCCGGTGCAGCCCCGGCAACCGGTCGCGAGCAGGTGGCCACAATCATCGGCCAGTTGTGCCAGAGCCACGCAATCGACCAGATCGCCACCACCACGCTCGCCGAAGCCCTCGAGCGCGGTGTCAGCCAACTCCGCGCTGTCCTCACCGAAGCGCTGCGGACCGACGCGCGGCTCCTGTCCACCGGTATTGAGATCCTCGGGGTCCAGGTCCTGGCGGTCCGGCCGGAATCCGACGTCGAACGGGCACTGCAGACGCCCGTCCGCGAAAAACTGCAGTCTGAAGCCGACCGGGCCGTGTACGAACGCAGGGCCGTCGCCGTCGAGCGTGAACGGACCATCTCCGAGAACGAAATGGCGAGCCAGATCGAACTTGCCACCCGGCGCGAACACCTGGTTGCCCAGGAAGGCGCCAACGCACGGCGCCAGGCCGAGGAAAAGGCCGCCGCCGGACTGATCGAGGCCCGGGGATCCGCCGAACGGAAGGACATCGGTGCCGCTGCCGAAGCAAATCAGATCCGCCTGGTCGGTGAGGCCGCCGCAGCCAGGGAAGCCGCCACCATGGAGGTCTACCGGGGCATGGAGCAGGCGACGTTGCTGGCCTTGGCGCTCCGCGATGCAGCCGGGTCCTTGCCGAATATCGGCAACCTGACCATCACGCCGGACCTGCTCAGCGGAGCACTCGCAGGCCTGTTCAGGGAGCCCGCCGCCCCCACGACGCCAACCGCACTCACCAAGTAGGGACACGCCATGGCAAACCCCCGCCTCGTCATCGTCCACCGGCGGACTGAGCTGCAGGAGTTGCTGGACCGGCACGCCACGCGGGGCCAGGCCGAATTCTTCCTCCGCACCAGGGGCCGCAGTATCCAGGACGTGCAGGAGCGCCATGACCGGCTCACCGCAGCCCTGGCGTCGCTCCGGACCGCTGTTCCCGCCGAGTGGCGTCATGCCGAAGTGGAACGCGCGGACCTTAGCCGTTTCCTGCTCACACCTGAGGATGTCATCGCCGTGGTGGGGCAGGACGGGCTCGTGGCCAACGCGGCAAAATACCTCAACGGCCAGCCTGTGATCGGGATAGACCCGGAGCCCGGAGTGAACCCGGGCATCCTGGTCCGTCACACGCCCAGGGATGCGGCAAGGCTGCTCAAGGAAGCTGCAGCGGCCTGGCCTGCGGGGCGGCTGGGCTGCCATGAGCTCACTACCGTGACCGCGCGGCTCGACGACGGCCAGGAACTCTCGGGACTCAACGAGGTCTTCATTGGGCATGCCTCACACCAGTCGGCACGGTACCGGCTGACCGCGCCGGATGGGCGGGCCGAGCGCCATTCCTCGTCCGGCCTGATCGTCTCTACCGGCACGGGAGCCACAGGATGGTGCGCATCAATCGCCCTCGAACGCGGAGGACGCCCCCTGCCCGCACCAACAGATACCCGCCTGGCCTGGTTCGTCCGCGAAGCGTGGCCCTCCCCCATCACCGGAATCTCGTTGACCGAGGGTGTTTTGGAGTCGGGCGAAATACTGCACATAACCGTTGCATCCGACCAGCTCGTCGTATTCGGCGATGGCATGGAAGAGGACCGCCTCACGGCATCCTGGGGCCAGGAAATCACGGTACAGCTGGGCGAACGGCCGCTGCGGCTCGTGATGTAGGCATCCAGATCCCTCAATACGGGCCACGTCTGCGGAACAGGCTCAGTAGAGGAAGATCGGCAGCCAGTCGCGGTTGTGGGCATGCACCAGCGCGAGGAAGAGAACGAAGTCGAAGAGCAAATGCACCGACACCACATAGGTGAACGATTTCGTCAGCTTGAACGTGTATCCCTGCAGAAGCGCGAACGGGAACGTCAGCAGCGGACCCCAGGCCATGTAGCCGATCTCCCAAAGGAAAGACGAAAAAACCACGGCCTGAAGGATGTTGGCGAGCCAGTCCGGGAAGTGCCGCCGCAACAGGGTGAACGTGGTGCAGATGAAGAACAGCTCGTCCCAAATGCCAACAGCGTTCACACCGAGGAAGAGCCGCCAGAAGATGGTGGGGTCGGACGCGTCCGGCCAGTTTTGGTAGACCCCCGTGCTGATCAGGTACACCGGAAGAATAAAGTACCCAAGGGCCACAACAGCAAGCAGGTATAGTTTCGCGCTCAACGGCCAGCGGCGGCCCGTGTTCACGGGAAAGGTGATGATGTTCTCGCGGTAGGCGAATCGCGACACGAGCCACGGTAGGAGCACGGCCAGCGCAAGGGCACCACCCATGAGGGTCATGTGTGTGATGCTCAGGTCAGCGTTCAAGGGAACCAGGCTGATGATAACCATTCCCCCGGCAACCAGCACCAGGTGCCGCACGAACTCGCGGTCGATCAGTGCCGCGGTCACCAGGCTCGTGGCCAGCAGCCCGTAACCAAAAAGGTCATTCTCGACGCCAAAAAGCAGCACTCCGGATGCCGAGAGCAGGACCGCTGGCAATAGCTTCCAGGTGAGCGCGGTCCGGGGCGGTTGCGTCGAAAGCGTTGTCACCTCTCAAGCATGTCACTTCTGGAAAAGATGGACCGGCATGCAGTATGTTCCCATGGGCCCCCAAGGCACTGTTTCCCCTGCCCAGGCGCGGTTTTCAGGAGTACGATGTGGGCGTCGGCAGGATTCCTGCGACTCCTTGCCGCGGTCCGGTTCTCCACCTGAAGAGCCGGCAGTTTGCGTGAATGGGAGACCAAAATGACTACCGCTTCACACCCCGCCCACCACCACATGATGGGGTTGACGCTTCACAACACCGCCATGATAGTTGGTGCCGTTTTCCTGCTGGTTGGCGTCCTCGGGTTCATCCCGGGAGTCACCACCAATTACAGCGCCATGACCTTTGCCGGACATGAGTCCGGGGCCATGCTGCTTGGCGTCTTCCAAGTGTCCATCCTGCACAACATCGTGCATCTGCTGTTTGGCGCGGCCGGCATTGCCATGGCCAGGACAAACCGGATGGCCCGCTGGTTCCTGCTGGGCGGCGGCGTTGTGTACCTGCTGCTGTGGATCTACGGCCTGGTCATCGACATGAACGCGGCCGCAAACTTCGTGCCATTCAACACAGCAGACAACTGGCTGCATCTGGTCCTGGGTATTGGCATGGTGGGCCTGGGCCTCTGGCTGGGCCGGGATGCCATGGAGAAGAAGGAAAGCGTTATGTAACTCCTCCACGGTTCGTGGAAAACCGACGACGGCGGCCGTCCCCCGGGTGAAATCCCCGGGCCGGCCGCCGGCTGTCCCTCTGCGGCGGCGGCTGACGCAGCGCAAACCACAGCCGGGTAGTAGAGCAGGATCCTGAGGTGAGGCAGTGAAGGATGCAGCGGACACTGATCGGCCCGAAGGTGAACCTGCCTCTCTCTGGGTCGCGACCGCCGGAACCACCGATTTTCCCGTCCTGAGCGGAGATCTGGACGTCGACGTCGCAGTTGTCGGGGCGGGCATCGCAGGGCTCACCGCAGCGCTGGCGCTCAAACGGGCTGGCCGGAGCGTAGCGGTCATCGATACCGCCCGCATTGGAACGGGCGTCACCGGCCACACCACCGGCAAGGTCACCTCCCTCCACCGCCTCGCCTACACGGAACTTGCACGCAGCCATGGCACTGGCACTGCCCGAATCTATGGGCAGGCCAACCAGGCAGCGATTGAACACATCGCCCAGGTTGTGGCCTCCGAAGCGATCGACTGCGACTTCCGCAGGGTCGCCAATTACACCTACGCCGAAACTGACGACGCGCTCCACCTCGTGCGCGCCGAAGCCAACCTTGCCGCCCTGCTCGACCTCCCAGCCACCTTCACCGCCGAGGTGCCCCTGCCGTTCCCTGTCAAGGGCGCCGTCCGGTTCGACGGCCAGGCACAAATCCATGCCGTGAAGTACCTCCAGGGTCTGGCCCGCGCGGTAAATGGCGAGGGCAGTTTCGTCTTCGAGGAAACCCGCGCGCAGGACGTCCATGAC
The DNA here is from genome assembly GCF_042270935.1 of Pseudarthrobacter sp. NPDC055928. Taxonomy (NCBI): domain Bacteria; kingdom Bacillati; phylum Actinomycetota; class Actinomycetes; order Micrococcales; family Micrococcaceae; genus Pseudarthrobacter; species Pseudarthrobacter sp. NPDC055928. The sequence continues at coordinate 47,529 of NZ_JBHJZH010000012.1, forward strand.
GGCACACCTGCCCGAGTCGATACCGACAACGGCAGCATCCGGGCCCGCGACATCATCGTCGCCACGAATGTGCCGTGGGGCGGCCAGGGCCTGTTCTACCTGCGGTCCCATCCGCACCGCTCCTACATCGTGGCCGGGCGCTTGGACACGCCACCGCTGGACGCCACCTTCATCAGCGTCGACGAACCGATGCGCTCCATTCTGACCGCCAGCGTCAACGGGGCAAGCTACGTGCTGACGGGCGGCGAGGGCCACAGCGTGTCCGAGCCCGGCGACACAGCCGCACGCTACCGCAGGCTCTCAGCATTCGCCCACGACCGCCTTGGCGTGGACAAGATCGCCTACCGCTGGTCAACACAGGACGGCATGCCGCTCGACGGGCTGCCTTATGTGGGACTGATGTCCCCCACCGCCAAACACGTCTATGTGATCACCGGGCTGCGCAAATGGGGCCTGTCCAACGGGACCGCTGCCGCGCTCATTCTCGCTGACACCCTCACTGGCCGGGAGAACCCGTGGGCCCCGGTGTTCAACAGCAACCGGATCACGCCGGTTTCCAGCGCCAGACGGTTCGTGAAGGAGAATGTCAGGACCGTGGCGGCCGTCCTGGCCGGCAAACTGGGTGGCAGGTCCAGCCAAGCGGACCTGCTGCCGGGCGACGGGGCTGTCATCAAAGTCAACGGTCAGAGCACCGCCGTGTACAAGGACGCCGACGGGGAGATCCACGCCGTCTCCGCCACCTGCACCCACCTGGGCTGCACCGTCGGCTTCAACGCCGCCGAGGCCACCTGGGACTGCCCTTGCCACGGCTCCCGGTTCAGTACCGACGGCACCGTCATCCAAGGGCCGGCCGCGAAAAACCTCCCACCCGCTCCGACGCCCTGATCGCCGTCGAGGTCTTTCCCCCGGTACGTTGGACTCAACAACGAGAGACGACCATGCGAACAGGTGCTCGATGAAACTCGAAAAAGCGCAGCGTCCAGCTGACTGGCTGAACCGGATTGACCGCTCGGCCAAAGTCGAGGGCATCGTACCCGCCGTCTTTGAGTCATATCTGCGCATTCTCCACAAAGCTCACCCCGCCGGGACAGCTGCTCCTGGCTACAATTTCTCCCCCGAGGCAAGCTGGGAGGCTGTCGCGACTGCACTGGGGCGCAGGCTCTCACCTGGAATCAGATGGGCCGAGCTTTCCGGAGCATATGGGGAGCCGGCATCAGTGCCGGGGCTTGGCACCGTGTACCCGCCTGAGGAAGGCCGCCTCGATGGCGCAGGATTCCGAGCCTTGGCCCGCGTCCTCAGCAAGACGACTGACGGACCCGTCCTGGCAGCGTTCTGGACAGGGTGGGAGCCAGTCGTAGAGGACAGTGAATCAGCAAGGGCCATCCGCCAAGGGGACACCGTCTCCATCCAGGGCGAGCAGTACGTGCTCTACAGCCTTGAAAGCCGCGAGCTGGCCGACGCCAGGTGGATGCTGATGCCGGCATTCGGATGGGCTCAGGGAAACGGTCTCACGCCCAACTACCTGTGGCCGGCAGACGGAAGCTGGTGCCTTGGCACGAGTATCGACCTTGACTCCAGCGTTCTCGGAGTGCCCTCCGCTGTCCTGTCTGAAGTGGAAGCGCTCCCGGAGCTCGAAACTCTTCATGTCACGCCCTTCACCGACTTGTCCTCGTCAATACCGAAACACCGCTGAAACGGTGAGGGCACCGCGCCCTTCGGCGCGGCACCGTCAATCGTGTGCTTGTGGGAGGCTATTTGCCGCAGCTCAATGGGGTCTTCACCGTCGAAACTGATGAGTAATACGTCCGTCCCGCCTGCACGCTGGTTCCGTTCGTTGTTTGCACGAACGTCGACGTGTTCCAGTTCTTACAGAACCACTCGAGAGAAGTCAGCGTCAGGCTACGAGTGTTATAGCCCGTTTGACCTCTGCTCGCCATGGGGACCCAGGAAAGACCACACCATTCCACGATGTACAGCACGCTGCTGTGGCTGATCTGACTGGGCGTTCCGACCAGGCATTTGGTATAGGGCTTGGCTCCGACCGAGCCGTAGCCGGACGATTGCCTAGGGTGCACGACTGAGGGATAAAGCGTGCAGACGTACGGGTCAAAGGCTTGGGTGGTAATCATCTCGCCGGTGGTCTCACCGGCTAACTGCTTATAGATGGCTGGCTGGCCCGCGATCTTTTGCAGCTTCTGCAGCTCGGCGACTTCTTCTGGCGTAGCTTTACGTTCGGCCGTATTGCCCTGTCCGTCCTTCGGTGCGGCGTAGGCGGCCTGCGCCGAGGTCAGGACGAGGCTGGCCATCGCCCAGGTGAGCAGTCCCAAACTTTCTTGTGCATGTTTCCCCCTTTTGTCGCGGCTACCAATGGCAGAACGTAGCCAAATTTGTGTTCGCCAACAGGAGGGATTCCTCCTGGACGTCATTGGCGGCCGCCGCTGCCCCTTCCGGGTCGTTGGCCACGAGATATGGGGCGTAGAAGTCGAAGCCGTCTGTCCACGCGTCGAGGGTCGTGCGTAAATCCCCGTCAGTGCGCGCGGCCACTTCTTCAAAGCCTTGAAGAAGCAAATCTGCGCTCTCGCGGCTCACGGGTTGATTGGCCACCGGCCACGACAGGCTGGCCCGGTCCATGGTGTTCTCCAAGGACAGGCAAGCCTCGGCGGTCGACAATTTGGGAGCTGACGGGTCAGTTCGGGATGAGGATATCGCACAGCCTGCCGTAGAGATGATGCATGCAAGGGCAGCGGCGGCCGCTAGTCCATCGAATCGAGTATTCGCTATTCAGAACCTACAGTGGTCTTCTGAGATAAGTCCACACATTTATGGGAATGATTCTCAATTGGCCGTGGTCCTAGATGTCAGGGACGCTTCCCAATGTTGCAACAGCCTGTTGCAACATTGGGAAGGGGCCACAACGTCATCCTCCTCGACAAACTTGGGGACTCGGACGCCCGGCTCTGGTACGCAGCCGCCGCCGTCTAAAATGGCTGGTCCCGTAACGTACTCGCCCCCACCACATCGAGACGAAACTCCACGAACGTTCCGGGAAGGCGATCACCAACTTCAAAGCGACCCTGCCGTCGTCGGGTTCGGATCTTGCCCAGCAGTCTTTCAAGGACCCCTACGTCTTCGACTTCGTGGCCATGACGGGCAAACGGAATGAGCGTGAGCTCGAGGGGCAACTGGTGGTGCACGTCGAAAGGTTCCTGTTGGAACTCGGCCAGGGATTCGCTTTCGTTGGCAGGCAAGTCCGGCTGACCATCGGGGCGGACGAATTTTTCGCCGACCTGCTGTTCTACAACTTCAAGCTCCGCTGCTTCGTTGTGGTCGAGCTGAAGGCCACTGCCTTCAAACCCGAGTACCTGGGCCAGATCAACATGTACATGTCCGCCGTGGACGATCTCCTTGCCCATGCCGACGATCAGCCGACTATCGGCCTGTTATTGTGCAAAACCAAGAACAACGTGGTGGCTGAATACTCGCTGCGGGGCTTTTCCAAGCCGATAGGCATCGCCGAATGGGAGTCCGAGATAGTGAAGTCCCTGCCGGAGGAATTCACGTCAACGCTGCCCAGCATCAGCGAACTCGAAGCCGAGCTGTCGCAAGACCTTTAGCCAGGGGATCCAGGCAACCAGGCGGAATCACCGTGGCTCAGACTCGTTCGAACGAGGACACCTCAGTTGCGCTTCACCGCAGGGCTTCGCATTCCGCTGTAGGCTACGGCGACCCCTGCCAGGAAAATCAGGACTGCGAGGTAGACCGGGCCGAGGTGCCCTATCGTTGCCAACCCCCACGGGTAATGCGCGGGGAGGGCCACGGCGAGTCCTACGGCCGGGACCACAACTGCTGTGGCGAAGGCCCACCGTTCCCCTCGGCGCACCCCGAACCAGGACAGGCCCGCAATGGCGAACCCGGTTGCAGCGATGAAGCCGCTGAGCGCAATGTGCAGATGGCTGATGTAGTGATGCAGCTGCGGGCTGAATGCCTCGACTTCCGCCATCCCCTTGTCCACTTGATCGGGGCCGATACCCAGCTCAAGGAAGGCGCCCGTGAAGTTGAGTCCCAGAAAGACTGCGGCGTACGCAACGAAAGCCAGCCCCGCAAGCGTCATGAGAGCGGCTCCCGCCCTAAGGCGGGCCTGGTTCCCCGGGGTAGTTTGGATAGCAGTCACAGCCGCCGCCCCCTCTCCTCTTCATGTAGGTACTCGATAAGCTCACGTAATGCCGGCCCCGGCTGCCGGCGAACGGGACAGTGCGAGTGCCCATCCGCCGGCCACTCCAATTGCAAGCAGAACGGTCACGAAGCCGGTAGCCTGCGCGCTCGCCCATGTCAGGGCCCCGCCGTACCGCAGCAGGGCAACCGCCTGCAGAATGACGAAGGCAACGGAGGTCAGGGCCACGGGCCGGACGGTTCGGAGGTCGCCGCTCTTTTGGCCCTGGGCGGCGGCCCACCCAAGACCGATCAGCCACGCCCCGATCGCCCTCGCGGTGAGCTCGGACAGTGGCCACGGCCACCACGTCGCGGCAGGAATGGGTACTGCCAGGAGCGCCACGCCGTACAACAGCAGTACGCCGGCAATTCCCACCAGGAGCACCCGGAGTGCAGGCGGTAGCACTGGCCGTCCCGCCGTTATGGACTTCGGGACAGGACGGCGGGACCGGACCTGTCTCCAGCTGATGACGACCATTGCCACGGGCACCATGGCGTAGATTGCCAGCCACGCCCACGTGGCTATCTGGGCAGTGGGAGCAGCGTCTGGTGACAAGTGGAATCGATCAAGATGAAGCAGCGTGACTCCGAGGGTCAATGTGGTGAAGACGAACACGGGCCAGACTGCCAGCCTCGCTGACTCCCAACTTGCTGAGCGGGCGCCGGTTACCTCCAGGCCGGCGGCCGACCAGTATGCCGCACCGAGGAAGACCGCGGTCATGGGCGGATTAACTGTCCACGCGAAGAATTCATCAGTCTGCAGAGTAAACACGAACAGCACGAGCCCGGCAAGAAACACGAGGAACGCAGCGACGTAGAGCAGCCACCGCATCGGCGGAATCAGCGGTGTGACCTCACTTGAAGCGGACATCTCCGGGCAGTTCCTCTCGCGAGGCCGCCTCACTAGGGGCGGGGGGCGGGACAGGCAGGGGGTTCTCCGCCAAGTAGGTGTGAAGCATCGAGACCACTGTGGCGCCGTCCCCGACCGCGGTCGCCACTCTTTTGATCGAACCGGCCCGGACGTCACCGATTGCGAAAATGCCGGGCATGCTGGTTTCCAACGCCAATGGCTGCCTGTCCGGCCTGACGGACCCGGCGTCCCTGTTTTCCCGGCTGACGCCCGTGCGCAGAAAACCGGCCGGGTCACGCTCTACGGTGTCGGGCAGCCACGAGGTCCGCGGCACCGAACCGATAAGCACGAACAAGCCACCCGCCTCGATCTCCTCGCTCGGGGTTGCGTCGGGAGCTCCGGGTGCGGCAACCTCGACGGCGGCAAGGAATCCATCCCGATCGCGGGCCCCCACGATCACACTGCCATAGCGGATCGCAACGTTCCGGGTGGCCTCAAGTTGGGAGATGAGGTAGTCCGACATACTGACCGAAAGAGTGGGTCCTCGCACCAGGAGCGTCACGTGCTTAGCGTACTTCGCAAGGTGCAGAACCGCCTGGCCGGCCGAGTTGCCCCCACCTACGACGCAGACGTGCTTTCCGGCCATCGACGGCGCCTCGGAGACTGTGGCCCCGTAGAAGACGCCTCTGCCGACCAGATCCTCCAGCTGAGGCAGGCCGAGGCGACGGTAGTCCACGCCGGTAGCTACCACCACTGAGCGGCACCGTACGACACTGCCATCGGAAATCGACACGGCGTAGCATGCTCCGTCTACGCCAATCCCCTCCACCTTCCGCAGGAACAGAAAATCCGTGCCCAAAGTCCAGGCCTGGTGAAATGAGCGGTAGGCCAGGTGGGCGCCGCTCACACCGCGGGAGAAACCAGGGTAGTTGCGGATCAACGAACTCGTGCCGGCCTGGCCTCCCACAGCCTCGCCCTCCACCACCATGGTGGAGAGGCCCTCGGACGAGGCATACACGGCGGTCGCGAGACCGGAAGGGCCAGCTCCCACGACCACCACATCGAAGATCTTGTTCGCTGGTGGCGGCCGTGTCACCCCCATCGCTTCGGCGATCTCCAGGTCGCTGGGGTTCTCGAGGACAATTGGTGGGACGGTGAACTCCAGCACCATGACCGGCAGCATGGGGTCGCGCAGGTCCACGCTCTCCAGCGTCCGTTTCGCCGTCTCTGACCCGGCAGGGTGGAAAACCACCGGGATGTGGTTTCGACTCAAGGAGTCGCGCAACGTATGAGTTCTTTCGTCGCCTACCTCCCCGATCAACCGGACCGCCTCAAACCCGACCCCTTGGGCCAGGTGCCAGTCGTCGAGGGCGTCGGTAATCGCCCCATGGAATTCTTCGTCGCGCAATCGTTCGGGACGTATGATCACCAATTCGGCGTATCCCTGCGCGATCGCCCGGAATACAGTGGGAGCGCTGGCGAAGTCACCCCATATCACCACAACGCCACGCTTGGCGGCCGGGTGATAGCCATAGGCACGGCGCAGGAATTCCAGTCCACCGCGGTCAGCCGGTCCGTAGCACCCGAGTATAAGGGCGACCTGGCGATTCCAGCGCCGGAGCCCCTCCAGCACCGCCCTCCCATGGGCGTAGTCGGCGCACGTCACCACCTCGTAGTCGGCGCCGTACCGTCGACGTAACTCATCTCCAAGAATGCGCCGAGAGGTCGGGTCTGTGGTGGCAATCAGCATGATCGGAACCGAGGGATCCATGGCCGCCGTCTTTCCGGTTCAATGGTTCGGTGGCGCTCACGATACTCGCGCCATGACATTGGGGACAAGGGCCTTTGTTCCCCCGATTCCGCCATTCCGAGGGCGCTGGGATTCTGCCAGAATAGCTCCCGACGATGGGCAGGCTGGATGCAGAACCCGAGCGATGAAAATAGAGGACCCCATGGAGGACCGCCCAATTCCGGGAATCAACCTCGCCGCCACACCCAGCGGAACAGGGTGCCAGGAGTGCCTTAGCGGTGACGGCCCGGGGTGGTGGCTGCATCTTCGCCGCTGCGCCCAATGCGGCCACATCGGATGCTGTGATTCATCACCCTCACAGCATGCCAGTGCCCACGCGCGCACCGCTGGTCACCCCGTCGTGAGGTCCTTCGAACCTGGGGAGGACTGGTTCTACGAGCACACCACGAAGAAGTTCTTCCGCGGCCCGCGGCTTCCGGATCCTCAGTCCAAACCAGCGGACCAGCCAGCACCTGCGCCGGCAGACAAGGTACCGGCAGACTGGCGGGAGCGCCTGCACCGGTAACCCCTGACCAGGCATCAAACGTGCTGTCGCCAAGGTTCGGCGAAGGATGCTGGCTAGGCTGGGTGGATGGCAACAGTTATCCTCGTGCGGCATGGCCGCACCACGGCCAATGCCGCCGGCCTGTTGGCGGGTCGGGCGGCCGGCGTCGGTTTGGACCAGCTCGGGCGCGAACAGGCAGCCTTGACCGGAGACCGGCTCGCGGCCGTGCCCGTAGTTGGGGTGGTATCGAGCCCCCTCGAGCGTTGTCAGCAGACCGCCCAGCTCATCCTTGATCGCCAGGCTGGCACTCCGTACGCGCCGTTGGAACCCGATCTTACCGAGTGTGATTACGGCCAGTGGCAGGGCCGCACGCTTAGTGATCTCGCAACCGAAGATCTGTGGTCAGCTGTGCAATCGCAGCCGTCCTCCGTCATCTTTCCCGGCGGTGAGTCCATGGCCGCAATGCAGGCACGGGCGGTAGCAGCAATTCGACGCCACGATGCGGCCTTCGAAGCAGAGTACGGGCCAGGAGCCGTATGGGTGGCGGTGAGTCACGGTGACGTCATCAAATCGATTGTCGCCGACGCGCTCGGCATGCACCTCGACCTGTTCCAGCGAATTAACGTGGGCCCTGCCTCCGTATCGATCGTCCACTATGGTGCTGTTCGGCCGACCGTCTATGCGACGAACACCGACGCCGGCGATCTGTCCTGGCTGTCGAAGGGCATCAACTCTGGCGATGCGCAGGTGGGCGGCGGCGCAGGGCAGAAGTCGCAGTAGACCTCATGTGCCTAAAATACTGTCATGCCCACACTTGTTCACGAGTTTGCCTGGCCTGACCGGGTTGTCATCGGCACCATCGGCGTTCCGGGGGCGCGCACGTTCTACCTGCAGGTTCGCTCAGGTAAGCAAATCGTGAGCATCGCACTGGAGAAGCAGCAGTCGGCTCAGCTCGCCGAGAAGATTGACGAAATCCTCGATCAGCTCATCACCCTCGAATCCAACCCCTTCAGCGTTCCCAAGGGAACTCCCATCGAGCTCGTCGACAATGACCAACTCGAGGCGGTCACCGAGCAATTTCGAACCGGAGCCATGACCTTAGGCTGGGACCCGACGACCGCGCAGGTGGTTATAGAGGCATACCCAATCACCGAAGTCGATGCTGATGACCCCGTCGAATCACTTGCGGAGAACGGCGCTGATGTGCCCGAAATGTTGCTGGTGCGGATGCCGGTTGGCACCGCCCGGGCATTCGCCAAGCGGACCCGGGAGGTGGTGGGCGCCGGGCGCCCGGCATGCCCGCTCTGCGGTTATCCCGTGGACCCCGACGGGCACGTCTGCACCTTGCCCGAGGTCTGATGCCGGCGTCCGACCTGCTGACTGACGAACTGCTCCTCATTGGGCGCATCACGACGGCGTCGAACGCCACCTTCCTGGGCAGCATCGGCGACACCACGGTCGTTTATAAGCCGATAGCCGGGGAGAAACCGCTGTGGGATTTTCCCGATGGCTTCCTTGCCCACCGGGAGGTCGCCGCCTACCTGGTTTCTGAGGTCCTCGGCTGGAATGTTGTGCCACGCACATGGCTGCGGGACGGTCCATTAGGCAGAGGAATGGTGCAGCTGTGGCAGGAGTCAGACCCGGACCAGAACGCAGTGGAACTCATTGCGGCGGACGACGTACCGGAGACCGGGTGGAAACAAGTCCTTGAGGGTCAGGATGAGCACGGACGGATGGTCGCCCTCTTCCACGAGGACTCTCCGGCGCTCAGACGCATGGCGGTGTTCGACGCCGTCGTGAACAACGCCGACCGCAAAGGCAATCACGTGCTGGCCATGAAGGACGGACACCGGCACGGCGTGGACCATGGGCTCACTTTCCACCGTGACCACAAGCTGCGGACAGTGCTGTGGGGGTGGCTGGGCGACGCTCTGACCGTCGAGGAACTTGAGGGCATCGGCCGTGTCACCGAAGGACTGGACGGGGGGCTGGGCCGAAACCTGGCGGACTTGCTCAGCGCCGAGGAAATCGCTTCGCTCACTGCACGCTGCACACGGTTGCGGTCCACCCGGCAGTTTCCGGCTCCGAATGGTGAGATGCCCGCGGTGCCTTGGCCGCTGTTCTAGGCATGTTTATGTACACGAATGCCCCGCACGCTTGGCGTACGGGGCATTACAAGGCTGAGGGGACCTTGTTGTGTGCTAGAAGTCCCAGTCCTCGTCTTCGGTGTTGACGGCCTTGCCGATCACATAGGAGGAACCAGACCCCGAGAAGAAGTCGTGGTTCTCGTCGGCATTCGGGGAAAGTGCCGAGAGGATGGCCGGGTTCACGTCGGTGACGGAAGCCGGGAACATGGCCTCGTAGCCCAGGTTCATCAGCGCCTTGTTGGCGTTGTAATGCAGGAACTTCTTGACGTCCTCGGCCAGGCCCACACCGTCGTAGAGGTCGTGCGTGTACTGGACTTCGTTCTCGTACAGCTCGAAGAGCAGTTCGAACGTATAGTCCTTGATTTCCTGCTTGCGTTCCTCGGACAGGCCTTCGAGGCCCTTCTGGAACTTGTAGCCGATGTAGTAGCCGTGCACGGCCTCATCGCGGATGATCAGGCGGATCAGGTCAGCCGTGTTCGTCAGCTTGGCACGTGAAGACCAGTACATGGGCAGGTAGAAGCCCGAGTAGAACAGGAAGCTTTCCAGCAACGTGGACGCTACCTTGCGCTTCAGGGGGTCATCGCCCTGGTAGTAGTCCATGACGATCTGAGCCTTCTTCTGAAGGTTCTCGTTCTCGGTGGACCAGCGGAATGCCTCGTCGATCTCCTTGGTGGAGGCCAGCGTGGAGAAGATGGAGGAGTAGCTCTTGGCGTGTACCGACTCCATGAAGGCGATGTTCGTGTACACAGCTTCTTCATGCGGGGTGAGCGCATCCGGGATCAGGGAGACGGCGCCAACTGTGCCCTGGATGGTGTCCAGCAGCGTCAGGCCAGTGAAAACGCGCATGGTGAGCTGCTGCTCAGCCGGCGTCAGCGTATTCCAGGACTGGACGTCGTTGGACAGCGGCACCTTCTCGGGCAGCCAGAAGTTGTTAACGAGGCGGTTCCAGACATCCACGTCCTTGTCGTCCTGGATGCGGTTCCAGTTGATTGCCTCGACATGCGTCAGCAGCTTGACCTTCTCGGTCATGTCATCCCCTAAACGTTGGGTTGTTCTTTGAAGTTAAGCGTACGACGGCGGGCGGGCGCCCGCCGTCGTACTGTCACAATTTAGTTGAACCTACAACTACAGCATGCACGAAACGCAACCCTCAACCTCAGTTCCCTCCAGCGCGAGCTGGCGGAGACGGATGTAGTAGATGGTCTTGATGCCCTTTTTCCAGGCGTAGATCTGGGCCCGGTTGATGTCGCGAGTGGTGGCGGTGTCCTTGAAGAACAGCGTCAGGGACAGGCCCTGGTCCACGTGCTGCGTGGCAGCGGCGTAGGTGTCGATGACCTTCTCGTAACCGATTTCATACGCGTCCTGGTAGTACTCCAGGTTGTCGTTGGTCAGGTACGGCGCCGGGTAGTACACGCGGCCCAGCTTGCCTTCCTTGCGGATCTCAATCTTGGACGCCACCGGGTGGATCGAGGAGGTGGAGTTGTTGATGTAGGAGATCGAGCCCGTCGGCGGGACAGCCTGCAGGTTCTGGTTGTAGATGCCGTGCTCCATGACCGAAGCCTTCAGCTCGCGCCAGTCATCCTGCGTGGGGATGTGGATGTTCTTGAACAGCTCCGCAACCTTCTCGGTCTGCGGGACCCACTCCTGCTCGGTGTACTTGTCGAAGAACTCGCCCGAGGCGTACTTGGACTTCTCGAAGCCACCGAAGGTCTGCCCGGTCTGGATGGCCAGCTTGTTCGAGGCGCGGACTGCGTGGAACACCACCGAGTAGAAGTAGATGTTGGTGAAGTCCAGGCCCTCTTCGGAACCGTAGTGGACCCGCTCGCGAGCCAGGTAGCCGTGCAGGTTCATCTGGCCGAGGCCAATGGCGTGGCTCTGGTCGTTGCCGCGGGCGATGGACGGCACCGAGGTGATGTTGGACATGTCGGACACTGCCGACAGCGAGCGGATGGCCGTCTCGATGGTCAGGCCGAAGTCCGGGCTGTCCATGGTCTTCGCAATGTTCAGCGACCCCAGGTTGCAGGAAATGTCCTTGCCGGTCTGGTCGTAGGACAGGTCATCGTGGTACGTGGTGGGCTGGGAGACCTGGAGGATCTCGGAGCACAGGTTGGACATGATGATCTTGCCGTCGATCGGGTTGGCCCGGTTCACGGTGTCCTCGAACATGATGTACGGGTAGCCGGATTCGAACTGGATCTCGGCGAGGGTCTGGAAGAACTCGCGTGCCTTGATCTTGGTCTTCTTGATCCGGGAATCGTCCACCATCTCGTAGTACTTCTCGGTGACCGAGACGTCGGAGAACGGCATGCCGTAGACGCGTTCGACGTCGTACGGCGAGAACAGGTACATGTCCTCGTCCTTCTTGGCCAGCTCGAAGGTGATGTCCGGGATGACAACGCCCAGCGAGAGGGTCTTGATGCGGATTTTCTCGTCCGCGTTCTCGCGCTTGGTGTCCAGGAAGCGGTAGATGTCAGGGTGGTGCGCGTGCAGGTACACGGCGCCGGCACCCTGACGGGCACCGAGCTGGTTGGCGTAGGAGAAGCTGTCCTCGAGGAGCTTCATCACGGGGATGACACCGGAGGACTGGTTCTCGATCTGCTTGATCGGGGCGCCGACTTCGCGGATGTTGGTCAGCGCGAACGCCACTCCTCCGCCGCGCTTGGACAGCTGCAGCGCGGAGTTGATGGACCGGCCGATCGACTCCATGTTGTCTTCGATGCGGAGCAGGAAGCAGGAGACCAGCTCGCCGCGCTGGCGCTTGCCGGCGTTCAGGAACGTGGGAGTGGCCGGCTGGAAGCGGCCTTCGATGATCTCGTCCACCATCTGCAGGGCCAACTGCTCGTCGCCCCGCGCCAGGTGCAGGGCCACCATGCAGACGCGGTCCTCGTAGCGCTCAAGGAAGCGCTTGCCGTCGAACGTCTTCAGCGTGTAGGACGTGTAGAACTTGAACGCGCCCAGGAAGGTCTCGAAGCGGAACTTCTTCTTGTATGCGCGGTTGAAGAGCTCGCGGATGAAGTTCATCGTGTACTGGTCGAGGGTTTCGCGCTCGTAGTACTGGTTCTTCACCAGGTAGTCGAGCTTCTCTTCCAGGTCGTGGAAGAACACGGTGTTGTTGTTCACGTGCTGCAGGAAGTACTGATGCGCGGCTTCGCGGTCGGCCTCGAACTGGATCTCTCCGTTGGGGCCGTACAGGTTCAGCATGGCGTTGAGCTCGTGATAGCCCAGACCCTTGTAGGCGGCCGGCATCTCGGGCTTTTCGACGGCGGCACTCCGCTTTTCAGCGGCGGTGCCCTGGCCTTCGGCCCTGGTTACTTCTGTATCTGCGACAGTCGTGTCCAAAACGTGTCCAATCCATTGTTGACGCGGGCAACGTCGTCTGGCGTGCCCATAAGTTCGAAGCGGTAAAGCGTGGGAACTTTGCATTTGGCGGCGATGATGTCCGCAGCCATGCAGTAGTTGTCCCCGAAGTTTGTGTTGCCTGCACCGATGACGCCGCGGATCAGTTTCCTGTTCTGCGGGTTGTTCAGAAAGCGGATGACCTGTTTGGGCACCGATCCTTCTCCCCCGGTGCCGCCATAGGTCGGCACCACCAAAACAAAAGGCCTGGTGGCGAGAAGGGGTGCGTCTTTCGGGTAAAGCGGGATCCTGCCCGATTCACGGCCAAGCTTCGCAACGAAGCGGCTGGTGTTCTCGGAGGTGGAGGAAAAATAGATGAGCTGGCTCTGCGTTGTGACAGGATCCGGCGAAAACGCCTGGTCCTTGCCGGCACCATCCCGTCCGGCGCGCTGAGCCGCGTCAACGGGATGGTCGGTTTCACCAGTTGCTGTGAAGGAAGCCCCGGCTGTTGCCAGTGCCACGGGAGTCACCTCAGCTGCATCGAAGGTTGCCTGACGGCAGGAAAAAGTAAGGCCCTAGGCCACGGAGGAAACGGCAGATAGTGCCAGTTCCTCGATCTTGTCCGGGCGGAAGCCTGACCAGTGGTCCTGGTCCGTGACCACAACAGGAGCCTGCATGTAGCCCAGCGCCTTCAGGCGATCGAGCGCCTCGGCATCCTGGGAGATGTCCACGCTCTGGTAGGCGATGCCCTTCTTATCCAGTGCGCGGTACGTTGCGTTGCACTGAACACAAGCCGGCTTTGTGTAAACCGTAACGGTCATGGTCCCTGTCCCCTTTGTCGAAATATCGCTCTTCTTAGGCGGGCCGTTCCGAACTGGAATCCATGTCCGTTACTGCCGCCTGCATTGCCGCTTCCGCAGCCCGTCTACAGTTTGATGTCCTGCGCTGGTGTCCCGCTCAAGCTGTATGTAGATACTACATGTAGTGCAGACGGCTCTTCGGAACCCCAAGATGATGTATTACAAGTATGTCATTTAATGCACTTTTAATCCACAGGCAGGACCCCGCAAAATGTCCGGAAATCCGCTGATTTCAGGGACGAAATCCACACCCTGTGGAGTACTTAGCCACATTTAAGCCCCAGCGTGTCGTTCCGTGGACGGCGTGTCGCGCCTTGTGCCGGGGGCACTACATGTTGTGTTGGACACGCCAAAAGGGGCCCCGAAGCGACCTCCGGAACCCCTCAAGGTGATCAATCCCACGGACAAGCAAGGCCATCCGCGTGATCGTGGCAACTAGAGCTGCGCCTCCCGGCGGTCCAGCACAATCTGCTGGACGTCCAGGTAGCCAGACTGGAACCCCGCCCGCGAGTAGCAGAGGTAGAACAGCCACATCCGTTGGAAAACCGTGTCGAAGCCGAGCCCGGCCACTTCCTGCGAACGGGCCATGAAGCGTTCCTCCCACAGCCGCAGGGTGGCCGCGTAGTGGTCCCCCATGCCCATGCGCTCCCGGACCCGGAGGGTGGTGTGCTGCTGCGTCACGCCCTCGATGGCCCGCACCGAGGGAAGGAAGCCGCCGGGGAAGATGTACTTATGGACCCACGTGTAGGCGTTGCGGGTAGCCAGCATGCGCCCGTGCGGCATGGTGATGGCCTGGATGGCCACCTTGCCGCCGGGGGCCAAGACGCGGTCAATCGTCTGGAAGTAGATGGGCCAGTATTCGTACCCGACGGCTTCGATCATTTCAACCGATACGACGGCGTCGAACTCGCCTTCCACGGCCCGGTAGTCCTGCAGCCCCACTGTCACCCGGTCCTCGTAGCCGGCAGCGGCGATCCGCTCCTGGGCCAGGGCCTGCTGCTCACTGGAAAGGGTGACGCTGTACACGGTGGCCCCGCGCGCCGCTGCCCGCAGTGCCAGCTCGCCCCAGCCTGTGCCGATCTCCAGCACGCGCGTCCCTTCCCGCACTCCCGCCTTGTCCAACAGCCTGTCGATCTTGGCCTGCTGTGCTTCCGCCAGCGAATCCCACGGCACGGACGTCAATGCTCCGGCTTCCGCCGGGAACAGCGCCGACGAATAGCTCATGGTGGCGTCCAGGAAGGTCGAGAACAGTTCGTTGGAGAGGTCGTAGTGCCGGGAGATGTTGCTGCGGGTGTTCTGCTCGTCGTTGCGCTCCTGCCGCGGCGTACGGGGCAGGTAGAGCGTGCGCAGCTTTTGCAGCGGAGTCGGGATCAGCGTGTCCACGGACGCCGCGAAGACTTCCAGCACGCCGGCGAGGTCCGACGCCTCCCAGTCCCCGGCCATAAACGACTCCCCCAGCCCGATCAGGCCGTTGTCCCCGATCCGGGCCTCAAACGCCTCTGGCCTGACCATGGTCATGACGGGCGCGGCGGGACCGCCGTTCCCGAGGACTGAACCGTCCGGGTAGGCCACACGCAGGGGCAGACGGCGGGCGGCACCCCTGAACAGCAGGCCCGCGGCCTTGCCCGCCACTAATGCTTTAGTGCCCGACGGCGCGTGGGCCACTCCGGGCCAGACGTCCGGATCGATGGTGGCCGGGGCTGCCGGTACCCCGGCAATGTTCCAATCAGTCACCCGGGAATGGGTTGCGGGCTTGGGGTTGGAAACCTTCGCGGCTGCAGCGGTTCCGTTCTCATCGGTCATTGTCATTGAACTGCCTCCTGTGAGGGGTGATGTTGTCTTTTGACGACGGGCAGGCGTTTTGCCCAGAGCTTCACGCCCTGGATCCTGATCAGGGCGGAGACCAGCAGCGGCGCCGCCGGAACCGCCAGTGCCGCTGCAAGGATGTTCCTCGTGGTGGCGGGGCGCCTTTCACCGTCCATGGTGGCGATGAACGGCCGGTGTCCTTCGCGCTCCAGCACGATCGCTACAGCCAGCCGCTCATCCGGTGCAGGCAGCTTCATCCGGTACTGCCCGTCAACGTCGTTGAACGGTGAAACATAGAAGGCCTTGGGCACGCTGGCCCGGCCGGAGGAGTCGGTCTCCAGGAGGTAGCAGTGCCGTTCGCCGTAAGTGTTGTGCACTTCGGCGATGACGCACTGCAGGTCCCCGGACTGCCGAAAGCACCAAAAGAGCGTGAGCGGATTGAAGACGTACCCCAAGACCCTGGCGCTGGTCAGCATCCGGATGTTCCCGCCGTCGGGCTTAATCCCCCGGGTCCGCAGGAACCGCTCAACATTGGCCCGGATGGTTGCCGACGGGTCACCCAGGTGGTCGCCGGCCCGGAAGACGGCCAGCGGCTGCAATAGCCACGGCAGCCGAGGGAGCCGGTCGACGTCAACAAACCAGCTGTAGCTCCGGTACGTGAAAGCGTTCTTCAGCGGGGTTTGACGCACATGGGATATGGAGGTGCGGTAGATGGCTGCCGATTCACTCATGCGCCCTCCAAAGCCAGCAGTCCTGGCTCCCCCGCCGTCCCGGCCGCAGCCCAGGTCCGGCCCAGCATGGCAGCGGCCCGGACGCCGGACAGGGCACCGTCCTCATGGAAACCCCAGCCCAGGTAGGCTCCGGCAAAAGCGATGCGGTTGCTGCTGAGTGCCCTGATGCGCTGCTGGGCCTGCAGGGAGTCGGGCGTGTACTGGGGGTGTTCGTAGACCATCCGTTCGAGCACCTGGTCATCGGCAATGAGTTCGGACTCCCCCAGGCTGACCAGGTAGGGCCGGCCGTCCGCGGGCTCAAGCCGCTGCAGCCGGGTGAGGTCGTAGCTGACAAGGACCTTGTCGGGGCGGGCGTCGCAGCCGGGGAGCCGGTAGTTCCAGGACGCCTTGGCATTGTCGGCGCCGGGAAGGACCGCCGGGTCGCGGTGGAAGACAGTGTGGTTGACGGAATAGGGCATCCCGCCGAGGGCTTCCTGCTCCTCCGGAGTGGCGTCCGCGAGGAACCCGAGTGCTTGGGCGGGATGAGTGGCTATAACCACGGCGTCAAAGTTTTCCACGCCGTTCCCGGTGGTAACTTCCACGCCGTCGTTATGCCTGCGGACGGATGTTACCGCCGTTCCGAGCCGGATGTCCGGCAGTGTCGCGGCAAGCTTCTCCACGTACCTCGCTGAGCCGCCCGTCACGGTGCGCCACTGGGGCGAGCCCTTGACGCCCAGCATGCCGTGGTGCGCCAGGAAGGTAAACAGATACCGGGCCGGGTAGGACAGCGCTGTGGTGGGGTCGCAGGACCAGACGGCGCTGACCACAGGAGTCATGAAATGCGAGATGAAGTAGGGGCTGAAGCGCTCCCGCTGCAAAAACTGGCCAAGAGTCAGCTCCGGCGTGGCGGCGTCGGGGAGAACGGGCGACTCCGGCTCTGCCTGGATGACTGACCGGGCCCGGCGGTAGAAGCGCATGACCTCCACCAGCATCCGGAGGTAGCGTCCACGCAGCAGGCTGGACGGGCGGGCAATAATCCCCCTGGCGCCGTCGCGCGCCCCGGCGTACTCCAGGCCGCAACCGTCGCAGCGGATGGACATGCTCATTTCGGAATCCTGGGTTTCCACGCCCAGCTCGGCGAACAGCCTCAGCAGCGTGGGGTACGTCCGCTCGTTGTGGACGATGAAGCCGGTATCAATCCCCAGGGCTTGGCCATCCTGCTGAGGCACGCTGTGCGTGTGGGCATGGCCACCCAACCGCGTGTCCGCTTCGAAGAGGGTCACGTTGTCGTGCCGGTTAAGGACGTAGGCCGCCGTCAGGCCGGCCACGCCGCTGCCGATGACCGCTATGCGTCTGCCCGCGCCGCCACTTCGGGTGGGGATCAGTGACAATTCTTGCTCCTCTGCTGAACATTGCCGTTGGGTAGTCAAGGGCAGTTCGGAACGGTGAGAGGGCCGGATGGGTAAAAATGCCGGCTTCTTTTTCGCGGGCAACCCGGCAGAGTAGTGTGGGCGGGTGGTTAATCCCGTACATCTGAAGACACTGCTCGAAGTGACGCGGCTCGGCTCATTTGCGGCCGCCGCAGCCCGGCTCGGGTACACGGCGTCGGCGGTTTCACAGCAGATGTCCGCCCTCGAACGGGACACGGGGGTAGTCCTCTTCCAGCGCTCGGCCCGCAGCGTGGTCCCCACGGAGGCAGCCGAGGTGATGACCCGGCACGCCGCCAAGGTCCTCACGGACATCGAGGCGCTGATGGCCGCCGCTTCAAGGACCCAGGACAGCGCCAGCCAGGAGCTCAGGCTGGGAATCTTTCCCAGCCTGGCTACCTACGTCCTCCCCCGGATCCTGCAGAATCCGGCCTGGAAGAACCTGGGGATCGACCTCAGGGTCTCAGTGGCGGAGCCGTCCCAGACCATCCAGGGACTGCGGACCGGCGGGGATCTTGATGTGGCGCTGGTCTTCCAGGTGGGCCAGTCCGGGCTCGCGTGGCCGCACACCATCAACAGGCAGTGGATCGGTGACGACAACTTCCGCGTGGTGCTGCCCGCCGGCTGGGGTTTCCGTTCCGATGCCAAGGTCGCCGCGGACCATCTGTCCGAGATGCCTTGGATCATGCACCACCCCGGCACTCCCGACGCGGTGGTGATCGAGCGGCTCTTCGCAAGCTGCAACCTGCATCCGCGGGTGGTGGCCCATAGCGACGACTTCCACGCCAGCCTGGAGATGGCGGCGGCCGGACTGGGCGCCGCCCTGGTGCCGGAACTGGCGCTGCGGCACCGGCCGGCCGGGGTGGTGGTGCTGGACGTTCCGGAGATCCGGCTGGCCCGCAACGTTTTCGCGCTCCTGATCAATGAGAAGAAAACCGCCCGCGTGCAGCTGTTCGTGGACCTGCTGGCCGAAACATTCGCAGGCCTGGGGACAACAGGCAATTAGGGCCGAATGCTGGAACGGACCGCTTTTCGGGTCTATGTTGAAGATATGAACAGGGTAGCGAGCCAGCACTTTGGAGAAATCGAGCTCAACCACGGCGAGGATCACAACATTGCCGCTAAACATGAGCTCGGCGGAACCACACTGGAACTCGACCTGAACATCAACGCGCACGACCACTTTGACGAAGCAGCCATGCACAAGGTGGACTACCGGCTCCGCTACCTCCCCGAGCTCGTTGACGAGGTCCGCGACATGATCGCCGAAGAGCTGGAGCAGGAGGGCACAAGCCCCCAGGAGTACCTGCGCTTCCACTGCAACGCCCTCAAGGACGAGCACCTGAAGAAAGTCTTCGGCGTCGAAGACCGCAGCCAGCTCACCAACGCTGTGTTCCTCAAGGCCCTGAAGCTCGGCCATGTCGGCATCTATCCGGGGCAGCCGGAGCGCTATTTCGTCCTTGATTTCACGCTCGGCTCGCACTTCACCGACGAGGTCCTGGTGGTCTCAGCCGACGAGGACGGCGTGGTTGACGACGAAATCCTCTGGGAATCCTGAACAAAACCACTGCATAAAGCCCGACGGCGGCCGGTCACTTAGGTGACCGGCCGCCGCTGATTGGGGTGCTTTAGTTACTTGGCTGCTACTGCTGTGCTGCCTGCAGCAGTTCGGCGCGGACCGTCTTGGTGGCCTTGACCAGGTTGCGCAGGGACTCTTCGGTCTCGGCGTAGCCGCGGGTCTTCAGGCCGCAGTCCGGGTTGACCCAGAGCTGGCGGGACGGGACGTGCTTGACGGCGGTGCTGAGCAGTTCGGTGACTTCCTCCTCGCCGGGAACGCGCGGCGAGTGGATGTCGTAGACGCCCGGGCCCACGCCGCGGCCGAAGCCGTGGGACTCGAGGTCGTGAACAACCTCCATGCGTGAACGGGCGGCCTCGATGGAGGTCACATCCGCGTCCAGTCCGTCGATGGCGTCGATGATGGCGCCGAACTCGGAGTAGCACAGGTGGGTGTGGATCTGGGTGGCGTCAGCAGCACCGGCGGTGGACAGGCGGAACGAGTTCACGGACCAGTCAAGGTACGCTGCGTGGTCTGCCTTGCGCAGCGGGAGGAGTTCGCGGAGGGCCGGCTCGTCCACCTGGATGACCTTGATGCCGGCCGCTTCAAGGTCAGCGATCTCGTCGCGAAGCGCCAGGCCAACCTGGTTGGCGGTCTCGCCGAGCGGCTGGTCGTCGCGGACGAAGGACCAGGCCAGGATGGTGACCGGACCGGTGAGCATGCCCTTCATCGGCTTGCTGGTCAGGGACTGTGCGTACTCGGCCCAGGCAACCGTGATGGGGGCGCTGCGGGTGACGTCGCCCCAAAGGATGGACGGACGGGTGCAGCGGGAGCCATAGGACTGGACCCAGCCGTGGACCGTGACGTCAAAGCCTTCGAGGTTCTCGGCGAAGTACTGGACCATGTCGTTGCGCTCGGGCTCGCCGTGTACCAGGACGTCGTAGCCGAGCTCTTCCTGCAGCTCCACAACGCGCTTGATCTCGTCCTTCATGAGCTGCTCGTACTGCTCGTTGGTGAGGTCACCCTTGTTGTTGCGGGCGCGGGCCGAGCGGATTTCGGAGGTCTGCGGGAACGAGCCGATGGTGGTGGTGGGCAGCGGCGGAAGGTGCAGGGCCTCTTCCTGGGCGGCTTCGCGGACCGAGTACTCGGAGCGGTTGAAGTCTGCGGCGGTCAGTGCTTCGGTGCGGGCGCGGACGTCGTCGCGACGGACTCCTTCAGCGGTTGCACGGGAAGCGATCACAGCGGAAGCTTCGTCGATGGCGGCCTTGGCAGAAGCGGGCTCGGCGAGGTAGGCGGCGAGAGTCTTGACTTCCACGGCCTTCTGGTCGGAGAACGCAAGCCAGCTGCGCAGCTGCTCGGACAGCTGGGTTTCCTCAGCGACGTCGTGCGGGACGTGCTGGGTAGACGTGGAGGTGCTGACGGCAAGCTTGCCGGCTGCGGCCTTCAGCTCGTCCAGCTTGGCAGCGGACGAGGCGAGGTCGTTGCGCCAGATGTTGTGGCCGTCAACCACACCGGCAACCAGGGTCTTGTCGCCGAGGCCGGCGAGGGCTGCTGCGGACGGTACTGCGCCCTTGAAGATGTCAATGTGCAGAGCATCAATGTTGGTCGCGGCAAGGGTGCCGAGCTGCCCATCAAGCGAGCCGTACGGCGTGGAGACGAGGATCTGCGGACGCTTGGCAGCCGCGGTGAGTACCTCGTAAGCCCGGGCGACGGCTGCCTGGATCTCCTCGGCAGAGGTGTCCTGGTCGACCACCAGTGCAGGCTCGTCGAGCTGGATCCAGCTGGCGCCCGCTTCGGCGAGCTTTTCGAGCAGCTGGACGTAGACGGGCAGGATGTCCTCGAGCCGGGACAGCGGCGCGAAACCGGCCGGTGCGTCGTCTGATGCCTTGGACAGCAGGAGGTACGTGACCGGCCCAACGATGTACGGGCGGGTCTCGATGCCGTTGGCAAGGGCGAAAGCGAAATCTTCAACCTTGGCGGTGGACGCGAGGGTGAACTCGGTCTCCGGGCCGATTTCCGGAACCAGGTAGTGGTAGTTGGTGTCGAACCACTTGGTCATTTCCAGCGGCTGCTGTTCCTTGTTGCCGCGGGCCAGGGTGAAGTAGCCGTCGATGTCCAGCTGTCCCTCAGCGTTGAGGAGCTTGCCGAAGCGGGCCGGGACCGCACCGAGGTGTGCCGTGGTGTCCAGGACCTGGTCGTAGAAGGAGAACGTGCCGGGCACGGCGGCAGCCTCGGTCAGGCCGAGTTCCTGCAGGCGCTTGGCGATGGTGAGCTGGATGTCCTTGGCGGCGGCGTCGAGGGCAGCGGCGTCGATTTTGCCGGCCCAGTACGCTTCGACGGCCTTCTTCAGTTCGCGGCGGCGGCCGATGCGCGGGTAGCCGAGGAGCGAGGCAGCGGGAAACGGAGTGTTAATTTCAGTCATGGAAGATTCCTTGGAGTGGTGAGACAGTTCGGAAGGTCTTGGCAGATATCTGGGATCAGCTGGCCAGCTGGCGCCGGGCAACGGCGCTGCGGCGGCTGGCTGAGCGTGAGTGGCGCGGAAGAGCCAGTTTGTCCAGCACCTCAAGCGCGCTCTGGTGTTCGTTGAAGGTGTAGAGGTGGATGCCCGGTGCACCGGCTTGGAGGGCCGCATTGGCCAGGTCCACCGTCGCCCGGACGCCGATCCGGAGCCGTTCGGCGTCGGTGTCGGCTGCGGCGAGGCGTTCCATGAGCTCGGGGGACGGCTCAACGCCGGTCAGTTCACCAAGCCGTGTGACGCGGCGGAGGCTGGTGAGGGGCATAACGCCCGGAATGATCGGGATGGTGACGCCGGCCCGGCGGGCCCGGGTTACCAGTTCCGCGTACTGCCCCGCGTGGAAGAAGACCTGGGTGATGGCAAAGTCTGCCCCGGACCGCTGCTTGGCCAGCAGCACCTCAACGTCGTGTTCCTCGCTGGGCGACTCCGGATGCCGCGTGGGATAAGCGGCGACGCCGACAGCGATCTTGCCGGCGCACAGCAAGGCCGAACGCCGCTGCTCCACACGCCTGATCAGTTCAATCAGATCCTGCGCGTAGGTCAACGATCCCTCGGCGGGCTTCCCGCCGTCCTTGGGCATGTCGCCGCGAAGGGCGAGGATGCCGCGCACGCCGGTGTCCAGCAGTTCACCGATGATCTCAGCCAGTTCCAGCGGCGTGTTGCCGACGCAGGTCAGGTGGGCCAGGGGCCGCAGCGTGGTTTCCTGGACCAGCCGGTGGATGAGTTCGAGGGCGGTGTCCCGGTTGGAGCCGCTGGCACCGTAGGTGACGGCGACGTAGTCCGGGTCGGTGGTCTCAAGCTCACGGATGGTGTTCCACAGCGATTCGGCGGCAGCCGGGGACCGGGGCGGGAAGAGCTCATAGGAAAGCGCCACCGGGGCGGCATCTGAGAGGTTGGGATGGGTGTCAATAAGGCTTGGTGGTGACATTTGCGTCCTTGGCTTTGGGCCATTGGCGGCGATGTACGTCGACGTTGCGACTGTATTGCCGTCAATGAATTGAGTTTGGGGAACACGGAAGGAACTCCACTAGGACGCAGCCGCGACTGTTACGCCTGGAATGAAGTTGTCCGTGAGCAAATGTCAGGCCCACATGGGGGCACCCACACCCTCCGTAACGGAGGATCGCTGACACGTTACCGCGGTAACTTGTATAGAACTCTAGGAGTCCTTCCGGAAGCGTTCAAGTTGGCTGCCGAATTAAGACGCAGCTTTACGCCGTATTTCACGGTGCCACAGAATTTTGTTCGCCACTGTGGCGGCTACCAGGGCTTGTCCGGTCCTGCGCCGTAATCGCCGTCCCTGAGGTACTCGTCGCGCTCCTGGCCGTTGTTGCGTTCCAGCTGGGAGTTCCGCGCGCTGTTTTTGAGCTCCTCGAGCTGGGTTTGCTGCCCAGGATCGGGCTCTGCTGGAGCCTGCGGTTTTTCGCCTTCGGGCTGCTCCCCCGCACCCTCCCCGGCCTTGGCGTCCTCGGATTTTTGCCGGAGCCGGGCTTCTGCCTGGTCCAGCTTCTCCCCCGCGGCCGGGGCGCCCGCCTGATCGGAGGCCGCCAGGCAGCCGTCAGGCGCGGCGTTCACGACGGCCAGCGCTTCGGCGAAAAGCTGCCCTGCCGCCGTCGGGTCCTTGGCAGCCAGCCGGGCATCACCAAGCTGTTCGATGCTGAGTACCAGGTTGACGCGGATGACGCAGTCATCATTTGGCCCGGTGAGCGCCAGCGCCTCCTCAAAACGTTTCCGTGCTGCCTCGAAGTCCCCTGCCAAGGCCCGGGCGTCCCCCTCGGCGAAAGGTGCCTTGTGCGGTTCGATGACATTGACGGTGCCCAACCCCGCCGCTGCGGAGCCCACCGCGTCGGCATCACGGTGTTCAAATCCCGTGGCCGCCTGGCCCGCGAGAACGCCGAGGCTAAGCAGCTTAACTGACAGGCAAAGGACCAGGAGCACGGGCAAACCGGACCAGAGAAGAAGGAGCCTCCGGCGCCTGAGCAAGGTGGCCGCCGTCGAAGAATGATCCGGGTTCACTTAGATGCCCCCTGCACAGGTTGGCGGTCACGGCTGGACGGCGAAGTTTGTGACGGCCCGGGCTGGCTTGGCGGCCCTGTGTGACCCAACTTCCTGTGCTGACTCAACGGCCGGAGTTCACGCAACTGCCGCAGCACCAGGACCGTTTCCCGGAGGGCCAGCAGGAACGCCCCGGCCGCCAGGATCCAATACAGCTCCATCCGCCCTTCAAGGCTGTTGTCCCCTTCCCCGCGTTGCAGGGCGCCGGGATTGGCGTCCTGCAGCATGGGCGCTGCAGCGTCACCTGCCGAACGGTGCACATAGGGAACCCCGAGGTCGGCTGCGATGCGCCGGAGCTGGGCCTCGTCCAGCATGGAGAGGGCGTCCCGGCCGGTCCCGCCGCTTCGGTCGCGGATGTAGCCTGCGTCGTCGGGGCCTGGCCCGGTGTTTTCCTTCATCCGTCCGCCCCCGGCTGTCCCGTAGCCCAGCACGGCTCCCCCGCTGACCAGCCCCGTGTCCACGCGCATCGGTGCTGGGGGTTTTCCACTGGTCTGTTCCCCGTCACCGAGATAGAAAACAATGCGCGGCCGTTCGGGATGGCTTTCGCGGGCAGCCCGGAGCCGCTCGTCCAGCAGTTTCGCCGCCACGGTGACGCTGCTTCCTTTGGAATAGGCCGCGACCTGTGGTTCCAGCACGGTGACGAGGGTGTCCAGTGCGGACGTGTCAGTGGTCAGCGGCATCCGGACGGCAGCGTTGGTGTCAAAGGTGATCAGCGAAAAGCGCGCACCGGCCAGGCGTTCGGCAATGGCACTGATGTCCGCACGGACTCCCTCCAGCCGTGGCAGGGAATCTCCGTAGTCCTCGGCGGCGATGCTGCTGGTGGTGTCGACAACAAAGAAGACGTTGATGTCCGCCGTCGCCGCCTCCGCGCTTCCGCCCGGGATGCCCGGCCGAAGCGCCGCCCCCACAACGAGCAGCACGAGTATCCCGCGGAGCACCCCGTCGCGGCCTGAGCCCGGCCCCCGGCGGGGGTTCCGCCGTCGGACACTGATGACCTGCCAACCCAGGAACAGCACGACGGCGGCGGTCAGTGGCAGCATCACCCATGCTGGCAGAACCGGAAGGAGCGTCATGGCCTGAGCCGCCAAGACGCGCCGGCCAGGACCAGGCCGGAGAGGAGCGCGAGCGCCAGGGGCAGGTCCGGACGGTCCGAGACCACGGCACGGGGCGCACTCTGGATGGCGGCTGCTTCTGTTGCCTGGACGTCCCGGACGATGCCTGCCACGGCCTCCGGGCTGTCCAGCGCGTAGTAGGCTCCGCCGGTGGTTTCGGCCGTGGCCCTGAGCAAGGCACCCGGCTGTTTGGAGTCAGTACCGTAGTCGAAGTCGCCGGGGTTCAGGGCGTAGACGCGGATGTCCCGTTCCTTGGCGAGCGCACCCGCCTGTTCCAGCGTGAAGATCGGATCGCCGGAAAGAAAGTTGTCGGTCGCCAGCACCACTGACCGCGAGCGCGGAGGCGTCTTGGCTGCAGGCATATTGCTCTGGGGCGTGGCGTCGGTAGCCGGGAAGCTCTCCACACAGCTGGCCAGTCCGTCGCCGATCAGGGACGAGCCGCGCCCATTCCAGGTGCCGTCCAGGAAGCCTGAGCTCCCGGCTTCACCGTTGAAGGCGTCCTTCGCCATTGTCAGTTGCTCCTGCACATAGCTGTAGTCATCGGTCAGGGGAAAGACCTGGACCGCGCTGCTGTCGAAGATCGTGAGCCCAATCCGTTCACCGTCGAAGTCGGCGGCTAGTTCGGTGAAGACCTCCACCACTTCGGCGTCGGCGCTGCTCATGGATCCGGACGCGTCCAGGCACAGGATGATGTCCCGGTTGTGTTGCTCGGGCCGGATGGTGGTCATGTTTACGGGCCGGGCCGTGGCGATGGCAGCCGAGACCACCAGGGTCAGGGCGGCGAGCGCCGCGATCGCAAGCCAGCGCCGGTACCGCCGGAGGGCGCGCTGGTACTCGGGCAGCGCGGTGAGGCGGTCCGCGTGGGCAACGGGCCGCCGTCGGGCGTTGTCCCGGGAGTCCTTGCGGAACACCAGCCAGGCGGCACCGGCTGACGCGGCCGCTGCGATGGGAAGGAGCCACCAGAACATCAGTTCCATGAGCGCACCGCCTGGCGGGCCGTCTCGGCTGACCGGGCCAGCGGCGGCAGCGGTTCCGCGCCGAACTCGCCGGGGTAGAGCCGGCCAACGGCTGTGGCCGCTGCGGGCAAGGGATGGCTGTCCAGCTCCGCCAGGGTCATCCTGGGGGCATCAACGCCCGTGACGTCGCGAGTAAACTTCCGGACCAGGAGGCTGAGTTCCTGATGGGACGCCCGGGACGTCAGCCGTCCGGCTGCTGCCTCGGCTTCCACGGCATCGATCCTCTGCAGGTACGCTTCCTTGAGGCTGTGGATGTCCGACGGCGGCGTGAACCGCGGCGCTGCCGCCGGCACCGGGCGTTTACGGGTGCTCAGGTAAACAAAGAAGTACCAGCCCACGACGAGGACCAGCAACCCGATGCCCGCCCACAGCCAGAGCGGGCTGTACTGGAGCGGTGCGTAGAACCCGCCGTTATCCTGCACGCCGGTGCCGTTCCAGCAAGGCAAACAGTTCAGTCATGACTTCCTGGCTGTTGGCCACGTGGCCCTCGGAAATCCCGACGCTGCGCAGCATGGCATGCCGGCCGGCGTCCCGTCCCGCTGTGGCCGTTGCGTATGCGGCAGCTACGCCGGATGACTCGGCGATCCGGCTGGGCAGCGGCGAAGCGTCCGCGACACTGAACGCACCTTCCGCCGGCCCGGCGCCGGCAAGGTCGGCGTCGCGGATGGTGAGCCACAGGATCTCGTGCTGCGCCCGCAGCCGGCGGAGCACATGCTCCAGGCCGGGGTCTGCGGCCAGCTCGTCTGCGACGACGAACAGCAGGTTCCGTCCCTTGACGGTGCGCGCCACATGGCGCAGTTGCTCTTCGAGCCGGCTGGGTCCGCTGTCCAGGCTGACCCGGGAGTGGACCTCCTGCAGCAGCCGTTCCAGGTGGGCTTCCCCAGCCTTGGCCGGAATGGTGCGGGAACCAAAGGCATCGCCACAGACCAGTCCCACCACGTCGCCGTGCCTGTGTGCCAGGTAAGCCATGACGCCAAGGGCCATCACGGCGATGTCCTTCTTGGGTTCGCCGTCGCGGGATCCGGCCGCCATGTTCCGGCCGGTATCGGCAATCAGCATAAGGGTCTGACGCCGTACGGCCACATAGCGCTTGATCAGCGGGGAGCCGTGGCGGGCGGAGGCCTTCCAGTCGATGTCCCGGACCTCATCCCCCGGAACATACGCCCGGAGGTCGTCGAAGTCCAGGCTGCGGCCCCGGAATACTGAACCGTACTCGCCGTCAAGGATGCCGCGGGCTTTCCGGTGGGCGAAGATGGACATCTTCGACTTCACGCGCGTAAGCAGGCTGGTCACCTGGGGCTCAGGGTATCTGGACGGATGCCACGATGGCATCGACTACGGTCTCGACCGGTACTTCCTCCGCCACTGCTTCGAAGCCCAGGATGAGGCGGTGCCGCAGCACCCGGTGCGCGAGGGATTTGACGTCCTCCGGGATGACGTGGTCGCGGCCGTTGATGAGGGCCACTGCCCGCGCCGCCTGGCTGAACGCGATGCTGGCGCGGGGGCTGGCGCCGAATTCGATGAAGCCTGCCAGCCGCCGGTCGATGTACTGCCCGGCATTACGCGTCACGAACACCAAGCCCACGATGTAGTTAATAATGGCCGGATCAATATAGATGCGCTTCACCAGTTCCTGGACCCCCACCACGGCATCCAGGGACGCAGCCGCCGCCGGAATCTGTTCCGGCGTGTAGACCCCTGCGTCGATGCGCCGGATGATCTCTGCTTCCTCTGCCGGTGAGGGGTAGTCCAGCACGTCCTTGAGCATGAAGCGGTCCATCTGGGCTTCGGGCAGCTGATAGGTGCCCTCCTGCTCGATCGGATTTTGCGTCGCGAGCACCAGGAACGGCGACGGAAGCTTGTACTCCTGTCCCCCGATGGACGTCTGCCGCTCCTGCATGGCTTCCAGCATGGCGCTCTGGGTCTTGGCGCTGGAGCGGTTGATCTCATCCAGGAGGACGATGTTGGCGTGGACGGGCCCCAACTGGGTAATGAAGGTTCCCTTGGCGGCGTCGTAGATCTGAGTGCCGACGATGTCACTGGGCAACAGGTCCGGGGTGCATTGGATCCGGCGGAACTCGGCGCTCACGGACTCCGCCACCGTCTGGGCAGCCGTGGTCTTGGCCAGGCCCGGGACGCTCTCCAGCAGGATGTGCCCGCCGGTCATGAGGCCTATCAGGAGCGATTCACGCAGCCGGGACTGCCCTACGACCTTCGCGTCGAAGCTTCGGGAGATGTTCGCCACGACTTGCTGCGCGCGGGCCAGTTCCGCCGGTTCTATTCTCGCGGATGTACTGGTCTGAAGCACTGGATTCCCCCTGGTTGGCCGGGGCGGCAGGCCGTTGCCTGCCGACTGCACCCCGCCCGCCATACTATCCAAGCCACCAGTGGCAACCCGTGCAATGGGGACCCCTCCCCATCCGTGGCCCTCAGGTCTATTCTGTTGCAATGAGCGAGCTTCCAGCCAGTTACAAGCAGTTCCTCGCCGACAAGAGCGAGAGCTTCATCCTTGCCGTCAAGCCTGTCCTGCAGCAGTCCGCTGCCGATCAGCTGCACGGGGTCCGGGTCACCTATAACGTGGGTCCCACCGGCCATCAGGCCCACCTCGACGACAGCATTCCTTTTGGAGTAGTGGTCGAGGATATCGACTGAGTGCCATGCTCCGGAAGCCAGCGGCTTCCGGAGCCTATGCAGCGTTCCTGCCCGGCACTACTATTTGGCATATACGCCACGTGTGGTCTCACGCCCGTTGTCCGGTACCCGCGGACTGAAACGGGCGTCTCAGCCCAGCTCGGGCCTTGGCACCGGACTTGCGCCGGAACTCCGGGTAGTAGGAGTCCGCTATGGGCAATGGCAGATTTGCAGCCGTCGCAGTGGCCAGCGCCGCTTTGATCCTGGGATCGCTTCCGGGGCTGAGCGTGTGGCAGACAGCATCGCCTGAGCTGCAGGCGGCGCCCGTCGTCGTCGACGGAGAACCTTCGGCGCTGGCGGCAGTGATCCCGGCAGTTCCCGGACAGCTGCACGTGACCACGGCGGGCGACTATTCCTCGAGTGCGGCCGCTGCGGGTGTCCTGGCAAGGATCGGTGCCATCGCGCCCGACCTCCATTTTGCCCTCGGTGACCTGTCGTACGGGGCCACGGGCGCGGAACAGGCCTGGTGCGATCTTGTGACGTCGAATGCAGGTGCGGGGTTTCCGTTCGAACTGGTGTCAGGAAACCACGAAAGCAATGGCCAGAACGGAAACATCAACGACTTTGCCGCTTGCCTGCCAAATCAATTGCCGGGCGTGATCGGCACCTACGGCCGCCAGTACTACGTGGACGTCCCTCAGCAGGACCCCGTAGCCAGGTTCATCATGATATCCCCGGGTATTCCCTTCTCCGATGGAACCTGGAACTACTCGGCCGGCAGCACACGCTACAACTGGACATCAGCAGCCATCGATGGCGCCAGGGCCGCCTCCATCCCCTGGGTCGTTGTCGGAATGCACACGCCGTGCCTGTCCGTGGGGATATACAGTTGCGTAGCCGGGGCCGACATCACCAACCTGATGGTGACTAAAAAGGTGGATCTGGTGATGAACGGCCACGAGCACCTGTATCAGCGCAGTAAGCAACTTGCCACCGGGACCGGCTGCACCGGGCTCGTCCCGGGTACCTATGACGCTGACTGTGTGCGGGACGCTGACAACGCACTTTCCAAAGGCACAGGAACCGTCTTCACGACGGTGGGCACCGGCGGAGTGGCGTTGAGGGATGTCAACGCCGCGGATCCTGAGGCTCCCTATTTCGCTGCCTATTCGGGGCTCAACGCCAGCCCAACCCACGGGTTGCTGGACCTGCAGTTCACTGAGACCTCACTCACGGGACGTTTTGTAGCCACAGCAGGCAGCTTCCAGGATGATTTCAGCATCGTTCCCGGCACTGGAAACGCTTCACCCGTAGCTTCCTTCACCAGCAGCTGCACGGCGCTGCAGTGCAGTTTTGACGGCTCCGCATCCTCGGATCCGGATGGATCCATAACGTCGCATGCGTGGGACCTCGGTGATGGAACCACCGCGAGCTCTGCCACGGCATCACGGACCTATGCCGCAGCCGGGACGTACACTGTCACGCTCACCGTGACTGACAACGCCGGTGCCACGGCCTCCACCGCCACGCAGGTGACCGTCGGGGCCACGCCCCTGTTGGCCTCGGACGCGTTCGGCAGGACAGTCACCAACGGGCTTGGTTCCGCAGACGTCGGCGGTCCATGGACGACGACAGGCAGTTCCTCTGCGTACTCCGTGTCCGGCGGAACGGGCAGGATTCGCATCTCTGCGCCCGCCGTGGGGAACAACGCGTACCTTGGCTCGGTCTCGTCAGCTGCCACGGACCTGTCCCTGTCCTTCGCAACGGACAAGCCTGCCACAGGCAACGGACTCTATGTCTCTGTTATTGGGCGGCGGGTTTCCGGCAGCGGCGAATATCGGGCGAAAGTGAGCCTTACGTCAACGGGCAGCGTCAACCTCACGCTAGTGCGTACTGCGGCCAACGGGGCCGAAACAACCATCGCCAGCGGCGCGGCAATCCCAGGACTGAACTACGCTGTTGGCGATCGGCTGGGAATCCGGCTGCAGGTCAGCGGCACAAACCCCACCACTGTCCGTGCACGCGTCTGGGAGCTCGGCACGGCAGAGCCGACCACGTGGCAGCGCAGTGTTACTGACTCGACGGCAGCCCTGCAGGTATCGGGCAGCCTCGGGATCATGACGTACCTCTCCGGCTCAGCGACGAACGCACCGGTAACGGTGCTGCTGGACGACGTCCGGGCAGCCGCGCCCTAGCCCCGGTTGGCATCGATGGCCCTTGTGCTGACGGCCTTGCTGGTTCACCCCTTCATGGCCCCAGTCAGTGCGAAGGAACTGCCGGCGCCGCGCGCCACGATGACATACAGGGCGAGGACCGGAACTGAATAGAGGATGGAGAACGCTGCCAGCTGGCCGTAGGCCACTGCGCCGTGCTGTCCGAAGAAGCTGAAGATGGAAACTGCGGCGGGCTGCCGAGCCTCGGACAGCAGCAGCACGAACGGGACGAAGAAGTTCCCCCACGCCTGGATGAAGACAAAGATGAACACCACGCCCAGGCCTTGGCGCATGAGCGGAAGGACGATGGTGCGCAGGGCGGTCAGCCCGGAGGCGCCGTCGACCCACGCGGCTTCCTCGAGTGAAACAGGCACAGCGTCCATAAAATTCTTGGTCATCCAAATGGCCATCGGGAGCGTGGTGGTGGCCATGAAGAAAATTGTGGCTGGCATGGAGTCCAACAGTTCGAGCTGGACGAACAGCCCGTAGACCGGCACCATGATGGCGGTGACGGGGAGGCACGTGCCAAACAGGACGGCGTACAGGAACGGCCTGTTGAACCTGGACTGGTAGCGGGAGAGCGGGTAGGCCGCCAGCACTGCGGCGGCGAGGTTGACAGCCGCCGTGCCGGCGGAGAGCACCATGCTGTTCCACAGGGGCTGGAACAGCAGGCCCGGCGTCATGACCGCGGCAAAGTTCTCCAGCGACACTTCGCCCGGAACCCGCGTCTGGTGGCCCGCACCCGCGTCCAGGGACGCTAACACCAGCCACAGCAGCGGCAGCACAAAACATGCCCCGATCAGCAGCAGGGCTGCGTCCGCCGGAAGCCTGGCACGCCGGCGGCTGCGGGAGGGCCTGGCCTGCCGTGCGCGCCGGGAGGCCTGTGCCGCCGTCGTCATGGCCTGCCCTGACGGAGGAGCCGGATATAGGCCGCGCCGAAGATGGCCCCGATCAGGATCAGCACGGACGCCACCGCCGTGCCATAACCGATGTCCCCGAACTTGAATGCCTCAACGTACGCCAGCACGGGCAGCGTTGTGCTGGAATTCGAGGGCCCGCCGGCTGTCATGACCCAGACGAGCGTGAAGACGGCCAGTGTCTGCAGCGTGATGAGCATCAGGTTGGTAGCTATACTGCTCCGGATCATGGGGAGTGTGATGAAGGCCAGGCGCTGCCAGCCGCCGGCACCGTCCATCAGCGCCGCCTCTGTCACGTCCGCAGGGATGTCGTCGAGCGCGGCGCGGTACACCAGCATGGAAAAAGCGGTCCCCCGCCAGACGTTGGCCAGCATGATCGCCACCATCGGGAACGAGTAGAGCCAATCCGGCTGGCCAAGGCCCAGCCATCCCAGCAGCTGGTTCAGCGTCCCGTCGCGGCTGAAATACGCGTACGCGGCAAACGCTGCCACAATCTCCGGAAGCACCCAGGCGGCCACCACCGCAGTTCCGACGACGGCGGCAACGGGCTTCCGCGCGTGCTTCATCAGCACCGCAATAGTGAGTCCGAGCAGGTTCTGCCCCAGGATGGCCGACCCCCCGACGAAGAGAACCGTCAGGACAAGCGAGAGCGGCAGGACCGGGTCCGTCACCAGCCGCTGGTAGTTATCCAGGCCCACCCAGCCGGGACTGCGCGCGTTGCGTCCGGTCAGTGCGGCGTTGGTGAAAGATGCGTGGAACGCCCACAGCACAGGACCGGCCAGGAATACCAGCAGGAGCAGGATGGCAGGAAGCACCGGCAGCAGGCGTGCCTTGCGCCGCAGCCGGGCGGGCATCCGCGGTGTGGACCGCGGACGCTGGAGGGGAAGAACCGGCACAGCCTACTTCCGGACGGTCTTGTCGCCGC
Organism: Pseudarthrobacter sp. NPDC055928; assembly: GCF_042270935.1. NCBI lineage: Bacteria > Bacillati > Actinomycetota > Actinomycetes > Micrococcales > Micrococcaceae > Pseudarthrobacter > Pseudarthrobacter sp. NPDC055928. The sequence goes on from NZ_JBHJZH010000012.1 coordinate 80,107, forward strand.
CCACGATGCCTTCCACTGCGGCGTCATAGTCCGCAGAGGCCTGTTCCGGGGTCTTCGAGCCGGTGATCACCGCTTCGGTGGCTTCCTGCACAGCGGCGGAGATCCGCGGGTAGTCGGCCGTTGCCGGACGGTAATGCGTGACGGACACAAGCTCGGAGACGTCTTTCACGAACGGATTTGCCGACTGGTAGCCGGCGTCGGACGCGACGTCCTCGCGGACCGCGATCTGGGAGCTGGCCACATTGAATGCCAGCGAGTTCTTCTGGTTCAGCGCGGTGGCCAGGAAGTCAAAGGCAAGGTCCGGGTCCTTGGTGCCTGCTCCGACGGCCAGCGTCCAGCCCCCGGACATGCTGACTCCGCCGGGTGCCTGTCCATCCTTGGTGGGGAACGCCGCTACGCCCATGTCCGTGCCGTACTCCGGCCATTCGTAGCTGCCGCCTTCCTGCCAGAACGACGGAGCGTAGGACCCTTCCACGGTGGCCCCCATCTTCCCTTGCGGGAGCCATTCCCCGAACACCTTCTTCCACACATTCGCGTCGAGTGCTTCGGCCGGGGAAACGGCCAGTTGTTCGTCGTAGAGGGTCTTGAGGAACGCCAGAGAATCCGTAAAGCCGTCCGAGCCCACTACCCATTTTTTGGCGTCTGCGTCATACAGTTCGTCGCCGGTGCCGTACAGCAACTCATAGAAGCTCTGCATCACGGTACCTTCCGCGGTGCCCTTGCCCGCATACATGTTGAAGGGCACTACCGTGGGGTCGCTGGCTTTGATTTTCCGCGCGGTCTCAAGGATGTCCTGCCAGGTCCGAGGCTCCCACGGGAGGCTGACGCCGGCTGCGGCGAGGACTTTCTTGTTGTACCAGATGGCACGCGTATCGGTGCCGAGCGGCACCGCGTACGTGCCGCCGTCGTCACCCAGCCCCGCAGCCTTCGCGGCGTCGTCAAAGGTGTCCCAGTCCTTCCAATGCGCCAGGTGGTCGTCAAGCTTCAGCAGGAAGCCCGCATCCACGTCGGAGCGGACTTTGAAGGTGTCCTCGTAGAAGACATCCGGGGCGGTGGACGGCGACCGGAGGGCAAGGGCCAGCTTCGTGCCGTAGTCGTCATCGTTGGCCTGGATGGGCTGCAGTTCCACTGTGACGCCGTCGTTGGCGGCTTCGAACTCAGCCTTGGCTGCCTGGAAGAGGTCGTCCAGTGCGACGAAGGAATCCGTCTTCTGGTAGACCACCTTCAGGGTCTTGGCCTGGTCAGCGGGGGCCGCCGGGGAACAGGCACACAGCGCCAAGGCTGCGGCAGCGATCAGGGAGGTTATGCTCAGGGCCCGGCGACGCATGGTGCTCCATTCAGTAAATGGCTGCAGTCCCCGTTGTCTGCGGGCCCCCAGCCGCGGCGATATCCAAATGCTAGATGTGCACCCTGCCGCGGGCAAGGCGCCCGGTTCAACTCTCCAAAAGGAGGCGCTGTGCCCGGGGTGCCAGCGTATGCTCCAGGACGAGGCAAGCCGCACCGATGGCGCCCACGTCCTCTCCTACCCCGGTTCCTACTACCTCGATGGTATGGATGAGGCGGGCTGCGCTGTTGGCGTCCAGGAGGGCCGGGATTTTGTCCAGGTACCGCTCGGACAGCCGGCTCCAGTATGGCCCGCCGAAGACAACGCGCTCCACATCAAGGGTGTTGGTGACCACCGATACGGCGCGGGCCACGAGCACTGCCGATTTGTCGATGATGGCGAGGGCCTGCGTGTTTCCTTCATCAGCGAGGTCGCAGAGCCGCGAGAAGCTCTGCTGGACAACGGCACCGCTGTTGTCCGTGCGGGAACCGTCGAGAATGCCGGCGGCCTCTGCCTCAGCCACCAGCACCTGCGGGATCGCCGAGGACTTCACGCAGCCACGCAGGCCGCAGTCGCACACGGGGCCATCTGGATCCACCACGATATGCCCGATTTCGCCGGCATTGCCCGACGTTCCGCGGACCACTTCATCATTGAGCACAATGCCGCAGCCGATACCGGTACCCATGTACATAAAGATGAAGCTGCCCGCGCCGCTGGGGCCGCCCGCCCACGTTTCGGCGACGGCGGCGCTGGTAACGTCCTTATCCACCAGGACCGAGTAGCCGGTGGCCTCGGCCAGTGCATTGCGAAGTTCAACCCTGTCCCACCCGGGCAACAGTGGCGGATCCACGACCGTGCCGTTGTCGAGGTCGATGGGGCCGGGAGCGGCCAGGCCCAGGCCTGCGATCTTGGCAGTATCCACTCCGGATTCCGTGACAAGCTGCCCAATCTCCATGGCAATGGTTGAGATCACGGCTGCAGGATCGTTCCCGCCCGGCGTCTTGATCCGTGAGTGCTGCACTACGGCGCCTACGAGGTCAAGCACTACGAAGGTTGTTACGGCGGGGTCCAGGTGGACGCCGATCGCGTACATGCCCGAGGGGTTCAGGCGCAGTATGGTGCGCGGCTTGCCCGGGCCGCTGCCTTCCTTGCCGGCTTCCACAATCAGGTGCTGGTCCAGCAGCCGGCGGGAGATGTTGGAAATTGTCTGCGGTGAGAGCCCCACAATCTGTGCGAGCTCCACTCGGCTGAGGCCACCGGAGGACCTGCGGATGGCGTCAAGAATGACCGTGAGGTTGAAGTCCCCCATCCGCGGCAGGTTGGTGCCGCGCCTAGGCGATGGCTGCCGGATCTCGGACACGGATTTCCCCTAAACGTCTTCGTCACTAAATGATGTCTGAATGGTACGTTACCCCTTGTCATCCGCCCACATGTGGAGGCGGGGTCGCGGCGCGGCCCCTTGCTGCCGGGATGGCCGCCTCGTGCTGACCGCAACCGTGAACTTCGGGTTTTGGCCCTTGACTGCGGTGGGGCCCACCAGCCGTTCGAGCGCGGGCAGGTAGTTCAGGTGCCGGTTGAAGACGGTCCATAGTTGACCGCCCGGGGTGAGGACCCTGCCGGCAGCTTCAAACATCTTGATTCCGGCGCCCGCATGGACGGTGGCGCCAAGATGGAAGGGCGGGTTCAGCAGGATGAGGTCCACGCTGGCGTCCGGGAGCGTGCTCATTGCATCGTCCTGGAGGACTTTCACGCGGTCCGAAAGGCCGTTGGCTGCAGCGGTGCCTGCGGCGGATGCGACGGCGGCGGCCGACTGGTCGGTGGCGGTGACCACGGAACCCGGATTCTGCCTGGCGTACATGGCGGCCAGGATCCCCGTGCCACACCCCAGGTCCACTGCGTGCCCGGCAGCGGGCATCGCGGGCAGGAACGTCAGCAGGAACCTCGTGCCGATGTCCAGCCTGGGCCCTGCGAAGACGGCGCCGTGAGCGGCAACGTCCAGGTCGAGTTCGGCCAGGTGCTCCACCACGGGAACCGGCTCCGGCCCTGACGCTTCCCTTGCGTCCGCTGCGACGATGACTCGGGACTTCTGGCGGGCAAGCTGCGGCTGGACGGTCCCGAAATGCCGTTCCAATATTGCGTTCATGCCTAACGACATGTGCTTGACCCGGCCCCCGGCCAGGAGCACCGCCCCCGGTGGGGCGTATCGTGCCACTGCCCCGGCGATCTGGTCCAGTTCTGCCAGGGTCTTCGGCAGTTGCAGCAGGACGAGGTCTGCGCCGGTGAGCAGTTCCTTCCCCAGCGGCAGCTGCTCGAAACGCTTCCCCGTCCCCGCTTCCGGCGGCGTTGAGTCCAGGCCGAGTGCCGCGGCGTTGTTCCTGAGGGCCCGCTCGCCGGTGATGAGGTCCTGGTGGACGCGCACCGTGCGTATGCCCAGCGTCGCCAGGGCGCCCAGCGTGAGGGCACCATAGCGGTCACCGATGACGGCCACGTTGCTGCCGGCACCTGCCCGGTCCGCCGCCGTCTCCAGCAGGAGCCTGTCCGTGGCATCCCAGGCCTGGAGATTCGGGGCCTCCACGTCCGGTCGCCGCCGGAGCGCCCCGAAAACATCTTCAAGAGTGTTTTGTGCCACTGGCTGGTGCCGCCTTTTCACTGGATAGGGCCGTAGAGGTTTCGTAGTGAACTCCGGGCAACTTCAGGATGGCCGCCACAGCTGCCCGCCCTGCCCGGTTGGCGCCGATGGTGGACGACGACGGCCCATAGCCCACCAAGTGGACGCGGGGTTCCGCCGCCACTTGCGTGCCGTCCATGGCGATGCCGCCGCCGGGACCGCGGAGATGCAGCGGAGCGAGGTGTTCAAGTTCGGCGCGGAACCCGGTAGCCCACAAGATCACGTCAGCGACGAGCAGTTCACCATTCGGCAACCGGACGCCGTCGGGTTCGATGGACGTGAACATCGGACGCCGGTCCAGCGCACCCCTCCTGGCCGCGGCGCGCAGGGCGGGCGTCCAGATCAGGCCGGTGACCGCCACCACGCTTTGCGGCGGCAGCCCCTGGCGCACCCGCTCCTCCACCAGCGCTACGGCGTTGTGGCCGGCCTGGGCGTCGAACTCGGCGTCCCTCCATTCGGGCTCCCTGCGGGTAAACCAGCTCGTGGTGGTCACTTGGGAGATTTCGTCCAGGAGGCCGACGGCGGAAATACCTCCGCCAACCACGATGACGTGCCGGCCGCGGAACTCCTCCGCTGCAACATAATCGGCCACGTGCAGTTGCCTGCCCCGGAAGGTGAACTGTCCCGGGTAGATGGGCCAGAACGGCCTGGTCCAGGTGCCCGTGGCGTTGATGACCGCTTTCGCGGACCAGTCGCCGTCGGAGGTGGTGATGCCCAGCCGGCCGTGGGGGTCTGCGTCTTCCCGCGTGACGCCCGTGACTTTGACCGGCCGCCTGATGGCTAGTCCGAGGTCCTGCTCATAGCCGGCAAAGTAGCGTGCCAGGAACTCCGAGCTGGGTTCTGCCGGGTCCACCACTGGCTTGGCGATGCCCGGGAGGTCGCTGATGCCGTTGACCGTGGCCATCCGGAGGCTTTTCCAGCGGTGCCGCCAGGCACCTCCCGGGCCCTCCTCGGCGTCGAACACGGCATATGTCGCGGCGCCAAGGGAACCGGCAGGGCTGAATCCCCGGCGCTGCAGGTGATATGCCGCCGAGAGCCCGGCCTGCCCAGCACCGATCACCGCAACGTCCACCAACTGCTTCTCCATGGCTTCGGGCTCCCGGCTAGGCCTTTTTCACTACGGAGGATTTGAGCTGCATGGGACCGACCCCGTCCACTTTGCAGTCGATGTCGTGGTCGCCCACGCCATCCAGCAGCCGGATGCCGCGCACTTTCGTGCCTACCTTGATCACACTGGAACTGCCCTTGATCTTGAGGTCCTTGATGACGGTGACTGTATCGCCGTCGGCCAGGACGTTGCCTACCGCGTCCTTGATCACTCGCGCTTCCGTCGCTGCCCCGTCATCGTCGCCGCCGGCTTCCGGGGCCCACTCGTTGCCGCATTCCGGGCAGACCAGGAGTGCGCCCATCTCGTAGGCGAACGGGCTTGAGCAGGCAGGACAAGGAGGAAGCGTGTCAGTCACCTCCCAATGATAATCGGGCTTCATTACTTGCCAGCGCAGACAGAAAAGTGTCCCGCAATCGCTGACATGTGCCCACCGCCGCCGTACTGTAGGCGCATGGCGGAAGAGAGGTCACCCATCATGAAAAACACCACTGCTGCATCAAGGCTGGCCAGGGCGCTGGGCATTGTCCTGGGAACAAAGGAAATCCCGTTCCGGCTCAAGGCGTGGGACGGATCCGAGGCTGGCCCGTCTGCGGCCCCCGTGCTGGAGTTCCGTAACCGGCGCGCCCTTCGGCGGATCCTCTGGTCCCCGGGCCAGCTTGGGCTGAGCCGGGCATACGTTGCCGGCGACATCGATGCGCCAGGGGACATCTTCGCAGCCTTCACGGCCCTCAGCTCCATGGGAAAGTTCGCCGAGCCAGGACCGTTCAAGCCCCTCACGCCGGCTGAAGTCTGGACATTGCTGAAGACGGCTATCAGGCTAGGGGCCCTTGGACCCAATCCCACCCCTCCGCCGGAAGAGGCGCGTGTCCGGAAGGCAGGGCGCATGCACTCCAAGCGCCGGGACGCCGCCGCGATCTCGCATCATTACGACGTCGGCAACGACTTCTATGCACTGGTTCTGGGACCGTCCATGGTCTACTCCTGCGCAGTATGGGGCACCAGCTCAGGCTCGGATCCCTCAGGTGATGGTCCCGGGGATGGCTCCCCCGACAGCCTGGTGGCCGGGCTCGACGCCGCCCAGGAAGCCAAGATCGACCTCGTGTGCCGCAAGCTCGGGCTCCAACCAGGCATGAGGGTACTGGACGTCGGCTGCGGCTGGGGCAGTTTCGCCCTCCACGCCGCGGAACGTTACGGGGTCAGCGTGGTCGGGGTAACGCTCTCGAACGAACAGGCAGTCATGGCGCGCAAAAGAGCAGCGGACGCCGGCCTGACGGAAAGAATCGATATCAGGGTCCAGGATTACCGCGACGTGGACGACGGCCCCTTCGACGCCATCAGCTCCATCGGCATGTCCGAACACGTGGGTCGCGAACAGACCCCCCGTTACGTTTCCCGGCTGTACAACCTGCTCCGGCCCGGCGGCCGGCTGCTGAACCATGCCATCTCGTGGAATGCCGGGCCAACCAGCCCGGACCCGGACTCATTCATTCCCCGCTACGTTTTCCCGGACGGCGAAATGATCAGCCTGGGCGAGATGGTCAGCGCCCTGGAGGCCGGCGGCCTGGAAATCCTCGACGTCGAGGCCCTGCGCAGGCATTACGCGCTGACGCTGCGTGCGTGGGTGCGCCGTCTCGAGGCCAACTGGGACGAGGCTGTGAGGCTGACGAGCCTGGGGCGGGCGAGGATCTGGCGGCTTTACATGGCGTCCAGCGCTCTCGGCTTCGAGGCCGGAATTACGGGCGTAAACCAGGTTCTCGTACAAAGGCCGGGCGGCGCCGAACCCCCGCTTCGCCGCTCCGACTGGACGTGATTCCGACCGGACCTGATGTGGACTGGCGGGAACCCAGCCAAGACCCCGGAAACAAAAAAACCACCCGCCGGGTGGTTTTTTTGTTTTTGGTGGAGCTGAGGGGACTCGAACCCCTGACCCCCTGCATGCCATGCAGGTGCGCTACCAGCTGCGCCACAGCCCCAAAACTTCTGTTTCCTGGGAACTCTCGTTCCCGGAAGCAACCTGATCAGCTTAATGCAGATTTGCCGTAGACGCCAATCGAATACGTCGCTTCCGGGTGCGGCGCGCCCGACCCAGTTTCCGCATGCTGGACGGCGGGACACATTTCGTGGCCGGAAGCAAAAACTGGAGTCCAGGCCTCATCGATAGGCTCCAACTCAAGCCCCCGTGGAACCGCATGAACAGCCGCTCCCCCGCCGGCATCTAACTGAACAGCAGGTGCCGCGCCACGAGGGTGCGGCACCTGCTGTTTGACTCGACGCAGGAAGGGTCAGTGCGCTCCGAGGGTGATGGCGATTTCGTTGGGCACTACGTCCAACTTGGCCGACCCGGTCACCTTGCCGGTGGTCAGATCAACCGAATGTACGGTGCTTGCTGCCGGTTCGGTGACGTAGGCGGTGTTGCCTTTGACAACGATGGCGGGGTGGGCGTCCTGCCAATCGACAGGACCTTCCCAGGCCCCGATCACGGGGAATTCGTTGACGATCTTCCCGTCCTTGGGATCCAGAACATGGATCGATCCGTTCGTGGAAAGTATGTAAGCCAGATCCCCGGGTCCACGGGCAATATCCCGGAACGTGTACTTCACTGTCTCGGGAAGCTTGACCACGTTGAAGCTGTGCTTCTGGGTGTCGATGAGGGCTACTGAGTTCAGGAGGTAGCCCTCAGCGTCTGGATCGGTTTTGTAGTCCCCGACCACAATAGGGCTTGTTTCGGAGACGAACGCGTTGCCCATCCGGCCGTACTTATCCGGCGCTTGGAACTTTTCGAACTTGCCTTCGTGGAACAGCAAGGCACCGTCTTCGCAGCCAAAGATCACAGCTTCGCCTGCTGCAGTACCTTCGCCATGGATGCCGGGGCATTCCTTGCTCTCAGCTAACTTGTCCCAGTGGCCATGGTGTGATTCGAGTGCAACCGCTCCGGTGCGGGAGGTCTTGTCACCGACGGTGGTAAGAAGTTTCCCGTCCTCCAACACGATTGATACTCCATGGTGCGGAGCGTCAGCTTTGTAAGTTTGCGTTTCGGGTAGGGCGCCGTCTGCTTTGGCTAGGTCTGCGGTCTTCAGGATGGTTGTGGTACCCGTGCCGTCGTCGAACAAGACGGTGTTGCCTGCATGCCGCACGACGTGGCCGGGAGCCGATGCGTCCACTACGAGATCCGTGAGTTTGGGTTCCACCGTGTCCAGTAGTTGGAAGCCGGCTTTCGTGGTGACGAAAACGTGCCGCCCGTCGCCAGCGGCGTTGAGCCTGGTGAATTCCTCCGAGTCGAACTTCTTGACGACGTTCAGAGTCTTCCCGTCGAGGATGCTGATGCCTCCCGGGTAGGAGATGGCGACACGTCCGAGCGCGTCAGCCGAAGCGGAGGCGGCAGGGGTTTGGGTATTACTGGCAGGCGTGCTGTTGGCGCAGGCGGACGCCAAGAGCGTCATCCCGGCAACAAGGGCGATGCCTCCCAGGCGCGTATTTCGTTTGCAGATCATATTTCGGTTCCTCATTCTATTTTTGTCAGGCAGGGTTCTGCCTGGGCGTGTGTTATTCGATGTGGTCAAGTCCTGAGTCCTTGGACAATCCGCTCCGTGTTGGCACGCATCATGTCCAGGTAGGTTGCTGCGCCTCCGTCGGGGCCGGTCAGCGATTCGGTGAACAGTTCAGCGACCCGCACATTAAGGCCAGCCTCGCTGGCGAGTACTTGCACCAGGCGGTCGGGCTGGGACGATTCGGCAAAGATAGTTGGGACACCGGCGTCACGGACGGCCTCGCTGAGCTTGCGCAGATCGGCAGCGCTTGGGGCTGCCAAGGTGGTCCCCCCAGGGATGACGGCGCCAACAACGCGGAAATCGAACCGTTCTGCGAGGTAGCCGAAAACATGGTGGTTCGTCACCAAGGCCCGGCGCTCCTTGGGAATGGCAGCAAAAGCATCTGTCATCTCGATGTCCAGCCGGGTGAGTTGATCCCGGTAGGCGTCTGCGCTGGCAGCCAGCCGCCCGGCGTCAATTCCTTCAATGTTCCGCGCGGCGGTTTCCATGGCGTTGACGACATCGAGCATGGCGGCAGGATCGGTCCAGAAATGGGGGTCAGGGGTGCCTTCAGCATCTCCGGAGCTGTAGGGCAGGACCTCGACCACGTCCCCCGCCACCAACATTGGCGCACCGGCCTTTGCAGCCCTGTCGAGGTGCTGTTGCAGCCCTCCCTCCAGACCGAGGCCGTTGGACACCACCAGGTCCGCACTGCCCATGAGGGACGCTTCCTGGGCCGATATTTCAAAGGAGTGCGGATCAGCATTTGGCTGCATGAGAGTAGTCACCTGGACCTGGTCTCCAAGGACCTGTCGGGTCACATCACCCAGAATGTTGGTGGTCACCACAACCTGGGGCTTCTCCGGCGTGTTCGGTTGTGAGCAACCGGAAAGTATCAGCGCAGCCGCAGCGGCGAGGGCAATCAGCGGCGCGCGTTTCATCGACCGGTCTCCACGAGATGCACGGGCTTTGTGGGCAGCTTGAGGGTCCGGGCAATCCGTGCGTCATCGGCGTAGTCAATTTCATAGACAATGCCCTCCGCCGGTGCGCTGACGTAGGCGCGCTGACCGTCGAGGGCGAGCTGCACTTTTCCAGCCAAGGCTGAATCCGCGAGGGTTGCCGCCAACAGCGGTTCGGTGACCGCGATGCGCTCTTTTGTCGATGCGTCATATACCTGGACCGTGCCGTCAGCGCCAACGACAACGACATGGTGGTCAGTGTCGTCAACTGTTGCCGCGGCGAGTACCGGGGTTGAGGTCGGCAGCCACTCCCAAGCCCGCTGGCGGGTGTTCAGCAGCCAGACTCCGGCATCAATACTGAGCCCGGCGACCGTGGGCCTGCCCTTACGTCCATCGAATTCCGTTGCCGGGGCCGCCGCGGCCGGGTAGGGAACCCGTTCGAAGACCGGTGTCACCCCCTCCGTTGTGGCGATCACTGCGCCATCCGCGCAACCGATGACCAGACCCAGCCGGGTGGTGATGGTTCCTGCTGCCGCCGGGCATTCGGTGGTGGCCAACTCCTTGCCGGAAGCGTCGACGGCACGCAACCGCGCGGCCTTCCCTGTGTTGTCGGGCTCGGAGACTACGGCACCCTCACCCAGAGGGGCGATGATGCCGGCGTGCGGTTCGGTCTTGAGGCGAAGGGTTTCTGAGATAGTCCCATTGGAGAGCGCCGAGTTATCCAGCAGGATAGCCTCCCCGGAAGAAGGGAAGAACAGCCCCGTTGTACCGGCCGTCGAAAGCATGCCTGTGGCGATAGTGGCTGTGCCCTCGCCTGCAACCCTTCCCAGAGTCTTGGGTTCTGTCCGGTAATAGTGGAAGTGGTCCACGTGATCCCAGGTCCATACGCCGCTATCCACAATGTCCACGCCGGAGCTGGTGGCTGCAAAGACGTAGCGGCCATCAGTACTGACATGGGCCGGCGGACCTACGTGCCCCAACCGGGACTCTGTTCCGGTGAGGAGGTCCAGCATCGAGGCTTCGCCTTCGGCGTCGATCGCCACAAGATGAAGCTGCGGTTCAGCGACCTCGGCCACTCCCGCAATCGCTCCATGCCCATCACTAGCGGACGCCGATTTGCTCGTGTCAGGTTGCGGTTCGTGCTGGGTTGGCGCACTGCCACACCCCGCGACAAAAAGAAGTGCCAAGGCGGCCAGGACTGTTTGCGCTGTTCGGAGATTCATTATTACTTTCCAGTGAGGGATAAAGAAGCGGGGGCCGGCGTGGGCTCGTGAGTTCTGGTTGCCTGCCTGCTTCGCCAGCCGTACAGGCGCGCGCCGGCAGTGGAAAAGACAGCGAGTGTGATCGCGGCTGCGGAGATGGAAGCGCCTGCCGCAGTGCCGGCGTACCAGGAGCACAGCAGTCCGAGACCCACCGCCAATGCGCCAAAAGAGGATGCGCCCACCATGCGGGCCGGAATGCTGCGCGTCCAGGGGCTGGCAGCTACTGCCGGGGCGAGCAACAGCCCCACCACAAGCAAAGATCCGACGGCCTGATATGAAGAAACAACAGCAAGGGTCACGAGTCCCACCAGTGCCAGTTGGGCGAAATGGGGACGAAGGCCCAACGTCACGGCAATCCGGGTATCAAAGGCAGCGGCGACGAAGCTGCGATGGAGGACGACGGCGATAGTGACTGTGATAGTCGCAGCGGCGAGAAGTCCAAGCAAGTCCCCGTCGTCCAAAGCGAGAATGTCGCCAAAGAGCATGGCTGTCGCATCGGTAGCGAACGAGCGTGAATGGGACACGATGATGACGCCGAGGGAGAGCATCGCCACGAACAGCAGACCGATGCTCGTGTCGTACGAAAGGCGACCCCGCCGCTGCAGCGCGCTGATCATCGCGCTCATGATGACGGCGCTCACCGCCCCACCAACGATGGCAGGGGCACCGGCAACTGTTGCCAGAGCCACGCCGGGCAGCATGCCGTGACCTATCGCTTCTCCAAGGAAGGCCATGCCGCGGATTACCACCCAAGTGCCTACGACACCGCAGATGAGGGCGACGAGGATGCCGCCAAGGAGAGCCCGCAGAAAGAAGTCTGCGGTAAAAGGTTCGGTCAGCCATTGCACCTGACCACCATAGCCACTATTGATAATGATTATCAATTTCAGCTAGGGTTGAAGAGTGATCCCTTCCGACTATGCCCTTCGCGCTCGACACCTTTATTTCAACTTCGGAGAATCTCCCGCCTTGGCGGACGTTGACATCGATCTGCGATGGGGAACGGTAACGGCGATCGCCGGGCCTAATGGTGCCGGCAAATCCACGCTTATCGAGATCCTTGCAGGCGTCCGCAAGCCTCTCCGGGGCACTCTTCATCGCGCCGACGAGGTGGCGCTGATGGTCCAGCGGGTCACAACTCCTGATGCACTCCCGCTCACGGTTCGTGACGTGGTGATGATGGGTACGTGGGGTGCATCACCAAGCCGTGCCTCCAAAATCACAAAAGAGGAACAGAAAATACGAGTTGCCGACGCCCTGGAACGGGTCCAGCTCACAAACCTCGCATCTTCGCCATTCAACGCCCTTTCCGGCGGCCAGCGTCAACGCGCGTTGCTGGCCCAGGGAATCGCCCGTCAGGCGCGCATCTTCCTGCTCGATGAGCCTGCCGCCGGACTCGACCTCGAAAGCCGCGAGCGGACACGGTCCATACTTGCAGGAGAGGCCAATCGCGGAGCGGCTGTGGCCTGCGTCAGCCACGATGAAGAGTCAATCGCTGCGGCCGACTGCGTTGTCAGCCTGGAAGGTGGACGTAGAGTCATCTGAGAAGTCGGGTCAGACCCTTGCCGGAACGAACCGCTGAAGCCCCACTCCCGATTCCGTGCATGGCCCACTGCACGGATGATCCGCAGATAACCAAAAACCAAAAAAGGAGAGCTACCAAATTTGGTAACTCTCCTTTAGGTTTTGCTACTGGCCCATTCCGCAGCAAGTGTTTGCCGATGTTTCGAACAAGACCAATACGGTGGAGCTGAGGGGACTCGAACCCCTGACCCCCTGCATGCCATGCAGGTGCGCTACCAGCTGCGCCACAGCCCCAGATTTCTTCATTGCTCCAGCGTTTCCCCCGAAGCAACTCAAATATCTTAGAACAGCATTTCCGAAAATTCCAAATCGGGCATATTCGGCCTGCCAGTGCTGCTCCCGGCGTTTTCGCGAAGCGCCTACTCCGCCTCGGAAGCAGCGGCAGCCTTGGCGGAGGTGTCATCGCCCAACTGGAGGTCCACCACCGGGCAGTCCTTCCACAGCCGCTCCAGGGCGTAGAAAACACGGTCTTCCTCGTGCTGGACGTGGATGACGATGTCGGAGTAGTCCAACAGCACCCAGCGGCCGCCGGAGCGTCCTTCACGGCGGACGGGGCGGAGGTCCTGCTTGGACAGTTCCTCTTCAATGCCGTCAACGATGGCGTTGACCTGGCGTTCACTCGGTGCGGAAGCAATGAGGAACACGTCGGCCAATGCCAGGCGCTCACTGACATCCAAGGCCACGATGTCCTGGGCTATCTTGTCCGCGGCCGCTTTGGCTGCGTGGCGGGCTGTGGCGATGGATGAATTTGATGCAGTCACGGGACTCCTTGTAGTTTTCAAAAACGATGATTGGTGGCCGCAGCCAGGTCAGCGCGTGATGCCGCTGATAATAAGCATGATCCCGGAGACCAGGGCGAGGATTCCGAAGGCCAGGACGCAATACTGAATGACACGCATCCTCTTGGCACGGGCGAGCCCTGCTGTTGCCGCGTCCAACGGCTCCAGTCCGTAAGCCGAACTTGCCGGTATCCGTGGCAGGTCATCAAAAAGATCTTCCGACTGCCCGGCCGCTTCAGCCGGGCTGAAGATCACCGGCTTTGGCCGGGTGGAAGCCTTGGCTGCGGCTTCTGCGCGTGCGATCACTCGTGAGCGGCCACTTGCACCAGGGGCGTCGGCGTCGTCGGCTGTCCGCGGGGCATCAGCCGGACGGCGGCCCTTGCCGGCTGATGCCTGGAGTGTGGGTCCCGGATTGGTGACGACCGGGACATAGGACGTTGCCGGCGGCTTCATAACGGGACGGTCAATGCCCGGTACGTTGACGAACTCCAGCGGCGTGACCATGGCGAGGTTGCTTGCCGCGGAAGGGGCGGGGCGGGGCGGGGCGTCCTGAGCCGGCGGGGCTGCCTGTTCTGCCAGTTTCTGCTTGGCCATGGCGCGGCGGTTCAGTACAGCCGCACGCTCGGCCAAAGCAATCTGCTCAGCAAGGATTTCCGGGTCCACAGCCTCCGGGTCCAGGGAGGCGATGTGTTCCATTTTGGCCAACTGGTTCTTGGCCTGTTCGGCGATCAGGGACCTGGCCGCCAACGCCTGTTCAACGCTCATGCCATCCGGGATACGTGGGCTGTCAGGCGAAGCAGGGGACTTCCGGGACGCGGCAGCTTGTGATGATGCTGCCGGAACCGGTGTGGCCTCAGGTTGAGGTGTTTTCGAGGCAGCGCTTTGGCCGGACTCGGGAAGCGCAGGGGCAACAACAGGGTTGGCAGAGGTAACGGCCTGTTCCTTGAGCTGCTGGAGCCGCAGCTGCCGGCGGGTGGGCGGTCCGCCGGCCGCGAGCTGGCCTTCTTTCTCTTCGAGTTCCTTGATGGTGCGCAGGGCCGCCCTGTCCCGTGCCCTGATCTGCGAGGAGCGCTGTGCCTGTGCATGGTCTGCTGCGGGGCTCGTCGGAGGTTGTTTAGAGGCAGGCGAAACCTGGCCCGGACCGGTGGATCCGTTAGCCTGCTTCTCATCTCTGGCCCGCCGAAGTTCACGGCGGCTGCGGACGGGGGGCTGTTCCTGACTCATTGAGAACTCATTCAGTACTGGCTGGTTCGTCTGTTTTGGTAGTTGGTTCACCATTGGCGGCGCCCTCGGCATACAGTCCATATTTGGCGATGTACTGAACCACTCCGTCCGGCACGAGGTACCAGACAGGGTTGTGCTGGGCTACCCTGGCGCGGCAGTCCGTGGAGGAGATGGCCATGGCCGGGACCTCCAGGAGACTGACGTCCTTCCGTCCCATGCCGTCCAGCACGTGCCCGGGCCTGGTTACCCCAACAAAATGTGCCAACGACCAGAGCTCGTCGATGTCTTTCCACGACAAGATCTGCGCCAAGGCGTCGGCGCCGGTGATGAAGAAAAGGTCGGCGTCCGGACGCTGGGTCCGAAGGTCACGCAAGGTATCAATGGTATACGTTGGACCGGGCCGGTCCACATCCACCCGGCTCACGGTGAAACGCGGGTTGGATGCCGTAGCGATCACCGTCATCAGGTAGCGGTGCTCCGGCAGGCTGACCTGCTTGTGCGTTTTCTGCCATGGCTGGCCGGTGGGGACGAACACCACCTCGTCCAGGCCGAATTTGGCGGCTACTTCGCTGGCCGCGACCAAGTGGCCGTGATGGATCGGATCGAAGGTCCCACCCATCACGCCCAGCCGCAGCCGCCCTTCGGCACCTTGATGGCGCAGAATGCGGGAAATGTTAGTGGCCCTGGCCGTGATCGTGCTTGTTAGGGTGCTGGCGGTGCGGATCAGCGTGCTCTTCCGTGGCGGTGTGGCGGTTCCCGAGGTTGGAGTAGGACAGCGTGACGAACATCAACACCAGCAGGATGGCGAAAATGGCCACACCGAAGACCCACGGTTCAGCCCACAGCGGGGCGAGTTCGTGTTCTTCGCCTTCGGCGATGGTCGTGGCGATCTGCTGGAGCAGCATGTTCTCCCCTAGGGTTCAAAGGATGTGGCAGCGGATATCCCCGCCGTTCCGGACTTCTGTCTATGTTACCGCGTTGCTACCCGCGGACTTGGCCCTCGCCCTGCACGATCCACTTGGTGGTGGTGAGCTCGGTCAGCCCCATAGGCCCGCGGGCGTGCAGCTTTTGGGTGGAGATTCCCACTTCGGCGCCAAGGCCCAGTTCGCCGCCATCAGTAAAGCGGGTGGATGCGTTGACGATGACTGCCGCGGAGTCCACCTCCGCGATGAACCGCTCGGCGTTGGCGAGATCGTTGGTGAGGATGGCTTCGGTGTGGCCCGTGGACCAGGTGCGGATGTGCTTGACGGCCTCGTCCAGGCTGTCCACCATGGCTACTGCCAGGTCCAGGTCCATGTACTCCGTGCCCCAGTCCTCGTCCGTGGCCGGCTCGGACACAATCGATGCAGGCAGTGCCGCCCGGATGCGCTCGTCCGTGTGCAGCGTAACGCCGGCCTCACGCAGGGCCGCGGCGACCGCGGGGAGCACGGTGGATCCCGAGTGAACCAGAAGCGTCTCCACGGTGTTGCACACGCTGGGACGCTGGGTCTTGGCGTTCAGCAGGATTTCCACGGCCATGGTTTCACTGGCCGATTCGTCGATGAAGATGTGGACGTTGCCTTCGCCGGTCTCGATGACGGGCACCGCGGAGTTGGTGACGACGGTCTGGATGAGTTCCCGGCCGCCGCGGGGAATCAGGACGTCGACCTTTCCGCGGGCGCGCATCAGCGCATTGGCGCCTTCGCGGCCGTACTGGTCGACGGTTTGCACGGCGTCGGACGGAAGTCCGACGGAGTCCAGGGCTTCGCGCAGGACCTGGACGAGGGCCTCGTTGGTGGCTGCAGCGGCAGTTCCGCCGCGCAAGATCACGGCATTGCCACTTTTGAGGGCGAGGCCGGCGATGTCCACAGTGACGTTGGGGCGAGCCTCATAAATGGCTGCCACTACTCCCATGGGAACGTTGATCTGGCGCAGGCGCAGGCCATTGGGAAGGGTCTGCCCGCGGACGACGTTTCCCACGGGATCGGGCAGGCTGGCGAGTTTTTCCAGTGCGGCCACGAGTCCATCGATCCGGGCGTCCGTGAGGGTGAGCCGGTCCAGCAGGGCAGCAGAGGTACCGTTGGCTTTCCCAGCGGCAATGTCCTTCGAGTTAGCGGCAAGGATCACATTCCTGCGCTCCAGCAGGGCGGCACCGATAGCCCGCAGGCCACGATCCTTCCACGCACGGTTTGCCCGCGCCATCCTCCGGGCAGCCTGGCGTGAACGGTCTGCGATGGCATGGACCGCGGCTTCGACGTCCTCCACGGACAACGGCACGGCAGCGGCGTGCGGCAGGTTGCCGGGCTCAGGAGCAGCGGGGGAAGCAGAGATGTCCCCGGACGTCGCAGCGGTGTTGTGGATCAGTGCCTCAGTCATGTTCCAAGTTTAGGCGAGGTCAGGCTCAGACAAGCACCAGGTCATCAACATGAACAACTTCACGGTCATAACCACGGCCCAGGGCCCTGCCCAGTTCCTTGGTGGAACGGCCAAGCATCTGCGGTAATTCGGCAGCTGAGTAGTTGACCAGTCCGCGTGCAATCACGGTGCCGTCCGCGCTGACCATCTCGACGGCGTCGCCTGCTTCAAAATCGCCGTCGACGCCGGAGATGCCGGCCGGGAGCAGGGATGTGCGGCGGTGCCGGACCGCCTTGACGGCGCCGTCGTCGAGGATCAGCCGGCCATGGACCGATGCAAGGTGTGCCAGCCACAGGAGGCGGACGGGCTTGCGGGCGCCGTTCACCGTGAACCAGGTGCCTACGTCTTCCCCGGCCAGAGCGGCGGCGGCGTTGGCCGTGGAGGTGACCAGCGCGTGGATGCCGGACCCGGCGGCGATAGTGGCTGCTTCGACTTTCGTGGTCATGCCGCCAGTGCCAACGCCGGCTTTGCCTGCCTTGCCGATGGTCACTCCGTCGAGGTCGTGCGGGCCCTCCACCAGGGGAATCCGCTTCGCCCCGTGCGACGGCGGTCCGTCGTAGAGCGAATCGACGTCAGAGAGCAGGACAAGGGCGTCGGCCCGGACCAGGTGCGCGACGAGGGCGGCGAGGCGGTCGTTGTCGCCGAAGCGGATTTCGTGCGTGGCGACGGTGTCGTTTTCGTTGACCACCGGGACCACACCGAGGTTGAGGAGCCTGTCCAGTGCACGGAAGGCGTTGGTGTGCTGGCTGCGGCGCATCAGGTCATCAGCGGTGAGGAGCACCTGGCTGACCGTGACCCCGTGTGCTCCGAACGCCTGCGTGTATCGGGCCATGAGCAGGCCTTGGCCGACACTCGCCGCAGCTTGCTGCGTGGCGAGGTCACGCGGCCGCTTGGCCAGCCCCAGCGGGGCCAGACCGGCAGCAATGGCACCAGAGGATACGAGGATGATCTCGGTGCCGGAGTTCCGCTTGGCTGCCAGCGCGTCGGCGAGTCCGGTCAGCGACTCCTCGGAGATGCCTCCCTTAATACTGGTCAGCGACGACGAACCGACTTTGACAACGATCCGGCGCGCGCCCGAGAGCATGCTCCTGTCCGCGATGCCCCGGGCGGGCACAGTGGTGGCGGCGCTACTGGTCATCTTCTGCGCCCAGTCCACTCTCCTTGAGCGGCTTCGCAACGCGGCGGCTACTGACGGATTCGGTCCAGATCCCGGCCTTGCGCTCGGCTTCGAGTTCGGCGCGGGCGGCCGCCTTGGCGTCCTTGCGTTCCTGCTGCTCGTCTCGCTTCTGGCCGCGTGTAGGGCGGTCGCCGATGTCGGCGAAGCGGACGTCCGTGCCGCGGGGCGATGCCAGAAGCTCCGCGCCGGCCATCATGGTGGGCTCCCAGTCGAAGACGACGCCGTCGTCCTCGCCGATCACCACGGTGTCGCCGGGCTTGGCGCCCTGCTTGAACAATTCGTTTTCGACACCGAGCTTGGCCAGGCGGTCCGCAAGGTAGCCGATGGCTTCCTCGTTGGTAAAGTCGGTCTGCTTGACCCAGCGCACCGGCTTTTCGCCCAGGACGCGGAACAGCGGCTCGAGGTTCTTCTCTTCACGGCGGATCTTAAAGCCGGACTCGTTGACGGCCCGGGGCTTGAGCACAACCGGCTGGACCTTCGGCGGCGCGGCAGCAAGGGAGTCGCGGGCGGCCTTAACGATTTCAGCCATGGCGAAGCCCAGTTGGCGCAGGCCTTCGTGGCTGGTGGCGGAAATTTCGAAGACGCGGTAGCCGCGGGATTCAAGTTCAGGCCGGACAAATTCCGCCATGTCCTTGCCGTCCGGGAGGTCCACCTTGTTTAGGGCAACCAGGCGGGGGCGGTGGTTCAGCGGGACCACTTCACCGTCCTGCCCGGCGTAGCTCATATCGACGGCGTACTTCTCCAGTTCCGCCTCGATGACGGCGAGGTCGGAGAGGGGATCACGGTCCGATTCGAGGGTTCCGCAGTCCAGGACGTGCACCAGCGCGGCGCAGCGTTCCACGTGCCGCAGGAAGTGGTGGCCCAGGCCCTTGCCCTCGGACGCGCCTTCAATCAGGCCGGGGACGTCGGCAATGGTGAAGCGGACATCGCCTGCCTGGACCACGCCGAGGTTGGGGATCAGGGTGGTGAAAGGGTAGTCGGCGATCTTGGGCCGCGCCGCGGACATGGCGGCGATCAGGCTCGACTTGCCGGCGGACGGGAAGCCAACCAGGGCGATGTCCGCAATGGACTTCAGCTCCAGCACGACGTCGCTGGACTCACCTTCGATGCCCAGCAGCGCGAAGCCGGGCGCACGCCGCTTCTGGGAGGAGAGCGCGGCGTTGCCGAGGCCGCCTTGGCCGCCGGCCGCCGCGACGTATTCCGTTCCTTCGCCGACGAGGTCCGCCAAAACGGTGCCGTCCTTGGACTTGACCACGGTGCCGTCCGGGACGGGGAGGATGAGGGTTTCACCGTTTTTGCCGCCGCGCCAGTCCCCCATGCCGGGTCCGCCGTTGGTGGCGTGCCGGTGCGGGGCGTGGTGATAGTCCAGCAGGGTGGTTGTCTGGTGGTCCACGCGGAGGATGACGTCGCCGCCGTCGCCGCCGTTGCCGCCGTCGGGCCCGCCCAGGGGCTTGAACTTCTCGCGGTGGACGGAGACACAGCCGTGGCCGCCGGTACCGCCGGATACGTGCAGTACTACCCGGTCTACAAAGCTCGCCACGTGGATCTCCTCAGTGCTGTTTCCTGGACGCTGCAAAGCGCCAAGACGATTGTAATGCGGTTAAAAGAACAGTGGAGCGGACCAAATGGCCCGCTCCACCGCTTCAGAACTATTAGTTACTCTGCAGCTGCAGCAGCAACGATGTTGACAACGCGGCGACCGCGGCGGGTGCCGAATTCAACGGCGCCCGGGGTCAGTGCGAACAGGGTGTCGTCGCCGCCACGGCCTACGCCGGCGCCCGGGTGGAAGTGGGTGCCACGCTGGCGGACGATGATTTCGCCTGCGGAAACTACCTGGCCGCCGAAGCGCTTGACGCCGAGGTACTGGGCGTTGGAGTCACGACCGTTGCGAGTGGAGCTCGCGCCTTTTTTATGTGCCATTTGAAATGCCTGCCTCTAAATTCTGGGGAATCTGCTGAAAACCTGAACAGTAACGAAGGTTACTTGATACCAGTGATCTTGACCTTGGTCAGTTCCTGACGGTGACCCTGGCGCTTCTTGTAACCGGTCTTGTTCTTGAACTTCTGGATGACGATCTTCGGACCACGGAGGTCATTGAGGATCTCAGCCGTAACAGTTACCTTGGCCAGGTCCGCAGCGGCGGAGGTGACTTTGTCACCGTCTACCAGGAGCAGTGCGGGCAGCTGAATGGTGCTGCCGGCTCCACCGGGGACGCGGTTCAGGGTAACGAAGTCTCCAACGGAAACCTTCTCTTGGCGGCCGCCTGCGCGGACAATCGCGTACACCACTTGGGAACTCACTTCTCTCGACGTTTATTACTAGATTTGCGTGCGGAACCTGGGCCTATATTTGGCTGGGCTCTCGCTGTGCCTCAACGCCGTGGGGTCGTAACCCAAGTGTTGGCGTAAGCACCGAAGATCTAGAATACGCTAATTTTGCCTTCGGCCGCAAATGAGGCTGGTTCCGGCGGGCTGTCCGTGATAAGCGCCACAAGCGTGCGCAACACTGACAATCCGGAACCGTGCCCGACTATCGTACCGGCTGGATGGGCCGGGGAGCGTCAGGCGTGCAGCCGCGGCGCGTCGAAGAAATCAACTTCGAAACGGCACGACTGGTTGAAAGCGACGACCATGGCAGCACGCTCGTCCTCCGAGCCCCGGCGTCCGGCTTCGTCTGCCAGGGCAATAGCTGTACGGGTGGCCTGCGCGAAGTCCTCGTCGGCGTACGTCCGCAGCCACTCGGCGTACGGGTTGTCCGCCGGGGCGCCCGCGGCAAGGAATTGCGCGTGGAGGGTCTGTCCGACTTCGGCGTAGAGCCAGAAGCAGGGCAGGACCGCTGCCACCAGCACCGCGTAACTGCCCGATGCGGAGGCGGCCAGCAGGTGGTCCACATACGACTTCGTGACAGGACCGAGGACGGGCTCCACGGTTCGCGTACTGAGCCAGTTCCGATGCAGCTCCGATTCAACCTCCAGGCATTGCTGGGCTGATCGGGCCCAAAACAGCTGTGCGGCTTCGGTGGGGGCCAAGGCGCTGGTCCGTGCCAGCACCCGTGAGTATCCATTGAGGTAGATGGCATCCTGGGCCAGGTAGTAGGCGAACTGCTTTTCGGGCAGGCTTCCTGCCACGAGGTTCCGGATGAACTCGAGCTCATAGATGGCGGCGAGGTCTGCGGTGGCCTCCGCACGGAGGAGCTCGGCGAAGCCGCCCTCGCCGAGCGGGGACGGTTCCAGGGCAGGCCCTGTGGCCGCCTGCAGGTGGTGGAAGTGGTGGACGGGACCGTTTCCCGCACCGACGTCCAGGCTGCCCGAGGACTCCAGGGCACCTGCCAGCCAGGGCTTGACGTGCCGCAGTGACGCCTCCCAGTCCCCCAGCCGGGCCTGTGCCGTTGCCATGGCCGACGATAGCGAGCAGCCCGTCCCGTGGCTGTTCCGGGTGGGGATCCTGTCCCCCGGAACCTCCACAATTTCCTGGGCAAGCAGTCCGCCGGTATTGACGAGGGCATCCGGGCAGGCGGCGCCGTCGAGATGTCCCCCCTTCACCAGGATGGTGGAGCCGGTGTCCGCCGCCAACCGCCGGCCCTGTTCCAGCGCTTCTGCCCAGGAGCCGGCCTGGGCCTCTCCGAGCAGCATGGCCAGTTCAGCGAGATTGGGCGTGATCAGGTCCGCCAGCGGGAGCAGTCCGCGGAGGGCAGCCTCGGCAGACGCCTGCAGGAGCCTGTCGCCGCTGGTAGCCACCATGACGGGGTCAAGGACTACGACGCCGGGACGCACCTTTTCGAGCCAGCTGCGGACCGCGGCCACCACCTCGGCATCGCCCAGCATGCCGATTTTGACGGCATCAATGGTGATGTCATCGCTCACGGCTTCCAACTGCTGGACCAGGAAGGCGGCCGGCGGCACGTGCACCGCGCGGACGCCCTGAGTGTTCTGCGCTGTCAGCGCGGTGATCGCGGCCATCCCGTAGCCGCCGTGGGCTGCGATGCTTTTCAGGTCGGCCTGGATGCCGGCGCCGCCGGACGGGTCGGACCCTGCGATGGACAGCACCCGCGGAACGTCCCGGAGGACCGGGGCCGGCGCTGCCGGGCTGAGTACAGATGCCGGGGGCAGGACAGTAGTTGAAGACAAGGAAGACATCCCTTCGTCGGTGCTAGCCGGACAGGTTCAACGGGTGTGGATCTCAGCCGGCCCTTGCGCGGCACCCCGTGTCGGTAACCAAGCCTAGCGTTTCAGTGCCCGGCCCGGCGTCAAATGGCCTGGTCACATGAAGCCGTTAACGCGCGATGCCCGGACGCGCCCCTGCGAAGGGTCGTGTCCGGGCATCCTGGCTGATGTCCTTTGCGGAGGATCAGAGCTCGGAAGCAGGTACTCCTACCCCGAGGATGATTGGCGCCTCTGCCTGTTTCTTGTCGCCTGCGGCGGTTGTGGCCGGCTCAGGCGCCTTGGCCGCGTGGGAGTGGCCGCCGGCTGCTGCGTGCGTTGCCTCGTGGTGTTCTACCGAGGTTGCGTTTGCCGCGCCCTGGGCCCGGCTGGCGCTGCGGTTGCGGCGGGGCCTGCGGGTACGGGACTGCTCAGCGGTGTGGTCTGAGTAATCCTTCTCCTCTACCGCAGCACGCGGCACGTCGGTGCTTGGCTGCGGGGCAGCCTGCGCAGGCTCCGGAGCGGCAACGGCGGGCTCGCCGAGGTGCGCGAAGGCTTCCGCGAGCCTGTCGAGCGTCAGGGCCGGCTGCTGCGGCTGGTCTGCCGCGTGCTCCACGAACGGCAGCGCCACCTGCTCACCGCCGAAAGTGAGCACGGCAGCAGGACGTCCGGACGCGTCGGCGTCATGCTGGCGGGCTGTTGCCGGTGCCTGGCCTGTTGGTGCCTGGCCTGTTGCTGCCGGGGCGGCGTGGGCCTGCTCCGTCGTCGTCCGTGCTGCCGCTGCAGCAGGGCTTCCGGCCGCCGCGGCTCCAGCAGCGTGGGCTACCTCGTCGTCGTGCAGGTGCGCTGCGTGCGCCGCCGCGGCGATGTTGGCCAGGGCCAGCCTGGTGGCCTCAGCCTTGGCGTGCCGCTCGGCGTCGCTGGGATCCGGGTGGACCGTGTGGACCTGGACCGGTGCGGACGGTGCCGCCTCCAAGGGAACGCCTCCGCGTCCACGGCGGCGCTTGCGGTCGCCACGTGCGCCGGGCTGGCTGTCGGCCCGCTGGCTTTCCGGGCGCTGGTCGGGCCGCGGGGTGTCCGTGCGGTGAGTGTCCGTACGCTGTACGTGGTGCTCGGCAGCCACCGTGTTGGCGCGACGGTGCTCCACGGGATCGTCGTGGGTGACCACGCCGCGGCCGGCACAGGTTTCGCACTGCTCGCCGAAGACTTCCAGCAGCCCGGTGCCCATGCGCTTGCGCGTCATCTGAACGAGCCCCAGCGACGTTACTTCTGCCACCTGGTGCTTGGTGCGGTCGCGGCCCAGGCATTCCACCATGCGGCGCAGGACGAGGTCGCGGTTGGATTCCAGGACCATGTCGATGAAGTCGATGACGATAATGCCGCCGATGTCGCGGAGCCGCAACTGGCGTACAACTTCTTCGGCAGCTTCGAGGTTGTTCTTGGTGACCGTTTCCTCGAGGTTGCCGCCGCTGCCGGTGAACTTGCCGGTGTTGACGTCCACCACGGTCATGGCTTCGGTTCGGTCGATAACCAGCGAACCGCCAGAGGGCAGGAAGACCTTGCGTTCGAGTGCCTTGTGGATCTGCTCGTCGATCCGCCAGGCCGCGAAGATGTCCTGGTCCTTGGTCCACTTTTCCAGGCGGCCCACCAAATCGGGGGCCACGTACGTGACGTAGGCCTCGATAGTGTCCCAGGCCTCCTCACCGGAAACGATCAGCTTGGAGAAGTCCTCGTTGAAGACGTCCCGAACCACCTTGATGGTGAGGTCCGGTTCGCCGTAGAGAAGTTCCGGGGCAAGGATCTTCGTGGACGTGGACTGGCTTTCAATGCCCTCCCACTGGGCGCGCAGACGGTTGATGTCGTGCGTGAGCTCCTCTTCCGAGGCGCCTTCTGCGGCCGTGCGGACGATGACGCCGGCATGCTCCGGCAGGCGGTCCTTGAGGATGCGCTTGAGCCGGTTGCGTTCGACGTCGGGCAGCTTACGTGAGATTCCCGTCATGGAGCCGCCGGGTACGTAGACCAGGTAGCGGCCGGGGAGGGAGATCTGGCTGGTCAGGCGCGCGCCCTTGTGACCCACGGGGTCCTTGGTGACCTGGACCAGGACGGTGTCGCCGGACTTCAGGGCGTTCTCGATCCGGCGCTGCTTGCCTTCGAGGTTGACGGCTTCCCAGTTCACCTCGCCGGCGTACAGGACGGCGTTGCGGCCGCGGCCGATATCAACGAACGCCGCTTCCATTGATGGCAGGACGTTCTGCACCTTGCCGAGGTAGACGTTCCCGATCAGGGAGTCCTGCTGCGTCTTGGAGACAAAGTGCTCGGCCAGGACGCCGTCTTCCAGGACGGCGATCTGGATTCTGTCGTCGCGTTGCCGGACGATCATCTGGCGGTCCACGGATTCGCGGCGGGCCAGGAACTCTGCTTCGGTGATGACGGTGCGGCGGCGGCCAGTATCGCGGGATTCACGGCGGCGCTGCTTCTTGGCTTCCAGCCTGGTGGAGCCCTTGACGGACGTCACGCGGTTGTTGACGGGCGCTTCGGTCACGGCGCGGGGAGCGCGGACGCGGGTCACTGTGTTGGGCGGATCGTCATCCCCGCCACCGGTCAGTTCCAGGTCCTGGTCACCGCGGCGGCGCCGACGACGACGGCGGGAGGTTACGCCCTCGTCTGGCTGGCCCGCTGATTCCTCGTCAGCTTCCTCTGTTTCATTGTCGCTGCCCTCGCTGTCGCCCTCGAGGTCGCGGTCGCCTGCGCGGCTGCGCCCGCGGCGACCACGGCTGCGCCGCCTGCGACGGCCGTTGGCGTCGTCATCTTCGGTGAGTTCGGCGTCGTCCTCTTCCGCTTCCTCCGCCGCCGCGGCGGGTGCCGGGGCGGGACGGACCACGGTGCTCAGGTCCGGTGCCTGGAACAGGACGGAGGTTGCCGACCCGGGCTCCAGGAAAAGGGAGCCGAACGGGCTGGCCGGTGCTGGCTGTGCGGGTTCTGCGGCTTCAGCGTCAGGCGCGGTGGTTTCGGAAGCTGCGGGTGCCGGCGTTTCCACCGTTGCCGCTTCCGGCACCTGGGTTTCCTCCACTGCGGCCTCAGGCTCGGGAGCCTTCGACGCCGGGGTTTCCACTACGGGAGTTTCAACAGCTGCTGCAGCAGCCGCAGGCGCCGCCTCGGTCCCGGGGACGGCTGCGACGTCTGGAGCCGACGTCTTGCGGGTTGCGACGCGGCGGCGACGGACCGGCTTTGCCTCCGGCTCTGCTTCGGGGGCGGCAACGGCGGACGCGGCTCCGTCGGCGTGGCCGGACCCTGCCTCAGCGACCGTTTCGGGGGCCGCTGCCTCGGCTGCGAACGCAGGCAGTGGCTCGGCGGCGTCTACCTTTTTGCGCGCACGGGTGCGGCGGACCGGCGGAGCCGCCTCAAGCGCAGGTTCTTCAGCGCCGGGCGTCGCAGAGGCATCCGCTGCGGTCACTTCCGGGGTGGCTTCCGGCTTTGGCGCGGCCTTCCGCCGGGTCCTCGTGGCCTTCTTCGGCGCGTCCGGAGCCTCGGCTACCGCTTCATCGTTGTTAACGGCAAATACTTGTTCATTTTCCATATGTGGCAACACTCCTGCCCCTGACGTACCGCCACATCCGGCACCCATTGGGGCACATATTTGTCAAAACCCGCAGGCATTGACAGAAGTCAAGTGGATACTCCCAGGTTCGCACCGGCAGTGGGGTGCGGCAGCCCGTGGGAGCCGGCAGCAGCATTCTGAAACCCGTTGTTCTACATGCCACAACCAGGTGCCGACCAATGGAATGGCGGGAAGACGGATCAGAGAATCCGAAGCCTGCCAGCTCATCATTGGCGGTCTTGGGAACAAAGCCACCGGACCGGAGTCCGAATGTGGGTCGGCCTCCAGCCAAGTTCATTCTCTCACACGCCGACTAAAAGACGGGGGAAGCAAAGATCGGCCGATCATTGCGAGCCTGCCTGCCTGCTGGGCGGACAGCCCGGTGCCGAGGGCGCTGGCGGGCAGAAAGCTAAGCTGGGCGCCGGATTCAGGCTCCGGCGTTACAATCGGGGCAAAGAGCACCCGATGAAAAGGACGCCTGAACCATGCCAAGCATTTCGCCCGTCAGCGGCGCCGAAACCGGCAGCCCGGCCTCCGCGCGCCCGGCGACGGCCCCGGAGACTCAGGGGACAGTTCCTCCGATGACGCGCAACCGGCCACTTGGCTGGCTGATGGTGGCCACCGGAATCATCGGCTGGCTCGCTTCGGGAACGCTCGTCCTGGAGAAGCTCGAAGTACTCAAGGACCCGAACCACACCACCGTCTGCGACGTTAACCCATGGATTTCCTGCGGGCAGGTGATGCAGACCTGGCAGAGTTCCGTCTTTGGATTCCCTAATATGTTCATCGGCATTGTGGCGTTCGCGGTGATCATCACCACCGGCATGGCGCTGCTGTCCGGCGCTACGTTTGCCCGGTGGTACTGGGCAGGCCTTCAGGCCGGAGTGACCCTGGGCTTCGCTTTCGTAGTGTGGCTCTGGTCCCAGGCCCTGTACGAGATCCACATCCTGTGCCCCTTCTGCATGATTGTCTGGGCTGCCATGATCCCGCTGTTCGTCTGGGTGACAGTCAGGAACATCACCCACGGAGTCCTCCCCCTTCCCTCAGGGGTGGCGCGGGTGGTGGGCGACTCGGGCTGGATCATCACGGCGCTGCTCTACGTAGCTGTTATCGCAACCATCTTCTTCGCCTTCATCCAGGTGTTCGCGGGCACGTCAGGCTTCTGACGCCTGCCGCAGACCCATCGAAGTGACACTTAAGGCCAAATTGCGCCGCCGGCCGTGGGGGGGAATTTGGAATAGAAGGG
>NZ_JBHJZH010000012.1:107107-164861 GCF_042270935.1 Pseudarthrobacter sp. NPDC055928
CCATCTATTTCACACTTACGCCCTATGCCCGCGCGTTACATTGGCCTTAAGTGTCACTTCGATGAGGCGTGTGGGTACAGGATGTTAGTCCTGGAACCAGATCTTGATTTCGCGCTCAGCTGAGTCCACGGAATCCGAGCCGTGCACCAGGTTCTGCTGGACCTTCAGGCCCCAGTCGCGGCCGAAGTCGCCGCGGATGGTGCCCGGGGCAGCCGTGGTGGGGTCCGTGGTGCCTGCCAGGGACCGGAAGCCTTCGATGACGCGGTGACCTTCGAAGATCGCTGCCACAACCGGGCCGCTAAGCATGAATTCCACGAGGGGTTCGTAGAAGGGCTTGCCAACGTGCTCTTCGTAGTGCTGTTCCAGGAGTTCCCTGCTGGCATCAACCTTCTTCAGCTCGGCAAGGGTGTAACCCTTGGCCTCGATGCGGCTCAGGATGGCGCCGCTGAGGTTGCGTGCCACGCCGTCGGGCTTGATCAAAACGAGGGTGCGCTCAATGCTCACGGTTGCTCCAATGCGTTGGTGGGGTTTCGGGTCAATTCTACGAGGCTTCCGGGTGCGCGGCGTTCCACTCTGCCTGCTCGCGTTCGCGCTGGGCGGCCTCGGAGTCGATCCGGATGCCGGTCCTGATCCCGTACCACCAGGCAAGGCCGAACAGCCCGCCCACCAGGAACATCAGGGGCTCCACGAGGCCGGTCAGGATGAGTACGATTTGCAGGATCCAGCCGAGCGCCACGCCCCAAGGCTTGGACAGCACAGCGCAGGCAAGGATCATGATGACGCTCAGGCCAATGCCGACTCCGAGGATCAGCGCCGGGGGCACTTCCCCGCGCTTGAGGCCGAAGACCGCGAGCGTGGCAAAGAACGCCACAAAGGCCTCCAGCAGCAGAACAGTGGAGGCGAACATCACCTTGGTGGAACGGCGCTTCTTGGGCATCCCCGGGCGCCATTCCCGCTGGGCCCTGGTCAGTTTGGCCACGAGCTACACCTCCGTCTTTCCCAGGAGGATCCGGGCTTCGGCCACCAGTGTGATGGAACCGGTTACGAGAACTCCGCCAGCGAGGTCATCGTTGGACTCCGCGCGTTCAACTGCCCATTCCAGGGCGTTATCCAGTTTTTCCTCGATGTGGATGTTGTCCTCCCCGAAGCCCAGCTCCACAGCCAGTTCGGCGAGTTCGGCAGCTGGTACTGCACGGGGCGAGTTGGACTGCGTGAAGCAGTATTCCTCAGCGAGGCCTGCCAGGGAGTCCTTGAGCTGGCGCAGGATTTCTTCCGCGTCCTTTTCCTTCAGCACCCCGACCACCGGAACGAGCTTGCTGAAGCTGAAGGCCTCCTGGATGGCTTCGGAGGAGACTCGGATGCCGTCGGGGTTGTGCGCTGCGTCAACGATGATGGTGGGTGCGGTCCGGACAACCTCCAGCCGTCCCGGCGAGGTGACGGATGCGAAGGCTTCCTGGAGCACGTCGGCGTCGAGTTCCTTTTCGCCGCCGAAGAATGCCTCCAGCGCGGCCACCGCAACGGCAGCGTTCTGGGCCTGGTGGGCCCCGTGCAAGGGGACCATCAGTTCCGGATAACGTCCGGCGATCCCCTGGATGCTGACGATTTGGCCGCCGACGGCCACGGTCCGGGATTCGACCCCGAATTCCACGCCTTCAAAGCGGAACGGAACGGACACTTCCCGGGCCTTTTCCAGCAGCACCTGGGCGGCGTCAACCGGCTGCGCCGCGCTGACCAGGTACCCGCCCGGTTTGATGATGCCGGCTTTCTCGTAGGCGATGTCCTCCGTGGTGTCGCCCAGCAGGTCCGTGTGGTCCAGGGAGATGGGTGTGACCACGGAGACCTGTCCGTCGCCTACGTTGGTGGCGTCCGTGACGCCGCCGAGGCCTACTTCGATGACGGCAACGTTCACCGGCTGGTCGGCGAAGACCGCGAAGCCGAGGATGGTGAGGCACTCGAAGTAGGTGAGCCGGGGCTCCCCCGCAGCGGTGAGTTCGTCGTCGACGATCTGCAGGTAGGGGCGGATCTCGTCCCAGATGCGGACAAACGTCTCATCCGACACCGGGGCGCCATCGATACTGATCCGCTCAGTGACCTTGGATAGGTGCGGGCTTGTGTAGCGGCCCGTGCTCAGTCCATGGGCGCGCAGTCCGGCCTCGATCATCCGTGCCGTGGAGGTCTTGCCGTTGGTGCCGGTCACGTGGATGATCGGGTACGCCTTGTTGGGCTCCCCCAACACGTCCATGGCGCGGAACAACGGCGCCAGCCGTGGTTCCATCTTGTTTTCGGGGGCACGCCCCAGGAGCTCGGCGTAGACGCTTTCCACGGAAAATTCGTCGGTCATGTCCTAGGCCTCGATCTTTTCGACGGTGATCTGCAGCTCGGTGCCGTCTCCGTTGGAGAACAAGCCAAGCTCCAGGGTCAGGGTTTCGGTGACTACAAGGTTTTCGTGGGCTTTCACCGCGTCCACAACATCCGTCGTGGCGGTGACGTTTGTCCGGATGCGGTCACTGACGTTCAGCCCGGCATCCTTGCGAGCCTGCTGGATGGCACGGACCATGTCGCGGGCCGTGCCCTCGGCCTCGAGCTCGGGGGTAACCTCGGTGTTGAGCACCACAAATCCGCCACCTGGCAGAACGGCCGCCGCGCGCGAGCCGGCGCCCGCCGCCGCTTCTGCCACCACGGTTTCCAGGGCGTATTCCTGCGGTTCCAGTTCCAGGCCGCCGGCAGTAACCACGCCGGCGTCGGAAACGGACCAGTCGCCGGACTTCGAGCCCTTGATGGCCTGCTGGACGTTTTTGCCCAGGCGGGGGCCTGCGGCCCGGGCGTTGACGACGAGCTTCTGCTCGATCCCGAACTCCTCCGGGGAGGCGCTATCGGCGTCGAGCAGGCGGACCGAGCGGATGTTCAGTTCGTCCGCGACGACAGCGGCGAAGCCTTTCAGCGCATCCGCGCCGGGTGCCACCACGGTCAGTTCCTGCAGTGGCAGCCGGACGCGAAGGTTTGCGGCCTTGCGCAGCGAGGAGCCGGTGGAGCAGATCTGCTGGACACGGTCCATCGCTTCGACCAGCGTTGCGTTGGATGGGAACAGGTCAGCATCCGGCCAGTCGGCCAGGTGGACGGAACGGCCGCCCGTCAGGCCGCGCCAGATCTCCTCGGAGACCAACGGCAGCAGCGACGCCGCCACCCGGGAGACGGTTTCCAGCGCGGTGTACAGCGCATCGAAGGCGTCAACGCTCTCGTCGAAGAAGCGCTGGCGGCTTCGGCGGACGTACCAGTTGGTGAGCATGTCAAGGTAGCTGCGGAGTTCGTCGCAGGCTCCGGAGATGTCGTAGCTGTCCAGCTGGGTGGTCATGTTGCGGACCAGGTCGCCGGTGTTGGCCAGCAGGTATTGGTCCAGGGTGTCCGCGTAGCCGTCGTACCGCAGCTTCGCTTCGTAGCCCTTGCCCCCTGCAGCGGCGTTTGTGTACAGCGTGAAGAAGCTGTACACATTCCACAGCGGCAGGATGACCTGGCGGACGCCGTCGCGGATGCCCTGCTCGGTGACCACCAGGTTGCCGCCGCGAAGGATGGGGCTGGACATCAGGAACCAGCGCATGGCGTCGGAGCCGTCGCGGTCCAGGACCTCTGAGACGTCCGGGTAGTTGCGCAGGCTCTTGGACATCTTCTGACCGTCCGAGCCCAGCACGATGCCGTGGCTGATGACGTTCCGGAAGGCCGGACGGTCAAACAACGCCGTTGAGAGGATGTGCAGCATGTAGAACCAGCCGCGCGTCTGGCCGATGTACTCCACGATGAAATCTGCGGGGTTGTGGGTGTCGAACCAGGCTTCGTTCTGGAAGGGGTAGTGCACCTGGCCGTACGGCATGGAGCCGGAGTCGAACCAGACGTCCAGGACGTCTTCGACGCGGCGCATCACGGACTGTCCCTCTTCGGGGGTCCGGGGGTCGTCGGGGTTCGGGCGGGTGAGTTCGTCGATGAATGGGCGGTGCAGGTCAACCTGGCCATCCGCATTCAGCGGCAGGCGGCCAAAGTCGGCTTCGATCTCGGCCAGGGAGCCGTAAACGTCCGTCCGCGGGAATTCGGGGTCGCTGGACTGCCACACGGGGATGGGGCTGCCCCAGTACCGGTTGCGGCTGATGGACCAGTCGCGGGCGTTTTCCAGCCATTTGCCGAACTGGCCGTCCTTGACGTTGCCGGGGATCCAGTTGATCTCCTGGTTCAGTTCGGACATCCGGTCCTTGAATTTGGTGACCTCGACGTACCAGGACGACACTGCGCGGTAGATCAGAGGGTTCCGGCAGCGCCAGCAGTGAGGGTAGCTGTGTTCATAGCTGGCCTGCCGGACCAGGCGGCCCTGGGCGCGGAGCACCTGCGTGATGGGCTTGTTTGCCTCGAAGACCTGGAGGCCCGCGATGTCATGCAGGTCGCCGTGCTTGAACAGTGGCAGGAATTTGGCGCCCTCGTCCACGGACAGCACCACGGGGATGCCGGCCTCTTCACAGACTTTCTGGTCATCCTCGCCGTAGGCCGGTGCCTGGTGGACGATGCCCGTGCCGTCCGTGGTGGTGACATAGTCGGCCACCAGGATGCGCCAGGCGTTCTGGGTGCCGAATTTTTCGGTGTCGCTGAAGTCGTTCCACAGCGGCTGGTACTGCAGGCCCTCCAGCTCTGCCCCGGCGTGGGTGGACGTGACCGCGGCCTCGGCGGCCTCAACATCCTCGTAGCCAAGGTCCTTGGCGTAGGTGGCCAGCAGGTCCGCGGCCAGGAGGAAGCTTCCCGTGACGGGCGCCTCCGGCGAGGCGGCCTTGATGCCGTTGGGTCCGGCGGGCAGTACGGCGTAGGTGATGGAAGGCCCGACGGCGAGCGCCAGGTTGGTGGGCAGGGTCCACGGGGTGGTGGTCCAGGCAAGCGCCTGCACGCCGGCCAGCTGCCGGGAAAGGGCGGACTCGCCTGCCGTGATGGGGAACGTCACGGTGACAGTCTGGTCCTGGCGGTTCTTGTAGACGTCGTCGTCCATGCGCAGTTCATGGTTGGACAGCGGGGTTTCGTCTTTCCAGCAGTACGGCAGCACACGGTACCCGTTATACGTCAGGCCCTTTTCGTGCAGTTGCTTGAAGGCCCACAGGACCGACTCCATGTACTCGACGTTGAGGGTCTTGTAGTCGTTGTCAAAGTCCACCCAGCGGGCCTGCCGCGTGACGTAGCTCTGCCATTCATCGGCGTACTTCATGACCGACGCCCGGCAGGCGTCGTTGAACTTGTCGATGCCCATGGCCTCGATCTGGGTCTTGTCAGTCATGCCGAGCTGCTTCATCGCTTCCAGCTCAGCAGGCAAACCATGGGTGTCCCAGCCGAAGCGGCGTTCCACGCGGCGGCCGCGCTGGGTTTGATAGCGCCCCACCAGGTCCTTCGCGTAGCCGGTCAGGAGGTGTCCGTAGTGCGGCAGGCCGTTGGCGAACGGCGGGCCATCATAGAAGACGAACTCGTTGCTGCCGGGTTCGCCGCCGGGGGCGTCAGCGCTTCGCTGGTCGATGCTTGCCTGGAACGTTCCGTCCTCGTCCCAGTACTTCAGGATGCGTTCTTCGATTTCCGGAAACTTCACGGAAGCGGAAACACCTGCGCCCGGTGCGGCCGAAGGGGAGGCTGAGGCTTTGGGGTAATACGTCATTCTCGACATCCTGGGTTGAGCTGGTGAACCGTCCAGCCGTTGCTGTCGGGCTCCGTTCAGGATGCGAGGACGGCTCCTGCGCAGTCCGGGGACTGCACGCTTACCGCGGTACCACCTCACTTACCGGCACTCCGTCACGCTCCTTGGAACGTGCTGTTGCGCCGGCCGCTCATTACTGCTGTGACGGGCTTACCCGTCCGGTTCTACTGACACTGGCCGCCAGGTGCCTGGCGATATGTGCGTTCTTCCGGAAGCTCACCGGTGATAGCCGGGTCATAACCGTCTTCAAGTCTACTATCGCCCGGCGGCCCACCGCCATTCCCGGTGCGGGAAGTGTTATTGCCTAGACTCAGGACCATGACTGCTTCCGCCCGCGGCTCCACCGCTGCACCTGGACAACAACCGAAGGCAGCTGCAGTTCCTGCCCAAACTATGCCGCCTGCGCCCGTTCCGGCCAGGAAAATCCTTGCCCCGGCCTGCCGCTGGCTGTCGCTCCTGGCCTCCCTGCCAGTGATGGCTATGTCGGTGGTCCGGGCGGTTCCAGGGGAATGGCCGATCCTGGCAGTCCAGCTGGTTTCCTTTACACCGTGGCTGGCCGTGCCAGCCATGGTGGCACTGGTCCTGGCGCTGCTCGGCCGGAGCAGGTGGCTGCAGGTGGGCACTGCGGCGTTGCTGCTGTGCCAGGTGTTCTGGCTCTTTCCGTTTGATGCGGCCCGGCCGTCCGCAGCACCCGGCGCCGCAGCCACGGTGGAGCTGAAGGCCATGACCATCAATGCGGAGTATGGCCAGGCGGACGCCACCCGGATCGTGGAGCTGGTAAGGGATAACGGGATAGGGCTCCTGACGGTCCAGGAGCATTCGCAGGCCCTGCAGGACCGGCTGGCGGCCGCAGGCCTGGACACCCTCCTGCCGCACCGGATCAGCGACCCCACCGATGACGCCGCGGGTGGTGCCGTCTATTCCAGCCATCCCCTCGAACAGGTGGGCCTCATCCCGGACACGCCGTTCCGGATGCCGACGGTCCGGCTAACAGCGGAGGCACGAGGATCAGTCGCGGTTCTGGAGGTAACGAATGTCCACGCGCTGCCGCCGGTGGATGTCCGGGTGGACCAGTGGCGCAGCGACCTCGCGTCCGTGGGCAGGCTGGCCGGGCGTCCTGGCAACAGGCTGCTGGTCGGTGACTTCAATGCCACATATGACCATTCCGAGTTCCGGCAGCTTCTGGGTGCAGGCCCAGGACTTGTCGATGTGGGGACAGCCTCGGGTTCCCGCCTGGTGCCCACGTGGCCTATGGAAGGGGTCTGGCTGCCCGGGGATCACCCTTGACCATCTGGTGACCAGCCGGCAGGTGGGCAGTTCGGGCTACCAGGTCCACAAGGTGCCGGGTACGGACCACGCGGCCGTCCTGGCCACGCTCGCCGTACCGGCCACCTGATCAGCCTTTGCGGATGAGCTTGTAATTGGCGGCCTGCGCCACAGGGCGGATGACAATCTGGTCCAGGTTGACGTGGTGCGGCGCGCTGACGGCATACCGCACTACGTCAGCCACATCAGCTGCGGTCAGCGGCTTCTCCACGCCCTCGTATACCTTTTTGGCCGCTTCCGGATCGCCGAGCCGGTTCAGCGCGAACTCCTCCGTATAGACCAGTCCGGGGGCCACTTCGATAACGCGGACATTGTGCTCGGCCTCTTCCAGCCGGAGCGCGCCGGTCATGGCGTGTTGGGCGAACTTGGCCGCGTTGTAGCCTGCGCCGCCTTCGTAGGCCGCCAGCCCGGCCGTGGACGTAAGGTTCAGGACTGTGCCTTCACCATTGGCGCGGAGCATGGGCAGGAAGGCTCGGGTGACCTTCATGGTGCCGAGCACGTTGACCCGGTACATCCAGTCCCAGTCCTCGGTGTTGGCAGCGCCCACGAAGTCGGCTCCGCGCGCTCCGCCGGCGATGTTGATGAGCGTTCCCACGCCCCCTGCTTCGGTGACGTGGGCAAGGAGCCGGGCGACGTCGTCGTCCTCGGTGATGTCGGCGGGAACCCCAACGGCGCCCGTCTCGGCTTCGAGCGCGGCCAGCCGTTCGGCGCGACGGGCTACAGCGAAAACCGTCCACCCCTCAGCGCGCAGCGCGCGGACGGTGGCCTCGCCGATACCGGTACTCGCCCCCGTAACTACTGCTGCACTATTCTGCCTTGCCGTGGTGCGTGAATCCTCAGTCATGGCACCACCCTAACGGCCCCGGCAGGGACCATGCCCCAACCGATGTCGCATGATGAAGTCCGGGCCATGAAACAATTGGCAGATGGCTGAAGCACATCAGGGTACAGACACGCCCTCCACCGCCCCTATCAACGTTCCGGACAAGCCCGCCCTTGAGGGGCTTGAAGCCGCCCTCACGCAGCGCTGGCTTGCCGAAGGGACCTACAAGTTCAACCCGGACACCACCCGGGAGCAGGTCTACTCGATCGACACTCCCCCGCCCACCGCGTCAGGTTCGCTGCACGTGGGGCACATGTTCTCCTTCACGCAGACCGACGTCCTGGCCCGCTACCAGCGCATGATCGGCAAGAACGTCTTCTACCCGATGGGCTGGGATGACAACGGCCTTCCCACCGAGCGCCGCGTGCAGAACTACTACGGCGTGCGTTGCGACCCGGCTATCCCCTACGACGCCGCGTACCGGCCGCCGGCCCAGCCGGCCAAGAACCAGCGCGATTTCGACGTCGTCTCGCGCCGGAACTTCATTGAGCTCTGTGAAGAGCTTGCCGTTGAGGACGAGAAGGTTTTCGAGAGCCTGTTCCAGCAACTCGGACTGTCCGTCGACTGGAAGCTGACGTATCGGACCATCGACGACGCCTCGCGCGAAGTCTCACAGCGTGCCTTCCTCGCCAACCTCGCAGCCGGCGACGCCTACATGGCAGAGGCCCCCACGCTGTGGGACGTGACGTTCCGCACGGCCGTTGCGCAGGCCGAACTGGAAGACCGCGAAGTGGCCGGGCACTACTACCGGTACCCGTTCTTCACGGAGGACGGCGAGAAGATCTACATCGAGACCACCCGTCCCGAACTGTTGGCGGCATGTGCGGCCCTGGTGGCAAACCCCGACGACGAACGGTACCAGCCGCTGTTCGGCAAGAAGGTCACGTCCCCGGTCTTCGGCGTTGAGGTTGAAGTCAAGGCCCACCCGCTGGCCAAAGCGGACAAGGGGTCCGGCATTGCCATGGTCTGCACCTTCGGTGACCTCACCGACGTCACCTGGTGGCGCGAGCTCCAGCTGCCCACGCGGGCCATCGTGGGCCGGGACGGACGCATCATCGGCGACACCCCGGACTGGATCAGCACCGACGCCGGCCGTACGGCGTTCGAAGCCATCGCGGGCAAGACTGTCTTCAGTGCCAAGGAAACCGTGGTGGAACTCCTGGCCGCCGAGGACCTGATCGACGGTGAGCCGAAGAAGATCATGCACCCCGTGAACTTCTACGAAAAGGGCGACAAGCCGCTCGAAGTGGTCACGTCCCGCCAGTGGTACTACCGCAACGGGGGCCGCGAAGAGGACCGCCGCGAACGCCTCATCGCCCGCGGGCACGAGATCGACTTCCACCCTGCCTTTATGCGGTCGCGCTTCGAGAACTGGATCTCGGGCCTGAACGGCGACTGGCTGGTTTCCCGCCAGCGTTTCTTCGGCGTTCCCATCCCCGTCTGGTACCCGCTCGACGCCGACGGCAACCCGCAGTACGACACCCCGATCGTGCCCTCGGATGAGCAACTGCCGGTTGACCCCGCGGCAGATGCAGCACCGGGCTACGACGAGGCCCAGCGCGATCTCCCAGGCGGCTTTACCGGTGACGCCGACATCCTGGACACTTGGGCCACGTCCTCTCTGACGCCCCAGATCGTCGGCGGCTGGAGCCGGGACGAGGACCTTTTCGCCAAGGTCTTCCCGTTTGACCTGCGCCCCCAGGGCCATGACATCATCCGCACGTGGCTCTTCTCCTCGGTGGTCCAGGCGGACTCGCTGCAGAACACCGCGCCGTGGAAGCATGCCGCCATCTCGGGCTGGATCCTGGATCCGGACCGGAAGAAGATGTCCAAGTCCAAGGGCAACGTGGTGGTTCCCACCGACGTGCTCGACGAGTTCGGCTCCGACGCCGTCCGCTACTGGGCTACATCGGCCAAACTCGGCGCTGACACAGCGTACGAGATTGCCCAGATGAAGATCGGCCGCCGCCTGGCGATCAAGCTCCTGAATGCCTCCAAGTTCGTCCTGAACCTGGGCGCCACGGAGAATTCGGTGGTGTCCGGGGACCTCTCCGTGCTCACGAATCCGCTGGACCGTGCTGTCCTGGCACAGCTGGCCGACGTAGTGCGGCACTCCACCAAGGCGTTCGAGAATTACGACTACGCCAGGGCACTGCAGATCACCGAGAGCTTCTTCTGGCAGTTCACGGACGACTACGTCGAACTCATCAAGGACCGCTCGTACGGCGCGGCCGGCGAAGAGGAGCAGGCTTCGGTCCTTGCCGCCCTCGCCACGAGCCTGGACACCCTGCTGCGTCTTTTTGCCCCGTTCCTCCCCTTCGCCACCGAAGAGGTCTGGGGCTGGTGGCGCAACGGGTCAGTGCACCGTGCCGAATGGCCCACGGCCATAGAGGTCGACGGCGACACCACCCTGCTCGCCACCGTGGGCACTGCCCTCAGTGGTGTCCGCAAGGCAAAGTCCGAGGCCAAGGTGAAGCAGCGGACCGAGGTCCTCTCTGCCACTATCACTGCCTCCGAGTCGCTGACCACCCAGCTCAAGGCCGGCCTGGCGGACCTGAAGGCGGCGTCGAACGCCCGCGAACTGACGCTGGTAGCCGGAGAAGGCGAACTGACGGTCAGCGACGTCATCCTGGCTGCGCCGGAGGAACCCGCACAGGGCTGACCGGATCCGGGCCTGTTTCAAACAGGCCCGGATCCCGACGGCCTGTTTTTGGGCAAAGGGGAAGCCCCATCAGCGTTTTGCCGTTGGTGGGGCTTCGACTTTTCGGCCATCTGGTGACGTCTTTGATGGTCTGGCAGGATCCGCTGATCTTCAGGTCTTCCTACCTCGTCACTGGTAGCTTGTACCTGGCTTTGCCGAAGGCTGCGTCAGATACATATCACTGAATCTTTGGTTCCTGCGTCCCTCTTCTTTCGAAGTGGGTAAAAACCATTCTGGTCCCGGGGATGGGGATACGCAAGGGCCCCGGAAGAACTACATCAGAGTAGTTCTCCCAGGGCCCTTTTCGTTGTGTCTGGACGCAGGAATTCAGTCGAACCGGGGACGTTCGGTACGGCTCCGCTTAATCTCAAAGAAGTGCGGATAGGAGGCCAATGCCACGGTCGCGTCCCACAGCTGGCCAGCCTGCTCGTCCCGAGGAATACGGGTCAGCACGGGGCCAAAGAAGGCCGTTCCGTTAAAGGCGACCACCGGGGTTCCGACGTCCTGGCCCACCAATGAGATGCCCTCATCGTGGCTGGCGCGCAGCTGGGAATCGAACGCGTCCGACGTGGCGGTCTCGGCCAGTCCGGCTGGGAGGCCGCATTCTGCCAGCGCCTTGCTGATCACAATGGCGAAGTCCTTCTGCCCGCCTTCATGGATCTGCGTTCCCATGGCGTCGTACAGCGGCTTAATGACGTGATCGCCGTGCTGCTCCTTGGCTGCGATGATGACTCGCACGGGGCCCCAGGCGTTGTCCATGGACTTCCGGTAGTCGGGGTCCAGGTCGCGGCCCTCGTTGAGGACTGCCAGGCTCATGACGTGCCAGGCAGTCTTGATGTCGCGGACAGCCTCCACCTCGCCGATCCATCGTGAGGTGATCCACGCGAACGGGCATACGGGATCGAACCAGAAGTCGGCCTGGTTCGGGGTGGTTTCAGTCATGCGTCATTCCTCTGCGTCGTTCAGCGTGATGGTGTGTGGCGGCGGGTGCTGTCAGGCTGACTTACGGCGCTTGGTCACGTGCGGAATCATGGTGGGCTCAGCCTTGCTGAGCACCACGTCCGCCGTGATTACCACGCTGGCGATGTCTTCGCGGCTGGGCAGGTCAAACATGACGGGAAGCAGCACTTCCTCCATGATGGCGCGGAGGCCCCGTGCGCCCGTGCCCCGCTCAAGGGCCTGATCCGCGATGGCGTTCAGGGCGTCGTCATCGAAGGCGAGCTCCACGCCATCGATCTGGAACATCTTCTGGTACTGCTTCACCAGTGCGTTCTTGGGAGTGGAGAGGATCTGGATCAGGGCGTCACGGTCCAGGTTGGATACCGTCGTGATCACGGGGAGCCGGCCGATGAATTCCGGGATCAGACCGAATTTCAGGAGGTCCTCTGGCATTACTTCGCCGTAGGAGTCGATCTTGTTGCTGGCCTCGTTAAGCGGGGCGCCGAACCCGATTCCCTTTCGGCCGGAACGGGAACCGATGATCTCTTCCAGGCCAGCGAACGCACCGGCAACGATGAAGAGCACGTTGGTGGTGTCGATCTGGATGAATTCCTGGTGCGGGTGTTTGCGGCCGCCCTGGGGCGGGACCGAGGCTACCGTTCCTTCAAGGATTTTCAGCAGTGCCTGCTGGACGCCTTCGCCGGACACGTCCCGGGTGATGGAGGGGTTCTCGCTCTTGCGGGAGATCTTGTCGATCTCGTCAATGTAGATGATGCCCTGCTCGGCCTTTTTGACGTCGTAGTCCGCGGCCTGGATGAGCTTGAGGAGGATGTTCTCCACATCCTCACCCACGTAGCCGGCCTCGGTCAGGGCGGTGGCGTCAGCAACGGCGAAGGGGACGTTGAGGCGGCGGGCCAAGGTCTGCGCGAGGTAGGTCTTGCCACAGCCTGTAGGACCGATCAGGAGGATATTGGACTTGGCGATCTCGACGTCGTCGTGGTGGCCGCCGTCGGCGAGGCTCCCGCTCTTGGGCGCATGGCCCGCCTGGATCCGCTTGTAGTGGTTATAGACCGCGACGGCGAGGGACCGTTTGGCCGGCTCCTGGCCGATGACGTATTCCTGCAGGAAGTCGAAGATTTCCCGGGGCTTGGGCAATTCAAAACTTCCCAGATCCGCGACTTCGGCGAGCTCTTCCTCAATGATCTCGTTGCAGAGTTCAATGCATTCGTCGCAGATATAGACACCGGGCCCGGCAATGAGCTTGCGTACCTGCTTCTGGCTCTTTCCGCAGAAAGAACACTTCAGCAGATCCGTGCTCTCGCCAATCCGAGCCATATGTGAACCCCTTAGTATCTTGCTGCCAGGCAGCTGTGCACCGTTGCTGGAATCTGTTCCGGCCTGGGAGGGCCGGCTGTGACAACATCCACTCTAGGTCACATTCGGTCCCAAGGGTGGAAAGCGAAGGCCGGTGCGGCCCAAATGAACTGGACCGCACCGGCCTGAAGCAGAGCCGTACTACCTGGTAATTGCCTGCGGCTTGATCTTGCGTGAATCCAGGACCTGGTCGATGAGGCCGTAGTTCATGGCCTCTTCCGCCGTCAGGATCTTGTCTCGCTCGATGTCGTTGTTGACCTGCTCTGAGGTCCGGCCCGAGTGGTGGGCGAGGGTGTCCTCGAGCCAGGACCGCATCCGCATGACTTCAGCGGCCTGGATCTCTAGGTCCGAAGCCTGGCCGCCCTGACCGCCGGACAGTGCCGGCTGGTGGATCAGGACACGGGCGTTGGGAAGCGCCAGTCGCTTGCCGGGCGTTCCGGCCGCCAGCAGCACTGCAGCG
Organism: Pseudarthrobacter sp. NPDC055928; assembly: GCF_042270935.1. NCBI lineage: Bacteria > Bacillati > Actinomycetota > Actinomycetes > Micrococcales > Micrococcaceae > Pseudarthrobacter > Pseudarthrobacter sp. NPDC055928. Next base: position 120,498 of record NZ_JBHJZH010000012.1, read on the forward strand.
GCGCTGGCAGCCTGTCCGAGGCAGACGGTCTGAATCTCGGGCCGGATGTACTGCATGGTGTCGTAAATGGCCGTCATGGCCGTGAACGAGCCGCCCGGCGAGTTGATGTACAGGGTGATATCGCGGTCCGGGTCCGTGGACTCCAGAACCAACAGCTGCGCCATGACGTCGTCGGCAGAGGCGTCGTCCACCTGCACGCCGAGGAAGATGATGCGGTCCTCGAACAGCTTGGTGTACGGGTCCTGGCGCTTGAAGCCGTAGGGCGTGCGCTCCTCGAACTGGGGAAGGACGTAGCGGCTGGTCGGAAGATTACCGGCAGTCGATCCGAAGTTGTAAGTCATTGTGTTGCTCCTGATCTAAGTGTTCTAGTGCCGGGTTACTTCTCGGATGCTGGCTCGCCGGACGAACCGTTGGCGGTTCCGCCGCCGCCGGAAACGGAACCGGCGTGGGCCGCGATCTTGTCAAAGAAGCCATACTCCAGGGCTTCCTTGGCGGTGAACCACTTGTCGCGGTCGTTGTCCTTGAGGATGGTGTCCACAGTCTGGCCGGTCTGCTCGGCAGTCAGCTCAGCCATGACCTTCTTCATGTGCAGGATCAGCTCGGCCTGGATCTTGATGTCCGAGGCAGTACCGCCAATGCCGCCGGAAGGCTGGTGCATCAGGACGCGGGCGTTCGGCGTGGCGTAGCGCTTGCCCTTGGTGCCTGAGGAAAGCAGGAACTGTCCCATAGAAGCGGCAAGGCCGGTGGCCACGGTGACAACATCGTTCGGGATGAACTGCATGGTGTCGTAGATGGCCATTCCTGCGGTGACGGAGCCACCGGGAGAGTTGATGTAAAGGTAGATGTCCTTGTCCGGGTTCTCGGCGGACAGGAGCAGCAGCTGCGAGCAGATCGCGTTGGCGTTGTCATCGCGCACCTCGGAACCCAGCCAGATGATCCGCTCTTTCAGGAGGCGGTTGTAGATGTAGTTGTCCTGGGCTGCAGGATCGACTGTCGCCATTCGTGGGGCCTCTGCGTGCTGTGACATGTGTACTTACCTCTCGCTGGTGACGGTGACATCACTGAACTTCACTACTTGGACACTAACCGTTTTGACGGCCGATTTGTTCGCCCGAATCGCGCTGTTCGCTGACGGCGCACGAGCCGGAAACCGGCTGTTAAAGCACCCAGCCCCTGGACCGGTCGGGTCCAGGGGCGGGCGGCGGAAACTAATTCCGTACTAGAACTTCACGGCAGCGGGGTCGTCGTTCGCTGCGGATTCGGCTTTGGCGTCTTCAGCTGCGGCTTCCGTAGCTTCTTCCTCGACGGCGGGAGCTTCCTCTTCGCCACCGGGACGCACGAAGTCGCTCAGGTCAACGTTGTTGCCGGCGGTGTCGGTAACAGTTGCCTGTCCCAGCACAACGGCCAGTGCCTTACGGCGGCGCACCTCGGAAACCATCATGGGAACCTGGCCACTCTGATCGATGATCTGGGCGAACTGGTTCGGGTCCATGCCGTACTGGCTGGCAGTGGAGACGATGTAGTCGATCAGCTCGTTCTGGCTGACGTTGACTTCTTCCTTTTCGGCGATGGCGTCAAGGATGATCTCGTTCTGGAAGGCGCGGGCGGTGTTGGCCTTGACCTCGGCGCGGTGCTCCTCGGTGTCGTGCTCGCCTTCACCGTGGCCGCTGCCCTCCTTGAAGTGCGCTTCGAGCTGCTCTTCAACTACGGAGTCCGGAACCGGAACCTCAACGAGCTCAACGAGCTTGTCCAGGACCTTGTCGCGGGCTTCGACGCCCTGCTCAACAACCTTGGAGTCTGCAGCCTGCTTGGCCAGGTCCTCGCGGAGTTCAGCCAGGGTGTCGAACTCTGAAGCCAGCTGGGCGAAGTCGTCGTTGGCCTCGGGGAGCTCGCGCTCCTTGACGGCCTTCACAATAACCTTGACCTGGGCTGCTTCGCCGGCGTGCTCGCCGCCAACCAGCGTGGTGTCGAAGATGGAGTCTTCGTCGGCGCTCAGGCCGGTGACTGCCTCGTCCAGGCCTTCGAGCATGGTTCCCGCGCCAACCTGGTAGGACAGGCCTGCTGCGGAGTCCACCTCGGTGCCGTCAACGGTGGCGGTGATGTCGATGGTCAGGAAGTCGCCATCGGCGGCCGGGCGGTCCACGGACTTCAGCGTGCCGAAGCGGCCACGGAGTTCGTCCAGGGCCTTGTCGACGTCTTCATCGGAGGATTCCGCAGCGGCAACCTCAACCTTGATGCCGGCGTAGTCAGGCAGCTCGATCTCCGGGCGGACGTCAACCTCGGCGTGGAACTTCAGTTCCCCGTCCGTGGACGTGGGGTCCGGAACTTCGGTGATCTCAACCTCGGGGCGGCTCAGGGGGCGGATGCCCGATTCCTGCACAGCGGCCTGGTACCAGCCGTTGAGGCCCTCGTTGATTGCGGTCTCCAGGACGTAGCCGCGGCCAACGCGCTGGTCGATCAGCTTGGACGGGACCTTGCCCTTACGGAAGCCAGGGACCTGGATCTGCGAAGCAACAGTCTTGTATGCCTCGTCGATGCTGGGCTTCAATTCCTCAAAGGGGACCTCAACATTGAGCTTGACCCGCGTGGGGGTGAGGTTCTCGACAGCGCTCTTCACGGTCTAAGTACTCCTGGGATTGTGGGATGGGTTTCTGCAAACGCATGTGTGTTCTGTCCAGGCCGTCCGGTCCGGGCCGCAGAGTCGGGGTGACAGGATTTGAACCTGCGACTTCCTGCTCCCAAAGCAGGCGCTCTAGCCAAGCTGAGCTACACCCCGTAAGTGCACAGGCAAGTCTACGGTCAAACCGGCCGTGATTGCACATTTGACACGTAGGGCATGAATTAGGTTTAGTTATATCCGGCTTGATCAGCCAGCCCGAAAGACCGGCAGTAGCATTGACAGTGCAGGACATGTTAATGCAGGACTGCTGTTCTCCCGGGGACGTAGCTTAATGGTAAAGCCTCAGTCTTCCAAACTGATTACGCGGGTTCGATTCCCGTCGTCCCCTCCATAACGAGTCCGTTCAACGGACATACACAAAAAGGGCCCCTCGCTGAGGGGTCCTTTTTGTGTTGGTGTCTACCCGGAAGGCACCGCCCATCCGGCAGCCCGTGCTCCGGCAGACGCCAATGGAGCCCGTCACGTACTGACCGTGGGCGGGCAGCGCGTCCGGCCTGCAGCCCCTAGTTCTCCTGGCAGCCGGGACACCAATAGAGTTTCCGGCCTCCCAGCTCTGCCAGGGCCACCGGGACGGCGCAGACCCGGCACGGCAGCCCCTGGCGTTTGTAGACGTAGTGCGCTTCGTCCCCCGCAGGCAACGCGGCACCCGCTGACCAGTACGACGGCGGCGTGGTGATGATCCTGCCGTCGCGGACGCCGTCACCCATCACCGCTGCGGTGTCATCCCACAACATTTCCGTGGATTTCCGGGGCAGCGAACTGCCCGGCAGCAGCGGATCGATCCGCTGGCGGAAGAGGACTTCGGCCCGGTAGACGTTTCCGACGCCGGCAATCACCTTTTGGTCCATCAGCAGCGCCGCGATGGGCGTCTTTCGTGACTGCACGCCCGTCACAAAGCGTTCCCGGTCCGGCGGCAGATTGCGCAACGGATCCGGTCCCAGTCTCGCGAGCACGGCAGCGGCTTCGGCCGTGGTGATGGCAGCGCAGGTAGTGGCGCCGCGCAGGTCCGCCCAGCCGTGCCTGCCCACCAGCCTGACCCGGACTGCGCCGACCGGAGCAGGCGGGCCGGCGTAGTGAAGCCCGCCGCCGTCGTCGAACGTTTCCCGCTCCCCCACTTTCCGGGGCGCGCCAATGCTGGAGGCGCCCCGGAAGGCGGCGTCGCCGCCGAAATCCCATGCCCCGTAGAGACCCAGGTGGACATGGAGCACCAGGGCGTGGTCAAAATGCAGGAACAGGTGCTTGCCGTGGGCCTGCGATTCGGTCAGCGTGTGGCCATCGAGCAGGGCGGCGCCGGCCGCGAACCGCCCCTGCGGACTGCTCACAGCCAGCGTCTCGCCGCCGAAAACATCGCCGAACTGGCGCGCCAGCCGGCGTACCGAGTGGCCCTCGGGCACTACTCGATGACCTCGCCGGTGGTTTCGTAGGCGGCAATCTTGCCGATCCTGCGCACGTGCCGTTCATCATTGCTGAACGGTTCTGCCAGGAAAGCCTCGATCAGCGCTGTGGCTTCTTCGACAGTGTGCTGCCGGCCGCCGACTGCCACCACATTGGCGTCATTGTGTTCACGGGCCAGCGTGGCAGTGGAGTGGTTCCAGGCCAGCGCTGCGCGAACGCCCTTGACCTTGTTCGCGGCGATCTGCTCACCATTGCCGGAGCCGCCCAGCACGATTCCCAGGGCGTGGACGCCGGCTTTCTGGTCAGCCACCACGGCCAATGCGGCGTTGATGCAGAAGGAGGGGTAATCGTCCTGTGCGTCGTACTCCTTGGGACCGTGGTCCACTACGTCGTAGCCCTTTGCCGTGAGGTGGGTGACGAGGTGGGCGCTGAGTTCCATGCCTGCGTGGTCGGTGGCGATGTGTACCCGCGGGAAGGCAGGGGAAGAAGTCACGACAGTATCCGTTCGGTTTAGCGGTGATGGGCAGAAATGTTGGCTCAGCGGCGCCGGCTCGGGCCAGGGTCAGATCAACAGGCACAAGAATACTAGGACTCTGCACCCGCCGCGCCGGAGGCTCCGCCATGCGCCCGCGCGGCCACCCGGGTCAGGACTTCGGCCAGGCGGGCAGCGGACGCCGGGCTGCCGCCGCTCACTGCGAGGCTGTGGCCGTCTGTTTTCCGCACGACGACGGCGGGGCCGCTGCTTACCAGCATGGCGGCAGTGCCGCTGTGGTTCCGGTAGCCCCACCCGCCGTAGTCAGCGGCCTTCACCTCCGAGGCGTTGGCCTCCGAGATGGCCGCTGCGGGCACGTCCATCACCGGGAACACGCCGGCCACCAGCACCCGCAGGCCGCTGCGGTCGGCCTTGACCCTGGCGCAAAGGAACGCCGCGGCCACGACGGCCAGCCCTGCGAGGACGGCTCCCAGCCACGGCAGGGCAATAGTGATCAAGGCTGCGGGAAAGAGCGTGGCCACGGTGATCATGACAAAAACCGAACTGCGGGCGTGGACCCAGAGCCGGATCGAATCGCGCGCGAGGTCAGGGTCCAGTTCCCTGGCGAGGGCCAGCTCGAAGGCCCTGTCGTCTTCCGGCGACCACTGCCTGTCGGCCTTGAAAACAAAGCCCATGATGACCCCCAGTGAGAGCGCTGCACCGCTTCCCAGTGCCAGGACTGTCAGGTCCACCCGGGATTCGCGGGCGTCTGCAAGTCCGGTCTGGCCCACCAGCCCGGCTGCCAGGACGCTGGTAATGAAGAGGCTCAGGAAAAGTCCGGCCCCCATCATGATCCTGCGCATCACGGCCGGACGGGAGACCGGAACGGCCTGGGACAGGACCAGCCAGCCCGCTGCAACGATAATCAGCGCCCCTCCCCACGCATAGGCGGAAAACGACGCAAAGGAGGCGCCGCCGTCGTCCGTCCAGCTCACGGCGAGCGGCTCCGGAAGGTCAGGCCGCAGGAGGAAGGCACAGAAAACAAAAGCCGCGGCCAGTACCACCGGGAACCCGACAGCAAACCGCAACGCCTTGGCATCCACCGCATCCCTGAACTTGCCCATGCATTAACGCTACTCCCGCCGTGTCGGGATGTGATCGCGGTAACTTGCCAACCGCCCAAGAAATGAAAGAATGATTTCACAGTGCCCGGCGCAGGCCATCACCCGCCGGCAACAGCAACCCTTCTGGAGGCCCCCTTGCCAGGTATTAACCTGACGCGCACCGAAGCCCGCGAGCGCGCCGAACTGATCACTGTCGATTCCTACGCGGTCAGCCTGGATTTGACCAGGGGCGAGAAGGTCTTCGGGAGCACCACAACGGTAAAGTTCGAAGCCGAACCGGGTTCCTCCACGTTTATCGACGCCATTACCCACACGGTCCACAGCGTCACGCTAAACGGGCGTGCCCTGGACCCCGGCACCGTCTCCGACGGCATCCGGATCCAGTTGCCGGACCTGGCGGCCACCAACGAGCTCACGGTGGTTGCCGACGCCCCGTACATGAATACTGGCGAAGGCCTGCACCGGTTCGTGGATCCGGTGGACGGCGAGGTTTACCTGTACACCCAGTTCGAGGTGCCCGATTCGCGCCGCATGTTTGCCGTCTTTGAGCAGCCGGACCTCAAGGGCACGTTTACCTTCAACGTCACCGCACCGTCGCACTGGGACGTTATTTCCAACTCCCCCACCCCCGCGCCGCAGGAAACCACTCCCGGGGACAACGGCGGGGCGCGCTCCGTCTGGTCCTTCGCACCGACGCCCAGGCTTTCTTCCTACGTCACCGCGCTGATCGCAGGCCCCTACCAGTCGGTCCGGAGTGAGGTGGCCAGTTCTGACGGACGGGTCATCCCGCTGGGCGTCTTTGCCCGGAAATCACTGATGCAATACCTCGATGCCGAAAACATCTTTGAGCTGACCCGGCAAGGCTTTGAATTCTTCGAGGCCCAGTTCGGCTGCCCGTACCCGTTCGAGAAGTACGACCAGCTGTTTGTGCCCGAGTTCAACGCGGGGGCCATGGAAAACGCAGGCGCGGTCACCATCCTCGAAGGGTACGTGTTCCGTAGCAAAGTCACCGACGCGCAGATCGAACGCCGGGCCATCACGGTGCTGCATGAGCTCGCGCACATGTGGTTCGGCGATTTGGTGACCATGCGCTGGTGGAATGACCTCTGGCTCAACGAATCCTTCGCCGAATACATGTCCCACCTCGCCGCCGTGGAGAACACGTCCTTTACCAGTGCGTGGACCACCTTCGCCTCCGTGGAGAAGTCCTGGGCCTACCGCCAGGACCAGCTGCCCACCACGCACCCGATCTTCGCCGAAATCAACAACCTGCAGGATGTGGAGGTCAACTTCGACGGCATTACCTACGCCAAGGGCGCCTCCGTGCTGCGCCAGCTGGTGGCCTGGGTCGGTCCGGAGCAGTTCATGGCGGGCGTGCGGGAGTACTTCAGCAAGCACGCCTGGCAGAACACCGAGCTCAGCGACCTCATGGTGGAGCTGGAGAATGCCAGCGGCCGGGATCTTGACCGATGGGGCCAGTTGTGGCTGGAAACGGCCGGCGTGAACACGCTCAAGCCCGAGCTGGAGGTGGACGGCGACGGGAACCTCACCTCCTTCGTGATAGTCCAGTCGGCCGTTGAGGAGTGGCCCACCATCCGTCCGCACCGCCTTGCCGTTGGCTTCTACAACCTCAATAGCGCCGGCAAGCTCGAGCGGGTGCACCGGGAGGAACTCGACGTCGACGGCGGGCGCACCGAGGTGCCGGCCCTGGCCGGACTGGCGCAGCCGGACCTGATCCTGGTCAACGACGACGACCTCGCCTACGCCAAGGTTCGGCTGGACGAAAAGTCCCTGGCGACGGCCACAGCACACCTGAAGGACTTCAGTGAGAGCCTCCCGCGCACCCTGGTATGGAATTCCGCGTGGGATGCGGCGCGCGACGGCGAGACCCCCGCTCGCCGCTACGTTGACCTGATCCTGGCCAACGTTGCCGCGGAATCGGATTCCTCGGTGATCCTGGTCCAGCTGCGCCAGCTGGCCACCACGCTGAACTTCTATGTCGCTGAGCAGCACCGCGAGGCCACTGCTGTGGCAGCGGTGGACACGCTGTGGGAACTCGCCAACACTGTGCCGGGCGGATCCGACGCCCAGCTGCAGTTCGTGAAGTCTTTTGCCCTCCTGGCCCGCAGCACCGGGCAGCTGGATACCGTTGCCGGCCTTCTGTCCGGCGCAACACCCCTGGACGGGCTGGCCGTGGACCAGGACCTCCGGTGGGAGCTCCTGGCATCCCTGGTAGCCGGCGGCCGCCTAGGCACGGAGGACATCAACGCCGAACTGGAACGGGACAACACCGCCAGTGGGCAGAACGCGGCGGCTCTGGCCAAGGCCGCGATCCCCACGCCCGAGGCCAAGGCGGCCGCGTGGGAATCGATCGTGGTCAAGGGCGAACTGTCCAACGCACTGCAGGGCTCTGCGGTGACCGGATTCACCCGGGTCCTGGACCGGTCCCTGCTGGAACCGTACGCGGAAAAGTACTTCGAGGCGGTTCCTGGGATCGTGGCCACCCGCACCCACGCACTGGCCCAGCAGATCGTCGTCGGGCTCTACCCGGCCCTGCTGACCACCCAGGCCACCATCGACCGGACTGACGGCTTCCTGGCCGCCCTCCCGGCAGAAAGCGCCGCGTTGCGGCGGATGATGCTGGAAAACCGCGACGGCGTTGCCCGGGCACTGCGCGCCCGTGCGGCCGACGTCCTTCCCGGCGATGCCTAGGCGTCCGGCATGAGCCTGGGTGAGCACCGCTATGAACTGACCGTGCAGTGGACCGGCAACCTTGGGGAGGGAACATCGTCCTACCGGGGCTACTCGCGGGACCACGACGTCCTGATTCCGGGGCTGCCGGTGCTCCCGGGCTCCGCTGACCCGACGTTCCATGGCGACAGGTCACGCTACAACCCCGAGCAACTTCTCCTCGCCGCTCTCGCCCAGTGCCACATGCTGTCCTTCCTGCACGTGGCGGTACGGCACGGCGTCATTGTTACGGACTACCGGGACGAAGCCACGGGGACGATGCGCCTGAACCGGGACGGCAGCGGGCAGTTTGAGTCAGTGACCCTGCACCCGAGGGTGACGCTGGCGGACCCGGCCCACGTGGCTCTGGCGGAGCAAATGCACCACGAAGCAAACCAGGTCTGTTTCATTGCCCGGAGCGTCAATTTCCCCGTGCACCACGATCCCGTGACCCTGACGGCCTGACCCCAACTGAGTAGCAGCTGATGTCGTTTTGAGGGCTCAGAACAACATCTGCTGCTACTCAGTTGGGCGGATGGGATTCATACGCTTCGGCGGAGCTCCTCCACGAGCCGGGCTTCCGTGGCGGGGGCAAGCCCGGCCTTGCGGCGGCGGTTCAGTCCGCGGCGGCGCTCGTCCTCGAGGGTGTCCGCCACCGTCTCCTGCCAGGGGCGCGTCGTCAGTCCGGCGGCGCGGGCAGCCATGTTGCTGCGTGTGCAGAAGCCGTCGTGGCCCGGCGGCAGCCACAGCGGGAGGGAATCAGGCCCGGCCCAATAATCGACTCCATGGTCCACGAGCCAGTCCTCCGGCGCCGTTAGGACCTCGCCCTGGTAGCCGGCGGCGGCTTTCGAGCCCTCAAGGTAGTCGGCGAAGGGCACCTGGTCCCCCAAGGCGTTCAGTGCGCCCGTGACACCCTGCTCCGCGGCGTGGAGAATCCATAGGGCCAGGTCGCGGACGTCGATGACTTGGGTGGCGTGGCCGGGTATGTCGGGGACGACGACGGGTCCATTGTCCCGGGCGAACCTCGCCGGCCAGTAGCCGTAGCGGTCGGTTGTGTCGCCGGGACCGCCGATGAGTCCGGCCCGGCAGAGATGCGCCTTGGCTGCGGCCGCAACCAAGGTTGCCTGCTCGATGGCCGACTTCGACTCCCCGTAGTTTTCGGGGGCGGATACCGTACCGGCGGGCAGGGGAGGCAGGAGGGCAGCGTCCTCCGCCTCTCCCGGGGTCGAATGGTCGGCGTAGACCGAACAGCTGGACACAAACGTCCAATGGCCGGCTCTGTCTGCCAGTGCGTCCAGAGCATCCGTCGCCTGGACGGTATCGCGGGCCACGTCAATGACTTCGTCCCAAACTCCGGTGGCCCCGTCATAAGCGTTCGCGCCCAGTGAACGGTCCGCCCTCAACCATTGAGCGCCCTCCGGCGGTTGAGCCGCCGAACCGCGGGCCAGGCACGTAACATCATGCCCCGCAGCCACTGCTTGCCGGACTATTTCTGCGGACAGGAAGGCAGTTCCGCCCAATACAAGGATGCGCATGGGTCCACGCTACGGCGCTAGGGTTGAAAGAGAACAGAGCCTTCCGCGCCGGGCGAAACCCGAGCGCCGGCGAGCACCATCCCGGCCCCCGCCGGAGACCCCCAAGGAGTTTTACCGTTTATGTTCAGCACGTTGTCGATCACCCCTTCCCTCGCCTCCGAGCCCGACGGCGTCAGCGTCACCGGCATTGTCATCAGCCTGGGCGTCGGCGTAGCTATCTGGTTGGTGGCAACCTTCGTGATTTCCCGGATCAGCAGGCGGGTGGCCTCCGGGAGCAACTTCTTCAAGAAGGCCCACTTCAAGTGGGTGGCCCCGGCGATCCGGGCCTTGGATCATGAGCGCCGCGTCCAGCGCGCGGAAACCATCGGATCGCTGCTCAACAGCATCGTAGGCGTGCTGGTGGCCGTCATCACCAGCATGTATGTCCTCCAGAACCTGGACATCAACATCGCCCCGCTGCTGACAAGCGTGGGAATCCTCGGTGTTGCCATTGGCTTCGGCGCCCAGCAGCTGATCCGGGATTTCCTGGCCGGCATCTTCATCACCATCGAGGACCAGTACGGAATCGGCGACGTCATCGAAACCAGCGAGGTGGTGGGGGTAGTGGAATCCATGGGCCTGCGCATCACCCGGGTCCGGTCCGAGGACGGCGCCATCTGGTACCTGCGCAACGGCGAAATCCTCCGTGTCGGCAACCGTTCCCAAGGAAACTACGCGCCGGTGCCTGATGCGCCCGCCGCCGGCCCGGAAACTGCACTGCACGAGCCTGCCACCAACACCGAGACTAAAAAGACTGACCAGAAAGCCGGAGAATAGGGACATGAGCACACCCGCCGACCCGCAGCAGCCGCGCCAGCTGATGCAGAACGACCCTTTCAGCCAGCCAGGCTACACGGACAACTTCTACGATGCCGTGGGCGGCCATGAAACGTTCGTTCGCCTCATCGATGTCTTCTACGATGGCGTGGCTACCGACCCGCTGTTGCGCCCGATGTACCCGGAAGAGGACCTTGCGCCGGCCAAGCGCCGTTTCCTGATGTTCCTGGAGCAGTACTGGGGTGGCCCCACCACGTATGGCGAGGAACGCGGCCACCCTCGGCTGCGGATGCGGCACATGCCGTTTCGCGTCACGCCCGAGGCGAAGGACCGTTGGCTCTTCCACATGCGCGCGGCCGTGGACTCGTTGGGGCTGCCGCCCTTGTACGAAGGCACGCTATGGGACTACATGGAGCGTGCGGCACTGTCTATGGTGAACAGCCCGTCCGACAGCTGAGCCCGGGTCCGGGCTGTTTGCCAAAGCCGGGCCTAGCCCAGTCCGCTCCCGGTGCGCGCAAGGACGTGCCCGCGGGCGCCGGTAAGGCGGAACCACCGGCCAGTGCGGTAGAGCTTCTGGTCACCCTCGCCAAGGAACCCCAGCGTCAGCGCGGCGAACGCGGCTCCAGCCGGAAGCCCCGAATCGTCCAGGGGCCGGCCCCAGACTGCGGCCCGGGCATTGTTGACGATCAAGGCGCCCGGCTTGTCCGGCACGATGCCGGCAACTTCGGCGATGCCGGCATCGGCGGCCTGGCGCAGTTCAGCATCCGGTACGGACCGGATCAGTTCCCAGCCTGTCCTGGGGGCGCCGACTCCGGTCCAGGATTCGGTGACGGTGGACGGCGGAACCGGCAGCTCGACGTCGCCCTCCCCTGCCCTGGCGAGACGATCCAGGACCGCAGACAGCGGGACTGTGACATCAGTTTCAGAACGTTCAGCGAGCCCCATGGTGCGCAAGCCCAGGATGGTGGGGGTTGATTCGCCCAGCAGCCGTGGCCTCAGCACGCAGACGTACGCCGCCAGGACTGAGCCTGCTGCCTGAAGCCGAATGGCGCCGTCGTCGATTGTTTTGGCGCGCGTGGCGAAGGTGCGCAGGTCGGCGAGATCACGCGGATCGGTGAAGCGGAAGGACTGGGTGAGTAGATCAGACACACTAAGAACACTACCGGCTGTACGTTGTTTGAGCGGTGCCGGGGTGGCGTCTAGAGTCGAACCATGACTGAAGCCGACGCCGGATTGCTGGCCCCGCCCAGCGGTGACCCCACCACATCACTGATCAAGCTCCTGGACCTGGGCGAACTGGAGGGGGCCCGCACCGACGAGGACATCTTCCTGGGGCCTTCCCAGCAGCAGCCGCACCAGCGGGTCTTCGGCGGCCAGGTCCTGGCCCAGTCCCTCATCGCCGCCACCCGGACAGTGGACCCTGAGCGCCACGTCCATTCCATGCACGGCTACTTCCTGCGGCCAGGCGATGCCAACAAAACCATCACCTTTGGCGTCCAGCGCCTGCGCGATGGCCGCTCGTTCTCCGCACGCCGGGTCCATGCCTACCAGGAGGGTGTGCCCATCCTGTCGATGATCGCGTCCTTCCAAGGCGAGGATGAAGGCATCGAGCACGAATCAGCCATGCCCAAAGGAATCCCGGATCCCGAATCGCTGCCGAGCACAGCCGACCTCCTGGGCAAGTTCGACCACCCGGTGGCCCGGCACTGGGCCTACGAGCGGCCATTCGACATCCGCCACGTGGATCCGCCCCTGTATGTATCTGCCAAAGGCAAACGGGAAGCGCGGAATGCCGTGTGGATGAAGACGTTTGGACCGATGCCCGACAACGCCAACCTTCACCGAGCCGCTTTGGCCTACGCCAGCGACTACACACTGCTGGAGTCCATTCTCCGCCGGCACGGGCTCAGCTGGATCACCCCCGGCATGAACGTGGCCAGCCTGGACCACGCTATGTGGTGGCACCGCCCGGCCCGCGTGGACGAGTGGCTGCTCTACGTCCAGGAATCCCCCAGCGCCCAGGGCGCCCGGGGGCTGGCCACGGGCAAGATCTTCAACCGGGCCGGCCAGCACGTGGCATCCGTGGCGCAGGAGGGGATGGTCCGGGTTCCCACCGACCTCAAGAACAAGGTGGTGGGGGCTTTCCAGTCCAAAGTCCTGGAGCACCAGATCCGCAAGGCCGGGCGCGACTAGCTCGCTTCGCCTCTCACTGACTTTCACTTAACGAGAAAGGCCGGCACCCTGCAGGGTGCCGGCCTTTCCGCTTCGTACTGTCAGTGCGCAGTTGTTCAGTCGCGGGTGAGGCGGCGGTGCGTGACCCGGTGCGGCTTCGCGGCGTCCGGACCCAGGCGCTCCACTTTGTTCTCCTCGTAGGATTCGAAGTTGCCCTCGAACCAGTACCACTTGGAGGGGTTTTCCTCGTCGCCTTCGTAGGCGAGGATGTGGGTGGCAACCCGGTCCAGGAACCAGCGGTCGTGCGAAACCACCACGGCGCAGCCGGGGAATTCCAGCAGCGCGTTCTCCAGGCTGCTGAGGGTTTCAACGTCGAGGTCGTTGGTGGGTTCGTCAAGGAGCAGCAGGTTTCCGCCCTGCTTGAGCGTCAGGGCCAAGTTCAGCCTGTTGCGCTCACCGCCGGAGAGTACGCCGGCCTTCTTCTGCTGATCCGGGCCCTTGAAGCCGAACGCGGCGACGTAGGCGCGGGACGGCATTTCCACGTGGCCCACCTGGATGTAGTCCAAGCCGTCGGAGACGACCTCCCACAGGGTCTTGTTGGGGTCGATGCCTCCGCGGCTCTGGTCCGCGTAGGAGATCTTGACGGAGTCACCGATCTTCAGCTCGCCGCCGTCGAGCGGCTCCAGGCCCACGATGGTCTTGAACAACGTGGACTTGCCCACACCGTTGGGGCCAATGACGCCAACGATCCCGTTGCGGGGAAGGCTGAAGGAGAGTCCGTCGATCAGCGTGCGGTCGTCGAAGCCCTTCTGCAGGTTCTTGGCTTCCAGGACCAGTCCGCCCAGGCGCGGTCCTGGCGGGATCTGGATCTCTTCGAAGTCAAGCTTCCGCGTACGGTCCGCCTCGGCGGCCATTTCCTCGTAGCGGGCCAGGCGGGCCTTGGACTTGGTCTGCCGGCCCTTGGCGTTGGAGCGGACCCACTCAAGTTCTTCGGTGAGGCGCTTAGCCTGCTTGGCGTCCTTCTTGCCCTGGACTTCAAGGCGGGCGCGCTTCTTCTCCAGGTAAGTGGAGTAGTTGCCCTCATACGGGTAGAGGTGGCCCCGGTCAACCTCGGCGATCCACTCTGCAACGTGGTCCAGGAAGTACCGGTCGTGGGTGACGGCCAGGACGGCGCCGGCGTAGTTGGACAGGTGCTGTTCAAGCCACAACACGCTCTCGGCGTCCAGGTGGTTGGTGGGCTCGTCGAGCAGCAACAGGTCAGGCTTCTGCAGGAGGAGCTTGCACAGGGCGACGCGGCGGCGTTCACCACCGGAAAGGAGCGTGACGTCAGCATCGGCGGGCGGGCAGCGGAGTGCGTCCATGGCCTGCTCCAGCTGGGAGTCCAGGTCCCAGGCATCGGCCGAGTCAATGGCTTCCTGCAGGTGGCCCATCTCTTCGAGGAGGGTGTCGTAGTCAGCGTCGGGGCTGGCCATTTCCTCGGAGATCTCATTGAAGCGCTGAATCTTGCCGTAGATCTCGCCCACGCCTTCCTGGACGTTACCGAGGACGGTCTTTTCTTCGTTCAGGGGCGGTTCCTGCAGCAGGATCCCCACCGTGTAGCCAGGGCTGAGCCGCGCTTCGCCGTTCGACGGTGTGTCCAGTCCGGCCATGATCTTAAGAATGGTGGACTTACCGGCACCGTTCGGGCCAACAACACCAATCTTGGCGCCCGGGAAGAAGGACATGCTTACGTCGTCGAGAATAAGTTTTTCGCCAACGGCCTTACGGGCCTTGGTCATTGTGTAGATAAATTCCGCCATGGTTCCAAATCTAGTGGGTTGGCGGGGATAACTCACATTCGTCCGTCAGGCGGGAGCCCCTACAAAGCATTTGCCGCTCGCCAGCACCGGCAGCACCGTGACTGTTACGCTGCCGTCGCGGATTTGCCCGATAACACAGTCCGCGCCCTGCAGGACAGCCGCTTCGATGGCGTCGGCATCCAGCCCGGTGGGTGTGCGGCTTTCGGAAACCTCCAGGGCCGCCTTCGGGATACCCACCCCGGCAAGTGCATCCGTTACCTGGGCCGTGGCGGGCTTTGGAGTGCTGGCGGCCAGGCGGTTCAGGGCGTCGGCAAGGGTCTGCTTCAGCGTGGATGTGGCAGGGTCTACTTCCGCTGCCGGGCCGGTTGCCTGGGCAGAGGCCGGCGCCGTGGTACCCGCCGCCATCGTGGCACTCGGGTCTGCTGTGGATGTCCCGGTGCAAGCCGTCAGTGCTGCGGCACCGGCAAGGCAGGCGACAACCGCGATGAGAACCTTGCGGGAGGAAGCGCCGGATGATGACGGAAATCCCGGCCGGGGAGCTTCTTGATGGTTCGGCCGGTGATTCGTCGTGCTCGTCATGCCGCCATTCTGCCACGCCGCAACGCCGGGGGTTGTTGCGGCGTGGCGGGCCTTGGAGCGGCTGCCCGGCGTGGCATGAAGCGCGGCGCCCTCAGGTCGCGGCCCCTGCGAGCTCGCCCGTTTCGGTGTCCAGGGTGACGTAGTCGCCATTGGTGTCCTCGATGGTGACGTCCTTCGGGATTCCGTCTTCCTCCGTGTAGTCATCAGGCTCAGGGTCCCCTCCTGTCCCGTCATAACCGTCGCCACCGGGCCGGTTTGCCACCTCGGAGTCCGGCAGCTCGTTCTTCGGGGTCCGGATGTAGTTAGCAGAGCCCCACTTCAGATCGTGGCCCACGGCGTCGGCGTTTATTTCAGCAGTGTGGAAGACCCGTCCGTCCCGTTCCCAGCTCGCCAGCTTCAACCGGCCAACCACGATGACCCGCTGGCCCTTCTTGATGCTGCAGCCCATATTGCCGGCCAGTTGGCGGTAGCCCTGGACCGTGAACCAATTCATGTGGTCCTCGACCCATGTGCCCGAAGTTTTGTCGAAATGACGGGAAGGGGATCCGAGCCGGAACGAGGCCGTCCCAACGCCGGTGGTGGTGGTCGACGTGGTGACGTCTGTGGCCACAAAGCCCCGGATGGTGATGATGTCGCTCATGATGAAGTCCTGTCTCGAAGGTGGCGCCCAATCGGGCAAAACCAGCTTCGCGTGGACTCCATGCTCCCGCGAGGGGCAATTTTGCGTATGTGCACAACGCTTCCAAGAATGGCGCTGTGGAGGACGGGTGCCTGCGTGAGCGTCGCAGCAGCCGGGGCCATGTAAACTTTTGATGCGCCCGGAATATAAGCTCCGGACACCACGTGCCCCAGTAGCTCAGGGGATAGAGCAGCGGCCTTCTAATCCGCCGGTCGGGGGTTCGATTCCCTCCTGGGGCACTAAGAAAAGCGGTCCTGATCTGCGGTACTTTCCGCTGGTCAGGGCCGCTTGCTTTGTGCAGAGGGCTATCGTGAACGCCGGAATCCCAAGGCCTGCAGCAGAACGGACAATGCCGAGCCATACTGCTCGTAACCAAGCCATCGCGCTTCGGTCTGTGCATGGTCGCGTTGATTTCCCTGTTCTGGTTCTTCATGCCGTCGAAACCATGGTTTCGACTAAGGAAGAAGCCCGACCAGAACTAAGCGATCTGCTGTGCCAGTAATTGGCGAACAACTCCAGCGACCGCAGAATGACGGCCAGACCGGACATGCACTCGCCTAAGGAGCCTGATCCTGGAGCCGGTGTGGGGCCTCCACGAGGGAACGGACGACGCTGCCGGCAGCACCCAGCAGCGCTCCGGCCTGGCCCACGGCGGACAGGCTGATGTTCCCGGCCGGGACTTTTCCAGGGGCGTATCGAGCCAGGCTTTCCGCTAGTGCGGGCCTGATCCACTCGCCCAAGATAGCGAAGTGGCCGCCCAGGACCACCGACGGGATATCAAGCAGCCGGACCGTGGACGCGACTGCCACGCCCAGGTAATGACCTGCGCGCGAAACAGCTGCAAGTGCGTCCACGTCGCGGGCGGCGAGCGCCGTGAGCAACTGCGCCAGGCTCTCGGATCGGGCAGGACCATATCCGGCTGGACCAGCCGCCGGACCCGAAGCGGCCGGTCCGGGCGCCGTCTGCGTGGGAATTCCCGCGGCAACAAAGATCGCGTCCTGGCCCGCCACCGTTTCCAGGCAGCCCGTGCCACCGCACGAACACAGCGTTCCCTCTGGCTGGACGACAACATGCCCCAACTCCCCAGCATGCCCGTGGGGTCCAGTGAACAGTTCGGAACCGATCACCAGCCCGCCGCCCACGCCCACTTCGCCGGAGACAAACAGGAAGTCCGCGTCGCCGGCTGGCCGGTAGCGCAGCTCGGCAAGGGCTGCGGCGTTGGCCTCGTTGAAGAGCGTGGTGCCCAGCGGCACGTCCGGCAACACCACAGCCAAATCCAGGGTCGCGGAATTCCACCCAAGGTTTGGAGCCGTGATGACCGTTCCGGTTTTGGCATCGACGAGCCCCGGGACGGCCAGGCCGCCGCCGAGGACGCGGACCCCTTGGGCTTCCGCCGTGTCCCGCAGCCCGGCCGCCAGATCCGCCAAGGCCGCGGACACCGAATCGGGTGTGACACGGCGATTGTCCTGCTCGCGCGTTTCCTGGAGCAACAGGTTTCCTGCCAGGTCCGTCACTCCCGCGGAAATGTAGTCGACATTGATTTCCATGCCCATCACGCCTCTGGCGGGATTCAGCTCCAGCCCGACGCCGGGGCGTCCGCGCTCCCCTTGCGGATTCAGCCCGATTTCCCTAACGATGCCGACGTCCAGGAGGTCCAGCACCAGGCTCGAGACGGAGGCCTTGGTGAGGCCCGTGGCGGCGGCAATCTGGGCCCGGGTCAGGTGCGTGCCCGCCCCCGACAGGGCTATGCGCCCCAGCACCAGGGCCAGGTTGCCGCGGCGGACGTCACCCATGCTTCCCGGTGTCCCGGCCTCCGGGGTGCCGGCAGCCGGCGCTGAACTGGCCATGCGGCCTCCTTCTCGAAGTTCATGCCCTTGGGCAGCCTCATCCTATTGACCTTAGCTCATCGCCACCTATATAGTTCAAGCGATAAACTAACTCTCGGGTTCCACGGTTCCCCCAAATGCAAGGACGCATCATGACTCTCACGCCCACACCCGGCGACAAGTTCACCTTCGGCCTCTGGACCGTCGGCTGGACTGGAGCAGACCCTTTCGGCGTCGCCACCAGGAAGCCCCTGGACCCCGTGGAAGCGGTCCACAAACTCAGCGAACTCGGTGCCTATGGCATCACGTTCCACGACAACGACCTCGTCCCGTTCGATGCGACGGCCTCCGAGCGCGAACTGATCCTCAAGAACTTCAGGGCTGCCCTGGCCGAGACCGGCCTCAAGACCCCCATGGTGACCACCAACCTGTTCAGCCACCCGGTGTTCAAGGACGGCGGCTTCACCTCCAATGACCGCTCCGTCCGCCGATTCGCCCTCAGCAAGGTCCTGCAGAACATCGACCTCGCAGCCGAGCTGGGCGCCGAAACGTTCGTTATGTGGGGCGGGCGCGAAGGCAGCGAATACGACGGTTCAAAGGACCTGTCCGCCGCGTTGGACCGCATGAAGGAAGGCGTAGACACCGCCGCCGCCTACATCAAGGACAAGGGCTATGGCCTGCGGATCGCCCTGGAGCCCAAGCCCAACGAGCCCCGCGGCGACATCTTCCTGCCCACCGTGGGCCACGGGCTGGCCTTCATCGCCCAGCTCGAGCACGGCGACATCGTGGGCCTCAACCCCGAGACCGGACACGAGCAGATGGCAGGCCTGAACTTCACCCACGGCATCGCCCAGGCCCTCTGGGCCGGCAAGCTCTTCCACATCGACCTCAACGGCCAGCGCGGCATCAAGTACGACCAGGACCTCGTCTTCGGTCATGGCGACCTCACCAGCGCGTTCTTCACCGTGGATCTGCTCGAGAACGGCTTCCCCAACGGCGGCCCCAAGTACGACGGACCGCGCCACTTTGACTACAAGCCGTCCCGGACCGATGGTTACGACGGCGTTTGGGAGTCCGCGAAGTCCAACATGTCCATGTACCTCCTGCTCAAGGAACGCGCGCTCGCCTTCCGTGCAGACCCTGAAGTCCAGGAGGCCCTCAAAGCCTCCGGTGTATTCGAGCTCGGCGAACCGACCCTCGCCGCCGGTGAGACCACCGCGGACCTGCTCGCTGATGCGTCCGCTTTCGCGGAATTCGACGCCGACGCCGCCGCCGAGCGCTCCTTCGCCTTCGTGCGGCTCAACCAGCTGGCCATCGAGCACCTGCTCAACGCACGCTAAGCCGCAGGCACCCCACCACCAGCACCACGGCGCCGCCGGATCAGGACATGATCCGGCGGTGCCGGCGCATCAGAAGGAACCCCATGGCCCTCGTTGCCGGAATCGACAGCTCCACCCAGTCCTGCAAAGTAGTGATCCGCGACGCGGACACCGGCGAGCTGGTGCGCCAGGGCCGCGCCAGCCACCCCGACGGATCCGAAGTCCACCCCGACCATTGGTGGAACGCCCTGCAGGCTGCAATCACCCAGGCGGGCGGGCTCGCCGACGTCAGCGCCATCTCTGTCGGCGGACAGCAGCACGGCATGGTTTGCCTCGACAGTGCCGGTGAGGTCATCAGGCCGGCACTGCTGTGGAACGACACCAGGAGTGCTCCCGCCGCCCTCGAAATGATCCGGGAGGCCGGCGACGGCGACTCCGCAGCGGGTGCCCGCTACTGGTCCCGCGCCACGGGAACTGTACCGGTTGCCTCCCTGACCGTCACCAAGCTGCGGTGGCTTGCAGAGAACGAGCCGGCGAACGCCGAACGGGTTGCCGCCGTATGCCTGCCGCACGACTGGCTCTCCTGGCGCCTGGCTGGCTTTGGTCCCGGCAGCGGCGACGCGGGCCTGGCCGCACTCCGCACCGACCGCTCAGACGCTTCGGGCACGGGCTACTACTCCGCCTCCTCCGGCGAGTACCTTCCCGACGCCCTCGAAAAGTCCCTTGGCCGCGTCCCGCACCTTCCCGCCGTCGTTGGTCCGTTGGACATCGCAGGGAAAACTCCGGAAGGGGCGCTCATCGGACCGGGTGCCGGGGACAACGCCGCCGCCGCGCTGGGCGTCGGAGCGGGCGTGGGCGACGTCGTGCTTTCACTTGGCACGTCCGGGACCGTGTTCGCCGTGTCAACGACGCCGGCTGCCGATGCATCGGGGCTTGTTGCAGGTTTTGCGGACGCCACGGGCAACTACCTGCCGCTCGCCTGCACGCTCAACGCAACCCGGGTCTTCGACGCCACTGCCGCGCTGCTCGATGTCAGCCTCGAGGAGTTCAACGAGCTTGCCCTGTCGGCTCCCGCAGGGGCCGGCGGCCTGACCCTGGTCCCCTATTTCGACGGCGAGCGGACACCCAACCTGCCGGAGGCGGCAGGATCACTGCACGGCATCACCCGGACAAATTACACCCCCGCGAACCTGGCGCGCGCCGCCGTCGAAGGCGTGGTTTGTTCCCTCGCCGACGGCCTGGCGGCCCTCCGGTCGCAAGGGGTGGACGCGCAGCGTGTCATTCTGGTGGGCGGCGGTGCGCAGTCGCCTGCTGTGCAGCTGGCGACCAGCCAGCTGCTCGGCCTTCCTGGCTTTGTTCCGACCCCCGGCGAGTACGTGGCCGACGGCGCCGCGCGCCAGGCAGCCGCCGTGCTGGCCGGGGCCTTCCCTGAGTGGACCCTCAGCGGTACGGAATTGCCGGCAGAACCGTCCGACGGCGGCGTGCTGGCCAGGTACCGCAGGCACGCCGCCGCCTACTTGGGCTGAACCTGCGGCAGATCCCCGGATCCGAAGCCAGGGCAAAGCGAAGGACCTGCACCGTGACGGCGGTGCAGGTCCTTCGCAGTGGGGCGCAGGCGCCTGCCGTGACGTAGCAGGCGCCCGCGGTCTGGATCAGGTCAGGCGTACGGCAACACGAGTTCCGCGTAGCGTGCCTTGATGGTCTCCAGGACGGCGTCGCCGTCAGCGTCCCAGATGTCCTGATTAAAGATTTCAACCTCGATGTCGCCCATGTATCCGGCGTCCCGGACCCAGGTGCCGATGGTGGCGAAGTCGATCACGCCGTCGCCCATGAAGCCCCGGGACAGCAACGGATCCGCCGCAATGGGCATGTTGAAGTCGCACACCTGGTAGGAAGCGATGCGGTCCTCCCGGCCTGCGCGTGCAATCTGTGCCTTAAGTTCCGGGTCCCACCAGACGTGGAACGTGTCGACCGCGACGCCCACATCCTTGGTGTCAAACGGCGCCGCGAGGTCAAGGGCCTGCCCCAGCGTGGAGATCAGCGCACGGTCCGCGGCGTACATCGGATGCAGGGGTTCGAGCACCAGCCGGATGCCGTTCTCGGAGGCGAACGGGACAAGATCGGCAAGGCGGTCTGCCACGCGCTGGCGGGCAGCTACCACGTCTTTCTCCCCCGGCGCCAGTCCGCCGACCACCAGGAAGAGCTCCTGTGTGTCCAGCGCTACTGCCTCGAGGATCGCCGCGCGGTTGTCCGCCAGCGCGGCAGCCTGGCCGTCGGCGTCGGCAGCGGTCAGGAAGCCGCCTCGGCAGAGCGAGGAGACCCGGAGGCCGGCGTCCTTGATCAGCTTTGCGGCCTTGTCCAGCCCTGCTTCTTCCACGCGGTCACGCCAGGGCCCGATCGCGGGGATTCCGGCGCGGACGCAGCCCTCCACGGCCTCGGCCAGCGTCCATTTCTTGGTGGTGGCGCTGTTCAGGGACAGGCGTGAGAAGTCGCTCATACTCCCACCCCGTTGATGCGCAGGTAGTCGGACATCCGGAACGCGGCGAGGGCCGGGTCCTTCAGCAGCCCGGCCTGGTCCGCCAGCTCGAAGGTTTTGGCCAGGTGCACCACGGAACGGCCGGAGTGCAGGCCGCCCACCATCTGGAAGCCTGGCTGCTTGCCGTTGAGCCAGGACATGAACGCGATCCCGGTCTTGTAGTAGAACGTGGGGGCGCTGAAGATGTGCTTGCCAAGTTCGCGGGTGGAGTCGAGGATGGCCCGCGCTTCCGCAGCGTTGCCGGCGTCGTATTGCTGCAGCGCAGCAGAAGCCGCCGGGTAGATAGCCGCGAATATGCCCAGCAGGGCGTCCGAGTGGTGTGTGCCGTCGCCGTCGATCAGTTCCGGGTAGTTGAAGTCGTCGCCGGTGTACAGGCGGACGCCTTCCGGCAGGACCGCGCGGAGGGCAACTTCGTGGCTGGCGTCCAGCAGGGACACCTTGACGCCGTCCACCTTGTCGGCGTTGTCGCGGATCAGGGAGAGGAACGTCTCGGTAGCCTGGGCGACGTCGTCCGAGCCCCAGTAGCCAGCCAGGGCGGGATCGAACATGGTTCCGAGCCAATGCAGGATGACAGGCTGGTCCACTTCCTGGAGCAGGGTGGAGTACACCTTCAGGTAGTCTTCCGGACCGGCGGCAACCCGGGCCAGTGCCCGGGAGGCCATCAGGATGACCTTGGGTCCGGCTTCACTGACGACGGCGATCTGCTCGCGGTAAGCCTCGAGGACGGCTGCGAGTCCAGCCTCGCCCGTGGGCAGGGTGGCGATGTCCAACTGGTCGGTGCCAGCGCCGCAGGAGACGAGGTCCCGCACGGTTTTGCCGGCGGTCGCGGCGTTGCCGGCAGAGACCACCGAGGCGGCCTCAACACCCGTGCGCTTGATGAGCTGCTGGGTGGCGGCCCAGTCAAGGCCCATGCCGCGCTGCGCGGTGTCCATGGCATCGGCAACGCCCAGGCCATAGGACCAGAGTTCGTGCCGGTACGCCATGGTGGCGTCCCAGTCCAGGCGTGCCGGGGCGCCCGGTGTGTTGTCTGCCAGGACCTCCGGAATCACGTGCGCCGCTGCGTAGGCGCGCCGGGCTGTGAGCGGTGCGGCGGGGCGGGCCCAGGATGCACCGCCTTGGAGGCGGTACTCCCGGGTTCCGCCGTCGTTGGAGGGAAGGATCAGGGAAGTCATCAGAGGGTGATCTCCGGGATGTCGATGGTGCGGCGTTCGTCGTTGGACTGCAGGCCCAGCTCGGCGAGCTGCACGCCGCGGGCGGCGGAGAGCAGGCCGAAGCGGTGTTCGCGGCCGGCGACGACGTCGCGGAGGAATTCTTCCCACTGAAGTTTGAAGCCGTTGTCCAGTTCGGCGTTGGCGGGAACTTCCTGCCACTGGTCGCGGAAGGATTCCGTGACGGGCAGGTCCGGGTTCCAGACCGGCTTGGGGGTGTGGGCGCGTTGCTGGGCAACACACTTGTTCAAACCGGCAACCGCGGAGCCGTGTGTGCCGTCAATCTGGAATTCGACCAGTTCGTCACGGTAGACACGAACGGCCCACGAGGAGTTGATCTGGCCGATGACTTCGTCGCCGCCCGGGGTCTCGAGTTCGAAGATGCCGTAGGAGGCGTCGTCCGCGGTGGCCTTGTATTCCTTCCCTGCCTCGTCCCAGCGGGCCGGGATGTGCGTGGCGGTCTTGGCGTTGACACTCTTGACCTTGCCAATGATGCCTTCGAGGACGTAGTTCCAGTGGCAGAACATGTCCGTGGTCATTCCACCGCCGTCTTCCTTGCGGTAGTTCCAGGACGGGCGCTGGGCAGCCTGCACGTCGCCTTCGAAGACCCAGTAACCGAATTCGCCACGGATGGAGAGGATGCGGCCGAAGAAGCCTTCGTCCACCAGGCGGCGCAGCTTGACGAGGCCGGGCAGGTACAGCTTGTCATGCACGACGCCGGCGGTGACCCCGGCTTCCTTGCCGATGCGCGCCAGTTCGATGGCCTCCTCGAGGGTCTCTGCCGTGGGCTTCTCGGTGAAGATGTGCTTGCCGGCCAGCATGGCTTTCTTCAGGGTGGCCGCGCGGAGGCTGGTCATCGAGGCATCAAAAATGACGTCAACCGTGGGGTCATTGATTACCGAGTCCAGGTCCGTAGTCCACTCCGCCACTTTGTGCAGTTCCGCGAGTTCGCGGATCTTGGCTTCGTTGCGGCCTACCAGGATCGGTTCGATCTGGACTTTCGTGCCGTCCTCCAGCGTGAAGCCTCCGGCGTCACGGATGGGGAGGATGGAACGCAGCAGATGCTGGCGGTAACCCATCCGGCCGGTGATGCCGTTCATGGCGATACGGATCGTCTTTGTTTCGAAGCCCATGTGTCCTCCACGGTGAGTGAGCAGTGTTACTCAAGCTGTCTGGGAAAGCGCATTCCCACTGCCACTATTCTGCACCCCGCGACACGGAATTGGCAAGCGCTTTCCGGCAAGTGCCTAAAACTGCCATAATGTGCTCAACGCCATTGGCGGCTAGTCCCGCGCGAAATACCGTCTGAAAAGGAGATCCCGTGGCTGCAAGTACCCTCACCGAGGTGGCCCGGCTGGCTGGGGTCTCGCCTGCTACGGCCTCCCGCGTGCTCAACGGTTCGGCCCGGAAACCGGGGCAGGACATCGCCGACCGCGTGCGGCAAGCCGCGGACTCGCTTGGCTACATTCCCAACGCCCAAGCCCAGGGCCTGGCCAAGTCAAGCTCCGGCCTCATCGGCCTGATCGTGCACGACATCGCGGACCCCTATTTTGCCGCGATCGCCCGCGGCGTCCAGGAAGCCGCCCGGGAGCAGGGCCGCATGGTCCTGCTCGCTACTACTGCCGGTGCACCCGCGGACGAAAAAGAGGCTGTCGCCGCCTTCGCCGCGCGCCGGGCCGATTCGATCGTGATCGCCGGGTCCCGTTCCTCCCGCGCCGAGGACACCAAAGGCAACGCCGATCTGGCCGCGGAACTGGACAGGTATTGCCGCAACGGCGGCCAGGTGGCAGTGGTGGGACACCCGGTAGTAGGGGCTGAGGTGACGGAGGGCTACCACGTGGTGGAAGTGCCCAACGAGGAGCTCGCCGCCAGCCTTGCCTCCGAGCTTGCCGCCTCCCGGCAGGACGACGACTTCGTGATCATCGGCGGCCCGGAAGGACTCTTCACCTCCGATGACCGGATCCGCGGCTTCCAGAAGGGCCTTGCCGACGCAGGCAGGCCTCCGGCGGAGATTCTGCGCAGTTCCTTTAACAGGGCCGGCGGGTACGAAGCCGGGGTCACCCTGGCCGAACGGATCAAGGCTGTGGGCCGGGACGGCCAACGGGGCGAAGGGAACGCGAACCAGGGTCCGGCCAGGGGGCTGTGCATCTTCGCCGTCAACGACGTCATGGCAATTGGGGCTGCCGCCGCCCTCCGCAGCAAGGGCCTGCGCGTCCCCCGCGACGCCACCATCGCCGGCTTCGACGACATCGAGACGCTGCGCGATTTCCGTCCGGCCTTGTCCACCGTGCACCTTCCGCTTGAGGACATTGGCAGGATCGCCACACGCAGCGCCGCCGGCTCCGCCGCAGCCGAAGACGCCGCCGAACCGTCTCCGGTGACCGGACGCGTGACGCTTCGCCGCAGCACCGAGATGGCCTCCTGAGGTGGCGACCGCCTCCCTCACAGCTGTCCCCGCTCGCACAGACGGCCCGCGACCTGCCGTCCTTGTCCTTCCAGGCGGAGGTTACGGCCATCAGGCTGACCATGAGGCTGAGCCGGTTGCCGAGTGGCTTGCCTCGCTGGGGATCCACGCCTATGTGCTCCGTTACCGGGTTGCACCGCACCGCCACCCGGCACCCCTCGAGGATGCCAAAGCTGCGCTGCTGCAGATCCGCGCCGGAGGCATGGGCCTGGCCGTGGACGGCACACGGGTGGGCGTCCTCGGGTTCTCCGCTGGCGGCCACCTGGCGGCCACGCTGTCAACAGCGGTGGCTACCGGCGATGCAGCGCTCGACCTCAAGGCCGCCGTCCCGGACCTGACAGTGCTGTGCTATCCCGTGGTGTCCTACACGGACGAAGTGCACCAGGGGTGCGTGGACAATTTGCTCGGGGCGTCACCATCGGAAGCGCTGCTCCGGGAAGTTTCCGCCGATCTCCACGTCACTGCCACTACTCCCCCGGCATTTGTGTGGCACACGGCCGACGACGCGGCGGTGCCGGTCCATCACAGCCTCGCCTACACCGGGTCATTGGTCCGCGCCGGAGTGCCGGCCGAACTGCACGTGTTTCCGCATGGGCGCCACGGCCTCGGACTCGCTCCCGAGGATCCGGGACCGGCCCAGTGGACCTCGCTGTGCGCGGCGTGGCTGACGCGGATGGGGTGGACTCAGTCCTCGCCCAGAGCGATGTGATTCAGGAAGTCCGCATCATGGCTGACGTTCTCCGCGAGGTCCTCCGCCACGAACTCAAGCATCATGTCCACTGGCCGGCCCGACTCACGCACGGCATCGGCCACCGACTGCCACAGTTGCTTGCGTCCGCTCAGGGGTAGCCGCTCCTGCTTCGGCCACCACGAAAAGCAGTGCACGCCGGAAACAAACGGAAGCACTTTGCGCAGGCTCGCCAGGGCGGCCTGGTCGGAGAGTCCGACGGCGGGCTGCCAGTAAGTCCCCACGTTGTCCCGGCCAACGTCACGGAGCAACTGGATCGTGGACTCGGGCGTGTCCGTGAGCGTGCCGCCGTGGTACTCGAAGGCAAGGTCCAGACCCTGGCGGCCAGCGATGTCCGCAATCCGCAGGGTGTCCCGGACGACTTCCGCCCAAAGACCGCCGTCGGATTCGGCCGAGCCGAGTTCGCCCGCCCAGATCCGGATTCTTGGCGCTCCCAGGCGAACGGCCAGTTCCGCTGCGGCTTCAAAATCGGTGAAGCTGCCGGCACGGTAATAGGAGCCGAGGGACAGGATCTCCAAGCCTGCGGCCAGGGTAGCTTCGCGGGCTTCGTCTGCGGAGGCGCCATCGCGGATATGCACGTCCGTTCCCCACTCGATTCCGGCCAGGCCGGCCTCGGCCGCTATCCGGGCAACGTCTGCAATGCTGCTGTTCGGCAGCGTCACCGAACATAGGCCAGGGGTGAGCGCTGAACGGTTCCAGTCCGGCAGTTCCGTCTGCTGTCCAAGGGTCATTGGCATTCTTTCCGTTGCGGCGGCCCGATCAACTTCTGGGCCGGGGTGGGATTGCCTCCCAGCGTAGCGGGAAGGCGTTTGCCACGTTAATCATTTCGTAGCAAGCCGCGTCGGGCGGACTACCCTGTAGGCATGGAAGACGAGCCGGTTCATGGCCTGACCACGGCACCTGCAGAATGGGCCGACGTCGAGAGCCTCTTCAGCCTGCCCGGTGAACCGTCGCGCTGCTGGTGCCGGTACTTCGCGCTCACCGGTCCCGAGTACTCCGCGCTGGAACCGGCCGCGCGCAAGGCGCAACTGCGGGAAAAGTTCGACGCCGGGTCCACCGCCCCCGGTGTGCTCGCCTTCCGGGCGGGGCGGCCGGTGGGCTGGTGCGCGGTTGAACCGCGAACGTGTTACCCGCGGGTGCTCCGTTCCCGGGTCCTGCGGCTCGCGGATGCATCAGCACCGGCCGATGCCGGGGCCGACGCCGTGGCCACTGATCCCGCGCCACGCGACGTGTGGTCCGTGACCTGCTTTGTGGTCGCTCCCGGCCACCGCCGCAGCGGTGTTGCGGATGCCCTGCTGGGCGCCGCCGTCGACCACGCCCGGATCCATGGTGCGGACGTGGTGGAAGGCTATCCGGTTGACCGCGGACTCAGGCCCAAGGCGTCAGCTGCCGACCTGTATCACGGCACATTGAACCTGTTCCTGCGCGCAGGGTTCCAGGCTGTCAGCTCCGCCGTTCCGGGACGGGCCGTGGTGCGCCTGGACCTTCGCGGAGGTCCGGCTAACTGAGCGCCCTGATGGTCCAGCCGGCCTCGTGGGACTCCCCGGGCGCCAGGTGCACCAGGTCCGTCCCTGAATTGAACGCGTCCGGCGGGCAGGTCATGGGCTCCACGGCAAGGCCCAGCCTGTCCTTGCCGCTGGGCTTGTCGGCAGTGTGGACCTGAACCCAGGGCCAGGTTCCGTCCCACTCCAGCTCGACACCGGTTCCCGCCGGATCAAGGACGCGGACAGCTGCGAGGCCATGTTTCCCGCGGATGATCCCTGTGAAGGCGTGGTCGATCTTGATGGTGCCCAGAGGGCGGGGGGTGCGGAAATCGAACTCATGGCCCTCAACCGGATGGATGCCTTCGGGCAGCAGCCGGTCAGCAGACACAGCCAGGAACTCCCGGGCGGGAAGCTCCATGGTCCAGTGGTCCAGCGGCGAGGGGCCGGCCACGAGGTAGGGGTGGGGACATACTCCGTAAGGCGCCGTTTGGGTGCCGGTGTTCCGCGTCCGGACCATGGAGTGGAGGCCGTCATCAGAGAGCCGGTAGGTGACGCAGACTTCAAGGCCGGACGGATACGCGGCATTGGCCTGGACGTTGCCGGCGAGCGTGATGGCATCCGTCGAGTGCTCCAGCACGTCCCAGTCCACTCCGGTCAGCAGGCCGTGGAGTGCCGTACCGCGCTCCGGTTCATTGATGTCTGCCCGGAAGGAGCGGTCACCGTAGCTGTATGTGCCATCGGCGAGGCGGTTGGGCCAGGGGGCGCAAATGACGCCGCGGTAGTCGGGAATCCCGCCGTCAGGGCCAAAGGTAACCACCAGGTGCCGTCCCTGGTACTGAAGTTCACGCAACGCGCCGCCGCGGGCCGTGACGATGGCCGAGTAGGACCCGAAGGCGATGCTGTGTTCCGTACCCGACATGATGGATCCTCTGCGTTCCAGCTGGTTGTTAGCGCTAACTAGCCTATTGTATCCATGTTCATTCTCGCCTCCTGTTACGTCACAGTGAGGATCCGGCTCGCTAAAGTTGCAGGATGGTGAACCGCGAGGTGCTGGCCACTATCCGTGCGGCCTTGGAAGAACAGGCCGACGCCGAACGCGGGGCGGGCGCGCAGGCCTACATGAAATCGTCCATCCCATCGCTGGGCGTCAGGGTGCCGGAGGTCAGGCGCCTGACAAAGGCCGCAGCCGCTGCCCACCCGTTCGAATCCCCCGAGCAGCTGCGGGCCACGGTGCTTGAGCTCTGGCGCGACGCCAAGGTGCGGGAGGAACGCTACGCGGCCATAGACCTCACCGGTGTGAAGATGGCAGCCAAGGACCTGGCGATGCTCCCTGTGTATGAGGAAATCATCCGGACCGGCGCCTGGTGGGACTTTGTGGACGGCGTGTCGGACCGGATCTGCGCCCTGCTCCAAGCACACCGGCCGGCCATGACTGAGGTTTTGCTTGGCTGGAGCCGGGACGAAGACCTCTGGATCAGGCGGGCCTCCATCACCGCCCAGCTCAAGGCCAAGGCCCACACTGACCGCAGGCTACTCAGGAACGTCCTTGAAGCCAATCTCGCGGATCGCGAGTTCTTCATCCGCAAGGCCATTGGCTGGGCACTGCGCGAGTTTGGCAAAACCGACCCGGAATGGGTCCGGACTTTCGTCGCCGAGCACGGCGAACACCTTAGTCCGCTGTCCCACCGGGAAGCGATCAGGAATCTCCCGTCAGATGACGGGGCGTGAGGTAACTGGCTGGTCCGACTTGCTGAAGAGCTGTTTGGTGCGCGGGTCCAGGAAAATCAGGTAGAGCGCGAACATCAGGGCGATAACAGCGGCAGCGTTGCGCGCCAGGGCGAGCGCCAGGCCAAGGTCCTCCGTCTGCAGGTACGGAAAGACTTCCAGCTGGTCCGAGATCGCATAGACCATAAAGAAGGACACGATGAAGTAGAGGGCCTTGACCTGCCAGTCGTCCCGGATGCCTGTAACTGCGAACAACGGGATCAGCCAGACCACATACCAGGACTGGATCATGGGGGCCAGCAGGACGATGGCGGCAAATGCCAACGTCAGCCGGCGCATGAGGCGGTCATGGTCTCCCTTGAAGATCTGCCAGGCGACGATGCCCACGGCCAGCAGCTTCCCGGCGTCGTACACCCATTTGGCGAGCCCCCAGCCATCGAGGCTGAACGCGTTGGCGATGGAAGCGACCACCAGGCCCATCAGCCCGATCGGCGCGTACCAGATCCAAATGCTGCCGGGAGCCGAGAGGCCATTAATCCAGCCAAAACCGAAGCCGTTGACCCGGCTCATGGCAAAAAGAATCCCCACGCTCAGACCGGCCGTGAGTGCCCAGTACAGGAATTTCCGCGGCCAGCTGGCGTCCTTGCCGGCCCAGAGCAGGCCGATGAAAGGCAGGAAGACGATGGTGATCGGCTTGACCGAGATGGACAGCGTGACCAGCACGATGCCCAGCACCACGCGCCGGGTGGCGCAGTAGTACAGGCCAGCTAGGGCCAGCCCGATCATCAGGGCGTCGTTGTGCACGCTGGCAATGAAGTTGGTGAGGAACAGTGGATTGGCTGCGGTGAGCCAGAGGGCCCGGTGCGGGTTGACACCATGGAGGTCCGCCAGCTTGGGCACGTAGTTGATGCACAGCACGATGCCAACCAGAGCAGCCAGCCGGAACAGCATCACGCTGGCCTCCGGGTGCACGTTGGTGGACCAGACCACAAACTGCTCAATCCACAGGAACAGCTGGCCATATGGGACCGGGGCCTCGGTCCACATCTTGTCGGCGCCGAGCTGGAAATAGTTGGACAGCGCGGAAATGCCGTTTTCGTAGGGATTGAAGCCTTCCACCATCAGCCTGCCCTGGCCGATGTAGGCGTACACATCCCGGCTGAACAACGGCACTGTGAACATCATCGGCAGGCCCCAAAGCACCACCGCCTGAAGGGTGGCTTTGCGCGCCGCCAGACCCCAGATCCGGACGCGTTGGCCCAGCCTGAGCCAGGCGCGGACGAGGAGCATGCCGCCGACGGCCAGGAGGATGATGGACAGCGCAACACCGATGGCCTCGGTCCGCATCCAGATGAAGAGCGGCATCCGCCGCAACTCCGAGACGGGCGCAAGCCAACCGACTCCCAGGGAACCGACCATCATCAACACCGAACCGATAAAGCCGGCGATCAGCGGAGACCGTGCGTTGTCGACCTCGGCCTCTGGCAGCTTGAGGATCGGGGCGGCCTTCTCCCCCGCTGCAGGCACAGGCCCCGTCATCTCAGGATTGTCCAATCTGTTGCATTCCACGCTTCCGCCCTGCGGGCCTCACCGGGCCGGCCGGGGCATAGTACAACGACGGAAAATTCACCGCCGCGTTTCCGAAATCCTAGCATCGGACGGCCCGGACAGAGCTAAACGGTAGGCTTGTCAAGTGCCTATATCTAATGAACGCATCGTCTGGATCGACTGCGAAATGACCGGCCTGGACATCAAGAACGACGCCCTGATCGAGGTGGCGGCCTTGGTGACGGACTCGGAACTGAACATCCTGGGCGACGGAGTGGACGTGGTGATCAAGCCGGAGGATTCCGCGCTGGCCCAGATGAATGATTTCGTCCGCGACATGCATACGCGCTCGGGGCTGCTGACGGAACTGCCGCACGGCAAGACCATGGCCGAGGCCGAGGCCGCCGTCATGGAATACATCGAAAAGTGGGTCCCGGACCCCCGTAAGGCGCCGTTGGGCGGCAACTCGGTGGGCACGGACCGTGTGTTCCTGTCCCGGGACATGCCCTCAGTGGTGGAACACCTGCACTACCGCGTGATCGATGTCAGCACCATCAAGGAACTCTCACGCCGGTGGTTTGCGCGAGCCTATTTCCAATCCCCCGCCAAAAAGGGCGGTCACCGCGCCCTCGGTGACATCAAGGACTCCATCGACGAACTCCGTTACTACCGGGAAGCCGTATTTGTCCCGGCGCCAGGCCCGGACAGCGCAACGGCCCAGGCCATCTCCAAACGGATCGCCGCCGGCGCGGAGACCACCGCCGCTGATGCAGACCCAGCGGCCCCAAGGACGTAATCTGCACCACGTTTGCTTCGAATTTTGGCCAAAAACGGGAAAAGTGGCAAAAGCACACGCGAACAGCAGGTAAGCTATTTGAGTTGCCTTTCCAGAGAGCCGGTCGCCCGGTAGACCTGCAAGGCACATGGTGGGCTTAGCTCAGTTGGCAGAGCGCCTGGTTGTGGTCCAGGAGGTCGCGGGTTCAACCCCCGTAGCTCACCCGCACAGGATGGTTCTAGCAGCCGTTCGAGAAGGAGGCCGCACCGGATATCCGGTGCGGCCTCCTTTGTTTTGCATCCTTGTTTAACGCACAACGGCCGGCATCGCGCCGCATCCCGAAGGACCCGTCTGACATGACAGTTATGCCAATCACCATTTGGGGGGAACCGGTCCTGCACCGCCGGGCTTCCGAGGTGGAAGTGTTCGACGACGAACTCAGGACCCTGATTGCGGACATGTTCGAAACCAACGACGCCGCAAACGGCGTCGGACTCGCGGCGCCGCAGGTCGGGGTCGGCAAGCGGATATTTGTCTACAAATACGCCAACGATGACGGCGCGCCTCCCGCAGGAGTATTGGTCAACCCTGTCCTGACCCTGTCCAAAATTTCCGGCGCCCTTCCCGATCCCGATGAGGAAGAGGAGGGCTGCCTGTCTTTTCCGGGCGGACAGTACCCGTTGAAGCGTGCCGAGTGGGCCAGGGTGCGCGGCTTCGACGGCTATGGGCAGCCAGTTGAATTTGAGGCCACAGGGTGGTTCGCGCGGGTAATCCAGCACGAGTATGACCACCTGGATGGAAAACTCTACGTCAACCGGCTGATCGACCGCTATGCACGCAAGGCGATGAAGCAGGCCAAGAAGAGCGGTTGGGGCGTTCCGGGCCTAACCTGGATGCCCGGCGTCGACCCGGATCCTTTCGGCCACTAGTCCACGAGTCGGACGTCAGCCCGCAGTAACAGTCAGCTGCTGGGGGCAGCTGTCCAGGACCCTCTTCATGGCGTCCTTCTCCGGCTGCGTCACCCAAAGCCCATAGGCGGCCTTCACCGAGATCTGCCTAGCGACATAATGGCAGCGGAAGGCCTTGTTCTTGGGCAACCAGGTGGCGGCGTCACCAGCACTCTTCTGCTGGTTGGCGGGCCCGTCCGCGGCGATAAGGTTCAGGGGGTCGTTGGCCAGGCTCTGGCGCTGCTGCGGACTCAGGCGCTGCGCGCCCTTTTGCCAGGCGTCGCCCAGGGCCACCACATGATCGATCTGGACCGCCTTGCTGCTCTCCGAGCCTCGCCGGAAGTCCACGGGAAGTCCTGTGTAAGGCTCGTGGAAATGGCCGGCCGCCACTCGGCATGTGGAGCCTTCGGTGAACACCACGCCCGTGAGGTCACGGCGAAGGACGTCGTTGCGGGTGTCGCAGCCATTCCGGTCCAGGTCCTGCCACGCCTGCCCGAAGGCTTCGCGCTCATAGTTGTCGTTAGGTGCACGTCCCTTGACCGGCAGCCCGTCGAGGGCTTCACGGGCGCTACCCCGCGGCACAGCATGCACCGGAACCACCGGTTTCATAAAGCCCGGATCGAAAACCGGCGCCTCCGTAGGTCCTGCAATGGCCGGTTCCGCCGCCGCGAACTGGCCGGCAGTGAAGAACCACGCCACCGACGCTGCAGCGGATACTCCCAGGAGAATGACCAGGGCCCATGCCTGCCGCGAGCGGCGGCGTGCCCGTCGGTAAGCAGACCAGCTGACGGTCACGGGCAGCCTGCCCTTCCGGAAACGTAGTGCACCAGAAGAGCCTAGGACACTCCTCGGACAACGTGGCCGATATCCACAGTGTTGGGGAGGAGTGGGAAGCCGGGAAAGAGCTTCTTATTGTTCCCGGGTCACCCTCCGGAGATCTTCGGCGGCAACCTGGAGCAGCTCTTCGAGTTGGCGCACGCGATCTTCGCTGACATCTCCGGCCTTGTAACCCGCCTGGGCCTCCTCCAGGAGGCGGATGGCCCGTTTGTGGTTGGCCTTGGCTACATCCAGGGCGTGTTCGAGCGTGGTCTCGTGGAGAGTTTCGTTATTCATGCCACCAGTGTGGTCCCGTTTCCCGGCTGATTCCAGAGAACCAGCCGGGAAATTGCCTCAGAGGAGGGAATCAGACGGCGATGGCCGCCAGTGCCGCGGCAGGTTCCTTGGCGGGAAACGACGGCGGGTTGACCCCTGCCATCTCTTCCATGACTCGGACCACCTGGCAGGAGTAGCCGAATTCGTTGTCGTACCAGACGTAGAGGATGACGTTCTTGTCGTTGGAGATCGTGGCCAGGCCGTCCACGATGCCCGCACGGCGGGAACCGACGAAGTCGGTGGACACAACCTCGGGGGAATCGATGTAGTCGATCTGCTTGCGCAGGTCCGAATGCAGGGACATCTGGCGCAGGTAGTTGTTCACCTCGTCCTTGGTGGTGCCGTTTTCAAGGCTCAGGTTCAGGATGGCGAGGGAGACATCGGGGGTGGGGACGCGGATGGAGCTGCCGGAAAGCTTGCCCTGAAGTTCGGGCAGCGCCTTCGCCACAGCAGTGGCCGCACCGGTTTCGGTGATGACCATGTTCAGCGCGGCGGAGCGGCCGCGGCGGTCGCCCTTGTGGAAGTTGTCGATCAGGTTCTGGTCGTTAGTGAAGGAGTGGACGGTTTCCACGTGGCCGTGGATCACGCCGAACTTGTCGTTGATGGCCTTCAGGACCGGGGTGATGGCGTTGGTGGTGCAGGACGCCGCGGAGACGATTTGGTCAGTATCCTCGATGCTGCCGTGGTTAATGCCGTGCACGATGTTCTTGAGCGCGCCCTTGCCCGGCGCGGTGAGGAGAACACGCGAAGCACCCTTGCTCTGAAGGTGCTGTGACAGGCCTTCGGCGTCGCGCCAGCGTCCCGTGTTGTCCACCACCAAGGCGTCGTGGATGCCGTAGGACGTGTAATCGATCGTCGCGGGGTTGTCCGAGTAGATGACCTGGACCTGGACACCGTTCGCGGTGATGGTGTTGGCTTCCTCGTCCACGCGGATGGTGCCTTCAAAGGAACCATGGACCGAATCGCGGCGCAGCAGGCTGGCGCGCTTGGAGAGATCCTTGTCCGATCCACGGCGCACCACTATGGCGCGCAGGCGAAGACCGTGGCCGCCACCAGCCTTTTCGATCAGGAGGCGGGCCAGGAGCCGGCCAATCCGGCCGAAGCCATAGAGCACAACGTCAGTGCTGGTGCGGTCGTCGGCGCCGCGTTTGCCCACTACCTCGGCCAGTTCGGCGCGGAGGAACTCTTCCAGTGTGGCGCCGTCGCCCTCGGCCTTGAACTTCTGGTTCAGGCGGGCAATGTCGATCGCGGCCGCGCCCAGTTCCAGGCCGGCGAGGGTGTTCAGCAGCGGGGCTGTTTCTTCCAGAAGCAGCTCATCCTTGCTCATACGGCGGGCGAACCGGTGCGCCTTCAGGATGTTCATGGTGGACTTGTTAATCAGGCTGCGGCCGTGGATGGAAGTCACCACGTTGTTTTCACGGTACAGCCGGCCGATCACCGGAATCATGGCCTCGGCGAGGGCCTCCCGGCCCATCCACGTATCAAGACAAGAATCTGACGTCTGGCTCACAGAACTACCTTCCTTGGGTCAACCACATACGTCCTCGTACGCGGAGGGCGGCCGCCGGAGGTGTTCCGGGGCGCAAGCGTCGGCGGGGATTCGGTCCACCCCGGACACCTTGGAGAAGCGCGAAGAAAAACCACCGGCTGCGAACGCAGACCCGGTGGCAGAACTTCTACGTTCGCTCTCTATTCTAGGCGGGAGGGGCGCCCTGGACTGCCCCGTCCGGCGTGAAGTCACTCACATGACTTGAGCTGACGTTGTGTGGATGGGTTGACCGATACGCCGGGTTCTGTGCTCCCGTGCCGTTACCAGCGCGGGAGTAGCGGCCATCCATCTACGGACGCCGTTGCCGACGCCCTCCAGCGGCCTACCCGGACACTCGGGCGGGCAGCCCTCAAACGTGTCCTGTCTGGCCTTGCTCCGGGTGGGGTTTACCTAGCCTTCCCGGTCACCCGGGAAGCTGGTGGTCTCTTACACCACCGTTTCACCCTTACCTGTTTCGTGCCGCTTTCAAACCGGCGCGACACAGGCGGTCTGTTCTCTGTGGCACTGGCCTGCGGGTTACCCCGAGTGGGCGTTACCCACCACCCTGCCCTGTGGAGCCCGGACGTTCCTCGAGCCACTTGCGTGACGCGCGGCCGCCTGGTCAACCCATCCGGCACCCAGTCTACCGGGCAAGGGGGCGCCCAAGTCGCCGGTAAGATCGTACGGTGCTGATTCTGCTTCCCCCCTCCGAAGGCAAGACTCCCGCAGCCCGGGGAACCGCCGTCGACTGGCCTTCCCTCAGCTTCCCGGCACTGAACACCTACCGGGCCAAAGTCCTGGATGCCCTGGGAACGGTGAGTGCACACGAGGACGCCCTCGCGCTGCTGGGCGTCGGGGCATCGCTGCGGGACGACGTCGAACGGAACACCCGGCTGCACGCCGAACCGGCGGCGCCTGCCCACCAGATCTACTCGGGGGTTTTGTACGACGCCCTGGGCTACAAAACGCTGACGCCCGCGCAGCGCCGGAAGGCCGACGAGGCGGTGCTGGTGGTATCCGCGCTGTGGGGTGCCATCCGCTTTGCCGACCGGGTGCCCGCCTACCGGCTGTCGATGGGGACTGCACTGCCCGACGTCGGCCGCCTCGCCTCGTTCTGGAAGCCGCAACTGTCGGAGGCCCTCACGGAGGCCGCGGCAGGCCAGCTGCTGGTGGACTGCCGTTCAAGCACGTACGCCGCGGCGTGGGCACCCCCGCCGGCGCAGACCGTCGCCGTCAACGTTTTCACTGAAGTGGATGGCGTGCGCAAGGTGGTGAGCCACTTTGCGAAGCACACGCGCGGGGAACTGGCCCGGCACTTGCTGGTCCGCCGCGGCAA
The DNA here is from genome assembly GCF_042270935.1 of Pseudarthrobacter sp. NPDC055928. Classification (NCBI taxonomy): domain Bacteria; kingdom Bacillati; phylum Actinomycetota; class Actinomycetes; order Micrococcales; family Micrococcaceae; genus Pseudarthrobacter; species Pseudarthrobacter sp. NPDC055928. The sequence goes on from NZ_JBHJZH010000012.1 coordinate 157,075, forward strand.
CGCCCCGCAGACCCCGGCACAGCTCCTGAAGGCGGCGCGCGAAAAGTGGGACGCGGAGCTGGTTGACGGTGCAGCCCGTAAGCCGCACGCGTTGAACATCATCCTGGGTTAGTTGGTCGGGCTGGCCGTGTTCCACTCGGCGGAGCGCACCAGGATGGCACCGGAGTCCGGGCAAAAGACGATGTCGTCCTCGGCGGCGGCTTTGATTTCGGCGAGGTCGCCGGGGCTGAGCTTCATTCCGGAAGCCTCGGACGTTCCATGGAACAACCGTGCGGCGCCCACTCCTCGCTTGGCCAGCGTTTTTTCGTAAACGGCCAACATCCCGGCGTCCAGTCCTGCGGCGAACTCAGCGCGTTGGCGTTTGACCTCCGCTGCCTCGGCATCCACTTCAGCCAGGGCTTTGTCCAGCTCCGCGCGGATGCCGCCGAATGAGCCCTGGATGTTGTCCACGATCAGCTGCTGGGCCGCCTGCCTGGCGCGGAGCGAATCCAGTCGCTCCATGACTTCGAGCTCTATGTCCTCGAGGTCTGAGCGGCGCCTGTTCAGCGACGCGATGTCCTTCTGCAGGGCCACGAGGTCCTTGGAAAGCCCCGTTCCGCTGTTGAGCCGGGCCTCGTCGCGTTCAATGCGGGTGGTGACCTGTTCGACGTCGGACTCTGCCCGCTTCAGCTCAGCCTCGGCGTCGTGCACGGCCATCTTGGCGGCACCCAGCTCACCGTTGGCGACCGACAGCGCCGACTGGAGATCCGTAATCCGGGGGTCGGTGTCCAGGGCACGGCGCCGGTTGGCGAGCGACTTCAGCTTGGCGTCCAGTCCCTGCAATTCGAGCAACTTCAACTGTTCCGCCGGTGCTGCCTTAGCCACTGTTACCTCCGCTTGATCCCACCGGCCGGAGCCGGGCACCGAACCGGCGCTCTATAGACTCTAGCGCGTGGCCTGCTCCCCTGCCTCGCTTCGCTCGCCCGGGCCCCTTCGCACTCCAGGCTTAGCCCGGAGTCAGTATGAAGTCCCATGGATCACTGTTGGTGGTGCTCACCTGGATCTCCACATCGTGGCCCTGGTCGGCGAGCACGTTACCCAGCGCAGACGCTGCGGCCGGCAACCACAGCCACTCACTGGCGAAGTGCGAGACGTCAATAAGGTAGGGCCGGCCATTCACGGCGTCTTCGCGGGCCTCGGATGCCGGATGGTGCCTAAGGTCAGCGGTGACGAAGACGTCCGCATTGCTGGCGCGCACCTCGTTGAACAGCGAATCGCCGGCCCCGCCGCACACCGCGATGCGGCGCACCAGGCCATCCTTGTCACCTGAGACCCGCACTCCCCCGGCCACGGACGGAAGGATTCCAAAAACCCGTGCGGCGAAGTCTCCGAGGCTCATTACCTCCGCCAGGTGACCCACGCGCCCGATGCCCTCCTCGGGAAGGCCGTTGCTGGCGAGGGTCAGGGGCAATACGTCCTCCAGTCCCAGTGCGTCTGCCAGGACATCAGAAACGCCGCCGACGGCGGAATCACCGTTGGTATGGACGGTCAGCAGTGCGGTTCCAGACTCGATCAGCCGGTGGATTGCCTTGCCTTTGGCCGTGGTGGCGGCCACCGAGGTGACGCCTTTCAAAAGCAGCGGATGGTGGGTGATGAGCAGCTCGGCTCCCCATTCCACGGCTTCCTCGATGACTTCCAGCGTGGGATCGACGGCGAACATCACCCGCGTGACCGGCGAGGACGGCCGTCCGGCCACCAGGCCCACTTCGTCCCAGCTCTCTGCCAGGGATTCGGGCCACAGTTCCTCTACCGCCAGCAACACCTGCCCCAACGTGGGCGGGACTGTCTGCTCTGCCGCGGGGGCTTCCTCCCGGGAGGTCCCGTCGTCGTGCGGTTCCGCATCTGCAACGCCGGTGTCTACAGGTTCCATAGTCTCAGTTTTACCCCATTCGGCGCCCTCCCCTGCATGTGGCAGAGTCCTTATAGGGTTGTCAGGGAATCATCCGGGGTTCCCAACCATTGAAGAGGTCATGAAAACTTTTGTTCTTGGCGGGGGCTGCTTCTGGTGCCTCGACGCTGTCTATCAAAAAACCAAGGGCGTCAGTTCAGTGGTTTCCGGCTACACCGGCGGCCACGATCCGAATCCCGACTACTACTCCGTCTGCAACGGGACTACAGGGCATGCCGAGGTGGTGGCGGTGACGTTTGACGAGGACGTGATCCCTGCCGAGGTCATCCTGGACATGTTCTTCGCACTGCACGATCCCACCACGCTCAACCGGCAGGGATATGACGTGGGCACGCAGTACCGCTCGTCCATGTTCTATGAGACCACCGAGGAAAAAATACTGTTCGAGGAAGCGATCGAACGGAACCAGGCGCTGTGGTCCCACCCCATCGTCACCGAGGTCAGCCGCCTGCCCCGGTTCCACGTGGCAGAGGACTTCCACCAGGACTACTACGCCAAGCACCCGGAACAGGGGTACTGCCAGGTGATCATCAATCCCAAGCTGGCCAAGGCCAGGAAATATTACTCTGCATGGCTTAATGCTTAGCAACGGTTGCGCCGCCATCGTTAGGCTGACCTCAGTATTCACTCTTGAGAGATAGGCATACCTACATGGCACGGATCTATGACGACGTAACGCAGCTGGTCGGCGGCACTCCGCTGGTCCGCCTGAACCGGCTGAGCGAAGGCCTCGGTGCCACTGTCGCCGTCAAGCTTGAGTTCTACAACCCGGCCAACAGCGTCAAGGACCGTATCGGCGTGGCCATCGTAGACGCCGCCGAGAAGTCCGGCGCCCTCAAGCCCGGCGGAACCATCGTGGAAGGCACCTCCGGAAACACCGGCATTGCCCTGGCCATGGTGGGCGCTGCCCGCGGTTACAAGGTCATCCTGACCATGCCGGAAACCATGTCAACGGAACGCCGCGTTATGCTTCGGGCGTTCGGTGCCGAGATCGTCCTGACACCCGGCTCCGAGGGCATGCGCGGCGCAGTGGAGAAGGCCCAGGAAATCGTGGCCAACACGGAGAACTCCATTTGGGCACAGCAGTTCGCCAACGAGGCCAACCCCGAGATCCACCGCACCACCACGGCTGAGGAAATCTGGTCCGACACTGACGGCAAGGTTGACATCTTCGTAGCCGGCATCGGCACCGGTGGCACCATTACGGGCGTCGGCCAGGTCCTGAAGGAACGCAACCCCGATGTGCAGATCGTGGCCATCGAGCCGAAGGACTCCGCCATCCTGAACGGCGGCGCCCCCGGCCCGCACAAGATCCAGGGCATCGGCGCCAACTTCGTGCCGGAAATCCTCGACACCAACGTCTATGACGAAGTCCTGGACGCAACTCTGGAGGACTCCGTGCGGGTGGCCCGTGACCTCGGCATCAAGGAGGGCATCCTGGGCGGCATCTCCTCCGGCGCCATCGTCTGGGGCGCCCTGGAACTGGCTAAGCGTCCCGAGAACGCCGGCAAGCTGATCGTCGCCGTTGTCTGCGACTTCGGCGAGCGTTACATCTCCACCGTGCTCTATGACGACATCCGCGGCTGATCAGTCCGCTCTCCGCCCGTTTCCTGTAGAAAGAACTTTGTGGGCTTTTTCGCAAGACTAAAGGAAGACCTCGACGCCGCCCGGTCCCACGACCCGGCGGCTCGAGGTTCTTTTGAGAACTTTTTCGCCTATTCAGGGCTGCATGCCATCTGGATCCACCGGCTGACGCACCGCCTGTGGCAAAACCCCGGGCTGCGCTTTCCGGCCCGGCTCGTTTCCCAGCTGGGCCGTTTCCTGACCGGGATCGAAATCCACCCCGGCGCCACCATTGGACGGCGCTTCTTCATTGACCACGGCATGGGGGTGGTCATCGGCGAGACCGCCGAAATCGGTGAGGACGTGATGATCTACCACGGTGTGACGCTCGGCGGCCGCTCCCTGGCCAAGGTCAAGCGTCACCCCACCATCGAAGACAGGGTGACCATCGGGGCCGGAGCCAAGATCCTGGGACCCATCACCATCGGCCGGGACAGCGCCGTCGGTGCCAACGCAGTTGTGGTGAGGGACGCGCCGCCCGAATCAATCGTTACCGGCGTCCCGGCCAAGTGGCGCCACCGGGACGCCCAGCGTGAGACCACGCCTGCGGTGGATCCGGCCGAGTACGACATCGAATACCTCATCTGACGGTTACCGGGCCGCCACCCGCTTGAGCACGAGCATGACCACGGGGTCGAACAGCCGGTCCGGCAGGATCCGCCGCAGCGTCAGGATGGCCCGGGCGCCGCGCCCCACGGGGTAGCGGGTCCGCGGCCGTGCGGAATGGGCCGCGTGCAGCACCGCGTCAGCAATGACCTCCGGGGCCGTGGACGTCGCGGGCCGGTTAGTGGAATCCAGCGCGCCGGCCATCTGCCGGGCCTGTGCGGCGTAGGGCCCTGTTCCACTGGTGGCCAGCAGCCCCTGGGCCGCGATCCCGCCCCATTCGGAGACGGTACTCGCAGGCTCAATGATGGACACGCTAATGCCATGCGGCTTCAGCTCGAGCCGCAGTGCGTCGCTCATGCCCTCCACGGCGAACTTCGTGGCGTGGTACCAGGCGCCGAGCGGCTCATAGAATTTGCCACCGATGGATGAGATATTGATGATCCGTCCCTGGCCCGCCTTCCGCATCGCCGGCAAAACAAGTTGGGTCATCCTCGCCAGCCCGAAGACGTTGACGTCGAACTGGCGGCGCCCTTCGGCGAGTTCGACGTCTTCCAGGGCGCCGAATGAGCCGTACCCGGCATTGTTCACCAGGACGTCGATCCGTCCACGTTCCTCCAGGACACGGCCGACGGCGGCACTCATCGATTCCTCGTCTGTCACGTCGAGCGGCAGGACATGGACTCCGAGGGCTGTCAATGGTTCCATCCGGTCCACGCGGCGGGCTCCGGCATAGACCGTGAAGCCGTGGCCGGCCAGTTTCCTGGCCGCTTCGAAGCCGATCCCCGTGGAAGCTCCGGTAACGAATGCTACTGGCTGGGCCATGCTGGACTCCCTCGCTCGGCGGATACCGCAGTTGCCCCCGAAAACAGCAACGGCCGACAGCTCCCAGAGTAGCGGGAACTGCCGGCCGGAGGTGCCATGGCGTGACGCAATGGCGCCTGCCGAAACTAGTGCGTGTCTACTGCTTCAATCTCGGACTTGTCTTCGCCCCACAGGGTGTGGAATGTGCCCTCGGCGTCGACACGGCCATAGGTGTGGGCTCCGAAGAGGTCCCGCTGGCCCTGGATCAGGGCGGCAGCGACGCGCTTGCGGCGCAGGCCGTCGTAGTACGCGAGCGAGGAGGAGAACACCGGCACGGGAATGCCCAGCTGGACGGCGGTGGCGACCACGCGGCGCCAAGCCGGCAGTGCCTCTGCGATGGCTTTGGTGAAAGCCGGCGCGAACAGCAGGTTGGCGGGCTTTTCGTCAGCGGCGTAGGCCTTGGTGATGTCCTTGAGCAGTTCAGCACGGATAATGCAGCCAGCGCGCCACAGGGAGGCAATTTCGTCCAGCTTCAGGTCCCAGCCGTACTCCTTGGCGGCGGAGGTCAGCATGTCCAGGCCCTGGGCATAGGAGACCAGCTTGGAAGCGTACAGCGCCTGGCGGACGTCCTCGACGAAGGTGTCGGGGATTTCCACGGAGGCTTCCTCGCCGGCCAGCAGTTCCTGCCCGAGCCTGCGCTGTTCAGCCTGGGAGGACAGGGCGCGGGCGAACACGGACTCGGCGATTCCGGAGACCGGGGAGCCGAGTTCCAGGGCGGAGATGACGGTCCAGCGACCGGTACCCTTCTGGCCTGCGGCATCGACGACAACGTCAACGAAGGGCTTGCCGGTCTTGGCGTCGACATGGCCCAGGACCTCGGCGGAGATTTCGATCAGGAAGGAGGAGAGGTCGCCCTTGTTCCACTCGGTGAAGATCTTGGACTGTTCGGCCGGCTCGATGCCTGCGCCGGAGCGAAGGAGGTCAAATGCCTCGCCGATGACCTGCATGTCGGCGTATTCGATACCGTTGTGGACCATCTTGACGAAGTGGCCGGCGCCATCAGTGCCAACCCAGGCGCAGCAAGGCTCGCCGTCGACCTTCGCGGAAATCTTCTCCAGCAGCGGGCCAAGGGCCTTGTAGGACTCCTTGGAACCACCCGGCATGATGGACGGTCCGTTCAGGGCGCCTTCTTCGCCGCCGGAAACGCCAACGCCCACAAAGTGCAGGTCCTTCTTGGCCAGGGCGGCTTCGCGGCGGCGGGTGTCCTCGTAATGGGAGTTGCCGGCGTCGATGATGATGTCGCCGGCTTCCAGCAGCGGCTCCAGCTGCTCGATGACAGAGTCAACCGGCTTGCCTGCCTTGACCATGATGAGGACGCGGCGCGGCTTCTCCAGGGAGTCGACCAGTTCCTGCAGCGTCTCGGTCCGGACAAAATCGCCGTCCGTGCCGTGCTTCTCCAGCAGTGCGTCAGTCTTTTCTACCGACCTGTTGTGCAGGGCAACCGTGAAGCCGTTCCGGGCAAGGTTACGCGCCAGGTTGGCTCCCATCACCGCAAGGCCGGTGACACCGATGTGTGCTGACATCAAAAACTCCAATTCATTTCTGTGCAATGGATGTGCAGGTGGCCCCGCGTTTGGCAGCGGAGCATGCAGTTACGAACCAAGGGATCCGAATAAAGCATATATATTCGGGCGGCATTCAGGAAAGTGGCGCCCACTTTGTGGAATGCCGGGTATCACAGCCAGTGTAGGACGCCTGCTCCCGCGAGGCTCCCCGGCTGTCCTGGCTGGCAGATCGATGAGCAGGAATCGCACTAGGCTTATGTTCATGTCGACCAGCCTGCACCACCGTGCCATTGAGAACCTCGGCACCCGGATTGTCGCCGGCGAACTTCCTGCCGGCCACATCATGCTGGCGGAGCAGTTGGAGGACGAACTGAAGGTCTCCCGTTCGGTCATCCGCGAAGCAGTGCGCGTGCTGCAGTCCCTGGGGCTTGTCGAGACGACCAAACGCGTCGGAATAAAGGTCCTGCCGTCGAACCGCTGGAACCCCTTCGACGCGCAGGTGATCCGCTGGCGGCTCTCCGGCGAGGGCAGGGGAGCCCAGCTGCGCTCCCTTGCCGAGCTTCGCTCCGCCGTCGAACCGGCAGCGGCGGAACTGGCCGCCCAGAACGCGCCGGCACACCTCCGCCGGGAACTGGTGGACATTGCCCACGACCTGCGCGATGCCGGCCACTCGGGCGACGTACCGCGGTTCCTGGAACTGGACATCGCCTTCCATTCGGTCCTGCTCTCCGGGTCCGGCAACGAAATGTTCGCCAACCTGATGGGCCAGGTGGCCGAGACGTTGACGGGCCGGACAGTGCACGGCCTCATGCCGGACCATCCGCATGAGGGCGCGCTGCAGTGGCACGTTGACTTGGCCGAGGCCGTAGCCGCCGGGGATGCCCCTGCGGCCAGGGCGGCCTCGGAAAGGATCATGCGCCGCACGATGTTGCGCATGTCGGACACCTGGACGGACCAGCCCAGGGTTTTCATCCCCGTCCGCCGGGACTGAGCACGAACACTTTCTAGGCCCCGCCGAAGCTGAGGAGTACTTTCCCTGATTCGGCGGATTTGCGGGCGACGTCGAAGGCTTCGAGGGCCTGGTCCACCGGGTAGTCGTGGGTGATGACGGGGTTGATGTGCAGGGTGCCGTCGGCGAGGGCGGTGATGACGTCGTCGATCTCGTCATTGAACCGGAAGGAGCCTTTGAGGTCCAGTTCCCGGGTGATGGCCAGGGAGATCAGGACAGGCTGGGGTCCGGTGGG